>JAPKBN010000042.1 GCA_026421215.1 Dehalococcoidia bacterium
TTGAGGAGACGGGGCTTGTGAAATCGGACGGAACCGAGACGCTTGCCCGGCTTCCTGGCCAGGTGTCGTACTGGTTCGGCTGGGTCGCGTTCCACCCGGATACTGAGCTATTTGGGAAGATTGCGGCGCCCGCACCGTAGGGGCTTCACTTGCACCGCCGATCGCAGGGTCCTGAGACTGTCGAAAGACCGGATGGGCCGACGAGCCTCTTGTACCGTCATGCGTGGAAGCGTATCAAACAACCGAACGATGAAGGCTCGACTGTGACTGGGTTTAACTTCAAGACAACCTTTGGTCCAGACGGTCGGCCTACAAAAGTCGATAGGCCTACGTTGGACCGACACGCTGAAACGGTACTATGGGGCCCTTATCAGACTCTAATCATCGGCTAGGAACTTGCTTATCGCGGTCATCGTGTCGTCGTGGTTGTCCTCGAAGACGTTGTGACCGGCCTTGGCGATTCTGATAGATGTGGCGTCCACCATCCCAGTCGTGAGTCTTTTCTCCGCTTCATCGGTGACTAACTGGCTGTTGCCGCCGAGCACGAAGAGGGTCCGGGTCTTCACCGACAGGTAGCGCTCCCACATCTCATCCTCGGAGGGTCGCACGATCAGATCCCTGGATGTTCGGATTCGTGGATCCTCCCGCCAGACCAGCCTCCCGTCCCGCTCAACAAGGCGTGCAGCCAAACGCCGTTCGACCGCGTGGTCCGAGATGTTTGGTAGGGCATGGGTCTGCCAGGCGCGCGCTGCGGCCATACTCGGGAAGTCCTGAGATAACGATGCCAACTGGCGCTCAAACTCGACCGCCGATCCAGCGCGCATCACAGGACCGGAGTCGATAACGACCAGCGACTCCACCAGCCCCGGGTGTTCAGCCGCCAGGGCCGTCGCCACCCCACCACCCATGGAATGCCCGATGACTGAGGCTTTTTCAAGGTACAAAGCCTTGTACAGTCCGAGCACGTCAGAGACGTACGCTTCCGTCGAGTAGTCGCCTTCAGGAGACCACTCGGTCTGGGATCGCCCCCGGAAATCGACAGATCGCACGTGGTGCGTCTCCGCAAGTGCCACGGCGATGTCATGCCATACAGCGCCGGTGCTCCAGATGCCGTGCAAGAGGATCACCGGTGGATTGTCGGGTGAACCGTATTCAAGGTACGAGTACTTAAGGCCGTTGGTCGTGACTGTCTTGCGGTGTGAATCGACTTCGGTGATCGGTAGGGCGGCGAATGCCATTAACGGTCCTTTTTGCCCCCTCTTCTGGTGAAAGAGGCCAAGTGTTTCAAACGGTGAGGCAGGTTCAAATTGCCCCCTCCTACTTTAGGAGAGGCGTTCCTTCTACCCAGTTGGGGGCGCGACAACCACGTCATCGTAACTGTGGCGTTTGGTGATCAGGTTGCTGTGGAGGAACACATCTAGCGCCGTCTCGTAGCTGCTGCGAGATATTTCTACCGCCGGGTTCCAGCAGCCCAGGCCCTGGTAGAACCGGATGGTGTGGGCTAGCACCGACTGGTCTATTCCCGGGAAGAACTCGGCCTCTTTATCTGCGATCTCTTCAGCCGAAGCGTTGTTCACCCACTGACGGGATTTTTTGTATGCCCGGATGAACGCGTTGGCGAGGTCGGAAGCAACGAATTCCCGAGTTCCCTGGATGCTTGAGAACGCAACCGGCCCGACGGCCTCACCCACAGATGCAACGACATGGCCCAGGCCGTCAGCTTCGAGTTGCTGTGGTGCCGGTCCCTGTTGGTGAACGTATTGCCCCCTTCCGGATCGGAAGGCGGCATCTATCTCTCCCGTTGACCCGGCATCTATGGCATTCAGTGAGTCGTAATCAACGCCCATCTTGTGGACACCGTACTTGAACATCGCCAACGGTTGACCACCGTGATCGGCGAGAACGTCTGCACCTGACAGCTTGTTCCATGTGAAGTCCGGATCTGGCTCACGGGCAGCAATAAAGAACCCGTCGCGTTCATTGATCTGTGCAAAATGCACTATCGGTGGGGTCTTCCCTTGTTCGAGATAACTCCAGCTCGCCGACACTGCGCCCTGACAAACTTCAAGCTCCCCAGTAGCTAGCATTTCTGGTGATGATTTGCCTGGTGGGACCTCTCCGCCGTAATGCGGGTCTAAACCCTCTTCCGCAAGGAATCCACCTGCGACAGTCCCTAGCAATGGAGAGTAGAAGGCCGAGTGACGATTGAGCATTATCCGAAATTGGGTCATCGATATTCCTCATCATTCGTTCGACAACCGGCGATGTAGACGGATGTTTTGGGACGCATATAGGTTACTTTACCGGGATAAGGCGTCGGGCGAAGGCCCATAACGTGGTGGAGCCGACAACGGAGATCTTCGTATTCCTGTTCGTTATTCCCAATGGGTGGATGAACTAGTTCGTAACTGGACGCGGTACTGGGATTGTGATCTCTACCTGTGGTAGTTCTGTTTTTCTCCCGACCAGGAGAGTCCCCCACTCGCTTGTGATGCCGTTGACTAAGCCTTGTCTGGGTGTTCGTGGTGGTGACTGACCACCACGCGGATTGCACCGGACGTGCGTTTATCGTCTGCCGCTGCGAAGGCTTCTGTAATCTGGGCCTGAGGGAATCGGTGCGTGATTATCGGACCGGCAATGAGTCTGTCGGATGCCAGCAGGTCAAGAGCAGTCTGGTACTCGGAAATACCTTGCCAACTTGAATAGCTGTTGGACCAAGTTAGTACCAGTTCCTTCGCCATTCCTTGTGCTTGAGAGTCCAACGTTTGTGGCTGAGTGAATAACCCGACCACACTCACATTGCCACCCCGGCGCGTCATGGCCATGCATTGTGTGATCAGTTGTGACTCGCCGCCGACTGTCTCAAATACAACCTCGGCGCCCTCATCATCGGTGCGATCCAACACACCTTGCACCGGGTCCTCATCAGCGTTCACGATGTATTCGTCGGCCGCTCCGGATTCGACCGCCGTCTGCAACGGTTCCGGTCGTGTTCCGACCATGATGATGTGGCCTGCGCCGTAGGCTTTAGCGATCTGCCCCAGCGTAAGTGCGATCGCACCGGCGCCAACAATGACTACGGTCCCGTCCACCGGCACGGGCGTCCGATTAACTGCGTGCACGCCACATGCATAGCAGTCGAGGAGGGCAGCTTCATCGAACGACACATGGTCGGGCAAGTGGAAGCAGTTGCTTGCCAGCGTCACGTCGTGACTGGAAAAGCCGTGGCTGCCGTGGCGCGCGCCGTGCACGATGCCGCGATCCGGACAGATGTGATAGTCGCCACGCAAACATTCCCGGCAACGACCGCAGCCCACGAGATGCTCGGCCTCGATGCCTACGCGGTCGCCGACGGAGAGATTCACGACACCTGCTCCAAGCCCCTCGACAACGCCCGCCAACTCATGCCCCTGCTCCCATGGCACGTCGATTGTGGACGGACGATTGCCGCGATAGTTGTGCAGATCGGATCCACATACGCCGGCCGATTCGATACCGATCACGACTTCCCCCGGTCCGGGTTCCGGGGTGGGCCTGTCCTCGATCCGAATGTCCTTCTCGCCGTAGAAAAGTGCGGCCTTCATTGTTGATTCCTCACGATTCACATGTGCAGACGAGGGCGTGTGCCATACGCTTCTATGGCGTAGCCCTGTGGTGAGTGTAGGGCTGTATGGCAATACGCCCCGTCCGGCGATCACGAGTCTAAGACAGCTCCGCCGCCTTCATCTTCTCGATCATAGCGAAGTCGATCTCGGCACCAATGCCAACCTTGTCCGAAGCGTGTGCCATGCCGTTTGAGTCGACCTCGATGTCTTCCGAGATGCCATACTTCTGTGCGACGTCCGGGAGCAGGACTTCGAGGAACTCGCAGTTCTTCATCGCCATGATGACGTGGAGTTGGGCGATGTTGTTGAGCGAGTTGCCTCCGTGGTGCATCTCAAAATTCAGATGGAAAGCCTCCGCCATGTGCGCAGCCTTGATGAGCGGGGTTATACCGCCCTTCACCTGGATATCTCCGCGCAGGTAGTCGGTCGCACCGTACTGGAGCCACGGCGCAAATGCCGTGAAGCCTCCGCCGGGGGCGTACTCGGTCGCCATCAAAGGGATGTCAAGATTCTTACGCAGCTTCACGTAACCGCCGAGGTCGTCCTCCGGGAGTGGGTCTTCGTACCAGTAGTAGTCCAACTCCTCGATCGCTTTACCGACCCGCAGCGCCCACGGATAGTCATACGACCACATCGAGTCCAGCATCAGCGTGAAGTCCGATCCCGCGACCTCCCGAACTGCGGCGCAGACCTCGATGTCGTAGGCCGGTATCCGCGGCGGGTGAATCTTGTACGCCGTCCAGCCACGCTCCTTGTAGTGCGCGACCTCGTCCGTGAACAGCTCCAACTTGTCCATCGGCGCGGATGATGCATATGCGGGGACGCTGGTGCGGTACGAGCCGAGCAACTTGTGCAGCGGTAGTCCAGCTGCTTTAGCCCCGAGGTCCCATAGTGCGCAGTCGATAGCACCGATGGCTCGGAAACTCACCTGTCGGTTGCGCGTCCACAACTCCTGCCAGAGCCGTTCACGATCCAGTGGATTCTGGCCCATGACCAGCGGCTTCAGATAGCGGATTAATCCGGGCGCATCGTCTTCGGCGGTGGCCATAGACGACCCTAGGAAGGCGTGGCCCTGTAGACCCTCGTCTGTAGAGATCGTCACCAGCCCTAGCTGGCTGGTGGACGCATCACCCTGCCTGCGTGGCGGGATGCCTTCCCATTTGAAAAGCTTGATCGTGAGGTCGGTGATCTTCATGTGATTGCCTGTCGTTTGGTCCCCTCTCCCAGTGGGAGAGGGCTAGGGTGAGTGAGGTTCAAGGTCCGGGCTCAATCGATATGTTTCTGTTGAATGGCCTGTCGGTGAAGGTCCGTCGGATACGCTCAGAATGACTTTGCACTGAATGCCGAGACACCTTTATGGCCGGGGGCTATTTAGCTCAGAACCGCCGTCTTCATGCGCTCGATCAGCTCAAAATCGATCTTTGCGCCGAGGCCGGGTTCGTTGAATGCGTATATCAGGCCGTTCTCATCTGGGTCGATATCCTCGATTAGGCCGTACTTCTGCGCGCCAGATGGCAGCAGTACCTCGAAGTACTCGCAGTTCTTGATCGCCATGATCACGTGTGTGTTGGCAACGTTGTTCAGCGAGTTGCCGCCATGGTGGACCTCGTAGTTGAGGTGGAAGCCTTCGGCGAGATGCGCCGTCTTGTAGATGGCCGTGATTCCGCCTTTCACCGCGACATCGCCGCGCAGGTAGTCGGTTGCCTGCGAGACCAGCCACGGGGCGTATGCGGTGAAGCCGCCCGGCGAGTGCTCGGTCGCCATGATCGGGATGTCCATGTGCTCCCGCAGCTTGATGTAGTTGTACATGTCATCGTCGGCTAGCGGGTCTTCGTACCAGTAGAAGCCCAAGCGTTCAGCCGCCTTGCCGACCGCTAGCGCCTCGTAGTAGTTGTAGGCCCATGTGGAGTCCAGCATGATCCGGTAGTCGTCGCCGACCGCCTTCCTGACGGCCTCGCACACTGCTATGTCGCCCTTGGCGCTGATTGTAGGTGGGTGAATCTTGTACGCCGCCCAGCCGTCTGCCTTGTACTGTGCTGCCTGCTCGCCGTAGGCCTCAGGCGAGTCGAGAACTGCGGAGCTTGCGTATGCCGGGACGCTGTCTCGGTACGAGCCGAGAAGTTGGTGGATGGGCAGCCCGGCGATTTTGCCGGCAATGTCCCATAACGCGATGTCCACAGCTCCAATTACCCGAGGAGTGGTGTTGCGGTAGCGCTTTTGAAGATCCTGATACAACCGCTCACGGTCCAGCGGGTCCTGGCCCATCACGACCGGCTTCAAGTAGTCGATCAAACTCTGGCCATCAAGGTTTGCGCCTCGACTCGCCGATCCCAGGAACGCGTGGCCCTGTATTCCCTGATCGGTGGTGATCGTTACCAGCCCCATCTGGGAGGTCCCGCTGAACTCTTGGCTGAGTTGGCCGTACTTGGTGGCTGGAATGTCGTTCCAGGCGAACAGTGTGAGCGTGACGTCAGTGATCTTCATGAGTGGTTCCTATTGTGCTGGGTGGTGTGACCCCTCTCCTCGCGGGACAGGGTTGGGGTGAGGAAGTTACGGGGTTTCTCAGCGCCCCCACGCGGTTGTTGCTGCTTGGTCCACAACTATCGGTCCGTCTCCTTGAAGGTATTTTTTGAGCACATCGTCGTGGACCTCTATGCCCAGGCCGGGCGATGTCGGGACGGCGATGTGGCTGTCAACCTGATCGAAGATCGGGTCGGTCAGGTTTTCACGGATAGGGTGTGGGGTGCGGTCGAACTCCATTACCGTCTGATTCACGTAAGGTTCGGCCGTGAAAGACGGCGGGTTGGACGGCAGACACGCCGCTACGTGGAGGGTGGCGGCGAGGCTGATGCCACTGCCCCAGAAGTGCGGATTGAACTGGACTCCGTAGGCGTTGGCCATGTGTCCGACTTTGAACATTTCTGATATTCCGCCGACGTTCACAATGTCTGGTTGGACGATGTCGAAGACATGTTGCGCAAACAGATCGGAGAACTCATAGCGCGTCTGGCGACTCTCGCCGCCAGAGGTCGGCATCGGCACGTTGTTTCGGACTTGGATATTGGCGTCGAGATCGTACGAGCCACAGGGCTCTTCGAACCATGAAATATCCGCGTCTGCAACACGTCGTCCGAAGTCGATAGCGGTTTTGACGTCGTAGCCTTCGTTGGCGTCGAACATCAAGTGAATGTCTTCGCCGATCACGTCCCGGACATGATAAACGCGGTTTACGTCTTCCAGAAACTCCTTGCCTCCGACCTTCATCTTGACCCCAGTAAATCCGGCATCGACGTAGCCGCGCGCCTCTGCGGCCATCCGATTCGGGAAGTCGTTCTCAAGGTAGTACAACCCCGTCGCGTAAACGGGTACCCGATCACGGGAGCCCCCCCCGAGCATCTCGGAAACTGGTCGTCCTGAGACCTTGCCGGCGATGTCCCAGAGCGCCATGTCGAACGCGCTGAGGGCGTTCATGCCCGGGCCTGAGTAGTTGTGGCCCTGGTAGATCTCGGCGTAAATCTTCTGCCATGCACGTTCGGGAAGCGTGGCGTCTTCGCCGATCAACAGCGGTGCCAGCGATCTCATCGTTTCGGCCCCGCCGCTTTCGCCCCACCCGTAGGTCCCGTCGTCGGCGATTATCTTGACCGCCGTGGTCGCTCGGGTGGACGTCCATCTCTGCGACCAACCAAACGGCTCGTTAAGCTCGGCCACAAGTGGGTATATCTCTATGCGTTTGATCTTCAATGTTGTGAGTCGGCCCTTCTATTAGTGACCTGTAGGTGCTGACGGTGCGGCGTCAGTGTACGCACGACCCGTGGGGGCGCAAGTCGTGGGCGTTTTTTGTAGCTCATACGGACGTACAACGCCTGCGGAGCGATAACTAAACTGTGGCTCGTTGTCGCTTAAAAAGCGTCAAAGGTACGACGATCAGGAAGGGCAGAAGCGCTCCTTCGGTCAGGTCGGGCCACTCTGGAGTAGGTTCCACGATTCCGGTGGAAGGCGCTGTGGTGTTGTTACCTGTGCAGCGCATTCAGCCTCTTGTCTCGGCCCCTGCGGTCTACGTACGATAACCTTGGATTAGTCGAGCACTCTACGCGCGCCGTAGGATACATCGTCCAGCCGTTCCCGCTCGCCGTCCGTGATGGACCATCCGACAGCGCCTATGTTGTCGTCCATGTGTTCGGCCGTGTCGCCACCGGTTATTGCGACGCTAACTTCGGGATGTGAGAGCACCCAGTTGGTTGCCGTCTGCGCAACGGTTTTACCGTGGGCGGTAGCGACGTCATGCAGAACATCCAGTACAGCCCGGGTTTTTGCATCCATGTGGCTATCAAACCAACTCGCCCGGACGGTTCCGTAAAGTGAACCCGCCGGCGCGGACTCGCCGGGGACGTAGGCGCCCGATAGCAACCCAACGGCGAGTGGGCTGTAAGTCATGACGCCGAAGCCGTGGGATCGCACGGCCGGGAACATTTCCAGTTCGAGGTCACGGTTGAGCAGGTTGTACGGGTTCTGGATGCATATCAGCGGATCGAGTCCGTTCGCGTCCTGCGTCCAGAGTGATTTCACGACCTGCCACGCCTGATAGTTGGAGACGCCGATATAGCGGGTCTTACCCGCCGTGACGAGGTCGTCCATTGCGCGCAGTGTTTCGTCTAATGGAGTCACATCGTCGAATCCGTGGAGGATGTAAACGTCGATGTGATCCGTGTCCAATCGACCAAGCGTACGGTCGATCTCACGCATGATGTGATATCTGGATGCGCCGCGATCGTTGGGCCCATCACCAATCGGGCTGAATACCTTGGACGAGATGAACAGATCATCGCGGTGTCGTTTCAGGGCGCGCCCGAGAATCTGCTCTGACGTTCCGGCTTCGACGCGGTCGTCCCCCAGCCCGTACACATTGGCGCAGTCGATGAAGTTGATGCCAAGTTCAATGGCGCGTTCGATGGCCCGTTCACCCTCATTGGCGTCCGTTTGGCCGCGAAAGCCGAGTCCCAGCGCCAGCCGTGAAACCTTAACCCCGGCTTTTCCGAAATTGACATATTCCATAGTCATTATTTAAATGTCAGCCCATTTGAAGTTGGCTTCGTATTCCGGCTTGCCGTATATGCCGTGGTCGCCGAGGTTCACTCGGTACAGCTCACCGCCCCGATGTGCGTTGAAGTCGTACCCGGTTGGCTCCAGCCCGCTCGGTGGGTCGCCGGTGCCGTTGTACGCCGTTGTCACGTAGAGATCTCTGAAGTCTTCGCCGCCAAACATTGGGGCCGATGTCTGTGTGGCGGGGAATCTGACGCGGCGTTCTTCAACCCCATCAGGGTCGAACCGAATCACGCAACTACCGCCCCAGTTGGCCGACCAGACGTGGTCTTGCGCATCTACTGTCATGCCGTCCGGAATGCCCTCCGAAGCGTCCAGTTTCACGAACTCACGCTTGTTGGTTACAGCGCCCGTCTCCACGTCGTGGTCGTAGGCGAAGATCGTCCGGATCGGAGAATCGGTGTGATAGAAGGTTCGGGCGTCTGACGAGAAGCCCATGCCGTTGGAGATGCCGACGTCCTCGGCGATCGTCTCCACCCGACCGTCGGTCTCGAATCGGAACAATGCGCCGGGAGCTGCGCCGTCAAAGTAACTGCCGCCGTAGAACTCTCCACGCGGTCCGGCGAAACAATCGTTGAACTGGTACGTCTCGCCGTGGTGAATCCACTGGAAATCGTCGTCAGAACGCCACAGCATTACGCCCTCCCAGGTGCCGAACACCAGCCCGCCCTGCTTGTTGACGGCGATCCCTCCGACGTATTTGCCGTGATGGATCAACTCGTTATCGTCCGTCGACGGGTCGTATTTGAAGACCCGTCCCGTCCGGATATCAGTCCAGTACAGGACCCCCAGGTGAGGATCCCAGCAAGGCCCCTCACCAACCAGCGCGTTTTCCTCGGCGAGCATCTCGATGTTGTAGTCAGGCATCAGGGCCTTCTTTGGACCCTCTTTCCACGTGGGAGAGGGCGGGGCTGAGGGAGGACAAAGGTCAGGAGCACAACGGTGTGTATTCGCAGAAGTGGTTGCTAGTAAAGGTCCTTTGGTTACGTTCGGATGGCACTTTATGCGAATTGCTTTTATTCAGGTCGTATCGGTGAATTATGCATCTCCCTCTCCCAGCCGGAGAGTCCAGTTCGTTACAAGGGTGAGGGAGAAGAATTTATTCACCGACAACGTAAGTTACTACTCCGTAAGCGTCCCCAGAATTCGGTCGATAACCGCCTTCGGGTCGTTGCACCAGCGCACCACGATCACTACATCGCTCACTGGGTCGATAAACACAACGTTGCCGCCAGCACCCCGTGCAGCAAAGCTGCGCGATGAGGCGAGGTCAGAGATTTCGCCCTCATGATTTAGCCACCACAGGTACCCGTATTCCGGCTTGATCGAACATGGTTCCGTCATGGCATACACCCAGGATTCTGAAACGATCTGCTTGTCGTCCCAGCGACCGCGCCGTGAATAGAGCAGCCCGAACCGGGCGTGGTCAAACGTGTCGATCCACAGCCCGCCGCCCCAGTGGGCGCCGCCGGACACCGACTCAACCTGCTCGCCGTTCAGATCGACCATCGAGGTTTCGTATCCGTGCCATTCCCAACCATCTGACGCGCCAATCGGGTCCATAACGTTGCGCTTCAATACGGCGGGAAGCGGCTCGTCATATATTCTCAACAGTGATAGCGCCGTCCGATTTACTCGAACATCGTTGTACTCCCAGAAGGTGCCCGGCTCCTGGTGAGGAAGAGCGCTGTTATCGGTCCCGCCGTTCATGCTGGCGGAACCGCCGACTACCCGGCCGCGGTCGACCGTGTCAGGTAAACCGAACAGCTCACCTTCCCACTCGTTCGTCTGCTGGAGAAGGTGACGCCATGTAATTTTTGAGTTGTGATCGGAATCGAACCCGCCGTCGTTGATATAGTCTGAGACACGATCATCCATGCTGTGAATCAGGTCTTTGTCCACGGCCTGTCCCGCGAGCGTGCCGATGTAACTCTTTGTGCAGCTGAAGGTCACCTCAACGCTGGATGGATCGCCGTACTCTCCGACGATGTAGCCGCCGCGAATCACCAGTCCAGCAGGTGCGCTCCGCACCTTGAGGGGCCCGAGAACACGGTCGTTCGTGTGGTTCTCGCCCTTAGGTGCTCGATCGTGAAGATCCTTTGGCCAATCGATCTCCGTGGCCTCTGCGAATTTGAGCGCTTCTGAGAGTGCTATTGGATCAAACCCCTGGGTGTCTGGGTCACGACGTTCCCATTCACCTTTGGGTGGGGTGTAGCCGACCGCTGGCGTTGACGATGTGCTCATTCGTAAGCTCCTGATTGTTTGCACGGCCTTTAGTTTTCCCGGGTGCCTTGGCTGCACGTGGACACCCCGCTATTCGGGATTATCGCTGAAGATGGCCGTGTTTGGTGGATCATCTCGCGTGGATGCAGTCATAAACCCTCACCCCGTTGATATTCCGCAAGAGGAGAGAGGAATTTTTTGGATGCGCCGACTGATGCCCGATCATCGTCATCCCGACGCGGGCGGGAATCCGGAACCTCCGGAGAGTTCATTCAAGAGTGGACATCACGGGCATCATGATTGAATTCGCGGTCGCTTGGGAATGACCATTCGAGAGCCGGCGAATATTCTCATTATGGCGTCCTCGTGAATGTCCCTCGGCTACGCTCGGGATGACATATCTCCTTGAGGTCGGTAGTTAATGCATGTGTCTTATCCACCACGGACGGTGCGCGGTGGTCGCTCAAGGGTGAATTTACCGGTTGACCGCATTGGACGAACGGTTGAACATCGGTTCTCCGGACATTGTTGTCCAACCCCACTGATACGAGAGGCGCCGAAGACCGGTGGAATCGACAGCGATAAAATCAGGAAAACACGACGCTGTAGTGTCGCGTACTGATGGGCAGCTGGATTTCTCAGTAATCGTTGACGGGGATGGCAGCGCCATCGGCCGTCTGTATCAGCAATCTCCACTTAGGGTGTTGTTTCCACGGCCTGAGTGGGGCGAACCTTTCACCGCAGTACTCGTTAATTCTTCGGGAGGAATCGTAGGCGGCGATCGACTTGAGGTGACGCTGGAGGCGACTGAAAGCGCGTCTTTGTTGGTGACCGGACAGGCGGCCGAGAAGGTTTACCGCTCTACCGGGCGGATCGCCGAGGCCACGACGACGTTGATCGCCGGTCAGGGCTCGTTGGTCGAATTTCTTCCGCAGGGAACCATTGTGTACGACGGTGCATGCTTCCGGCGAATCACGACCATAAAGGCGTCGCCGAGTTCCCGCGTGATGGCGGGCGAGGTGTTGTCGTTGGGGCGAGTAGAGCGTGGGGAGCGGTTCACGACCGGACTGTTGCACGACGAGTGGCGGGTTCGCGTTGAAGACAGACTGATATGGGCCGACGCGCTACATTTGTCCGACGTCGAAGGGGCTGATAAAAACGTAACCGGTATCACGCCCGCACTGAACTCACGAGCAGGATTTGCCGGGTCTCCGGCATATGCGACTTTTCTTTACGTCGCCCCTGACGCCAACGAACAGCTCAAGTTAACGCGTCGGTTACTCTGCGATACGCCGGACACCGTGCGGTCGGGTGTGACGTCTTTCGACGGTCTCCTTGTCGCCCGCTGGCTTGGAGCGAATCCGGCGGACGTCCGCGGCGCTTTCGGGACGTTCTGGGCTCGTTTTCGGGCTGGAGCGATAGGTGCGGCGGAGCGACTTCCCACGATCTGGAATATTTGAGGAACGAGGTATCAGATTGGATCTGACTCCAAGAGAAAAGGACAAGTTGCTCATTTCGATGGCGGCGATGGTGGCGCGTCGACGCCTCGAACGCGGGGTGAAACTCAACTACCCGGAGGCGGTTGCGCTGATCTCAGACTTTGTGGTCGAAGGTGCCCGTGACGGCCGCACTGTCGCGGACCTGATGTCAGCGGCGGCGTTTGTTTTGACGAGGGAACAAGTGATGGGTGGGGTCGCCGAGATAATCGAAGAAGTGCAGGTGGAGGCGACATTCCCAGACGGGACGAAACTCGTCACGGTCCACGAACCGATTCGTGCTGCCGGGTCTTCCGTATGAGTAAGTTAATCCCAGGAGAGATCTTCACACCGGAGGGCAATATCACACTGAACGCCGATCGTGAGGTCACGAGTGTTGAAGTCGCCAACACAGGAGATCGACCGATTCAGGTCGGTAGCCACTACCACTTCGCTGAAACGAACTCGGCGCTGCGATTTGACCGTGCAATTGCAGACGGTAAGCGGCTGGACATCCCGGCCGGAACAGCGGTGCGGTTCGAGCCGGGCCAATCGCGTATCGTTTCGCTGATACCGTACGGAGGAGCGCGGCGGGTGTTCGGTTTCAATCAAGGCGTTATGGGGTCTCTAGATAACGCCGAATCAAGGATGCCCTGAGCGATGCCGTTTGAGATGACTCGCCGCGCCTACGCTGGCATGTTTGGTCCAACGGTTGGCGATAAAGTTCGGCTGGCCGACACCGAGCTTTTCATTGAGGTCGAAGAGGACCGAACGATATACGGCGAGGAGGTGAAATTCGGGGGAGGAAAGGTTATCCGTGACGGTATGGGCCAATCACAGATGACACGTGCCGAAGGAGCAGTCGATACCGTCATCACCAATGCACTGATCTTGGATCATTGGGGCATCGTCAAGGCGGACATAGGTTTGCGAGACGGCCAGATCGCTGCTATCGGTAAGGCCGGGAACCCGGACGTACAGTCCGGCGTTGATATCGTGATCGGCCCGACGACCGAGGCGATCGCCGGCGAGGGCAAGATCATCACCGCTGGTGGCCTCGATGTCCATGTTCATTTCGTCTCCCCACAACAGGTGGACCACTCGCTTCATTCCGGTGTCACGACCCTCATGGGCGGAGGCACCGGTCCGGCCACAGGCACTAACGCCACCACGGCAAGCCCGGGTGGATGGCATATCGGTCGGATGTTGCAGGCGGCAGAAGGACTGCCGGTCAATCTCGGGTTCTTCGGAAAAGGCAACGCATCGTTACCTGCCGCGCTGGAAGAACAGGTGCGGGCCGGCGCATGTGGGTTGAAATTACATGAGGATTGGGGCACGACACCCGCAGCCATCGACAACAGCCTGTCGGTGGCGGACGAGATGGATGTTCAGATCCTGATTCACACGGACACGCTGAACGAATCCGGGTTTCTAGAGAACACGCTGGCCGCATTCAAGGGCCGTACTATTCACGCTTTTCACACAGAGGGGGCGGGCGGCGGACATGCCCCGGACATCATCCGAGCCTGTGGCGAACCGAACGTAATCCCATCGTCAACCAATCCCACAAGACCGTTCACGATCAACACTTTGGACGAGCACCTGGACATGCTCATGGTGTGTCACCACTTGGACCGACAGGTACCGGAGGACGTAGCCTTCGCCGAGAGCCGGATTCGGCGGGAGACGATGGCGGCCGAGGACATTCTGCACGATATAGGGGGGCTTTCGATTATTGCCTCGGATAGCCAGGCGATGGGGCGTGTTGGCGAGGTGATCATCAGGACATGGCAGACCGCCGATAAAATGAAGAAGCAACGCGGCCGATTGCCGGATGAGACGGGCGAGAACGACAATTTCCGAGCGAAACGCTACATTGCCAAGTACACGATCAACCCGGCCATAGCGCAGGGCGTCTCCGAGTACGTCGGTTCTGTGGAACCTGGAAAGTTGGCGGATCTTGTTATCTGGTCGCCCGCTTTCTTTGGCGTTAAGCCGGACATGGTGATCAAATCGGGCACGATCATATCGGCACGTATGGGCGATCCGAACTCTTCGATCCCGACGCCCCAGCCCTCGTACTACCGTCCCATGTTCGGGGCTTATGGAGCTTCGTTGACGGCGAGTTGTGTGACCTTTGTTTCTGCCGCCGCAATGGAGTCGGATCTCCCGGGCAAGCTGGGGCTTGCAAAAGATCTGGTGCCGGTGAGCAATACCCGCTCAGGGATCGGTAAGCGGTCCATGATCCACAACGATCTCACGCCGGTGATGGAGGTGGACCCAGAGACGTATGAGGTGCGTGCCGACGGTGAGTTGCTGACCTGTGAACCGGCGACAGAGTTGCCGATGGCGCAGCGGTATTTCCTGTTTTGATGTCGGGACTGCGAGTGATCAGCACATCCGTAGGGGCGCGCTTGTCCCGCCCATTGGTGCGCACGGGCGTTCCGGCGAGACTTCCCTATCCTAATGGGCGAGGATGAAGGTGAGATTTCAAGTTCAAATTAAGCTCGAATTGCAATGAAACGCGCAACAGAAGCGGTCGCGTCTGGTGACTGGTCCTCGGACGATGCCCTTGACACTGTGACTCTGGAATTCGACGAGCGCCATCGCAGACGCGTCCGCCTTACCACCGACGCCGGTGACGATTTTCTCCTTGACCTGCCAGATGCGGTTGCGCTTGCTGATGGTGATGGACTGAGGCTGGAAGACGGCGGCTGGATCGCCGTGGTCGCTGCTCCCGAAAACCTCATGGAGGTCGTGGCAGACTCACCGGGGCACCTCGTTCGCCTTGCATGGCATATCGGCAATCGACACCTTCAGGCGGAGCTGCTGGAAGATCGAATTCACATACGCTTAGACCACGTGATTGCAGAAATGTTGCGCGGGCTTGGGGCAGAGATTCTGGAAGTGAGCGCACCGTTTCAACCGGAGGGCGGCGCTTACGACGAGGGCGGGCACTCACATGGTTGATCAGCACGTCAAAACCACCGACCTGTTGCGTCTTCAGGCGTGGTTGTCGCCCACATTCCCGATCGGTGGATTTAGCTACTCGCATGGACTGGAAGAGGCGGTCGCACTCGGCGATGTAGACGATCCCGAGAGCCTGTTCGGATGGATTGAAGCAGCGGTGAGCCAGGGGGCAGGGCGTGTCGATGGAATGTTGCTGGTCGCTGCATGGCGTGCGGCAGACGCCGGCGATTACAAGAGGCTTCAGCAGGTCGTAGAGATAGGTGCAGCCATGCGCGGAACCGCTGAACTGGCCCTCGAAAGCAAAGCGCAGGGCGAGGCATTTTTGGGCACAATACAAGCAGCCTGGGCCAATACGGCGGTGGAATCCGCAACAGCAGCTATAAAACAAACCAAAATAAACTCGGCAGTGTCCGTGCCAGTTGCTGTTGGGATGGTTACCGCTTGTCACGGTGTGCCGATTGAATATGTACTTCCCATGTACCTGCAATCGTTCGCAGCCGGCATCGTCTCGGCGGGCGTGCGCTTGATCCCCCTCGGTCAGACCGACGGACAGCGTGTAGTTGCCCGGATGCAGTCGGTCGTTGAACGGGCGGGGGAGGCGACGTTGGCCGCGAATTTTGAGGACATAGGCGGCGCAACGCCGGTGATAGACCTGGCATCAATGGCGCACGAGATGCGCGACGGGAGACTATTCCGGTCATGACATCGGCTCTGAACGAACGTCCAGACAAGATCACTTCGAACGGCCCTTTACGTGTGGGAATCGGCGGCCCGGTCGGCTCCGGTAAGACTGCTCTGGTGGAGGCGCTATGTGTTCGGTTCCGAGACGAGTTCGATCTGTTCGTAGTTACCAACGACATTTACACAAGGGAAGACCAGGAAATCCTTACCCGCGCCGGCGCGCTGCCCGCGGAGCGCATCGTTGGGGTCGAGACGGGAGGCTGCCCGCACACCGCCATTCGCGAGGATGCCTCGATCAACCTGGCGGCGATTCGCGACATGGTTGGTCGATTCCCGAACGCTGAGCTGGCGCTGATCGAATCGGGCGGAGACAACCTTGCAGCGACCTTCAGCCCGGAACTGGCGGATATCACGATCTATGTGATCGATGTCTCGGCCGGCGACAAGATCCCGCGGAAGGGTGGACCGGGAATCACACGCTCAGACCTGCTGGTCATCAACAAGATAGATCTCGCTCCCTATGTTGGCGCTGATCTGGACGTGATGGATCGGGATGCCCGCAAGCAGCGCGGTGACAAGCCGTTCGTCTTCACCAACCTAAAGGATGGAACCGGGGTTGATGTGGTGACGCAATTGGTACGGCACACCGGCGGGCTAGCCTGAACCTAGCACGCTGGCGTGTCGTACCAATTGTTCAGGACTATCTTGCAGAGACTTGTAATGACGCCATATCACCGCGGGGTAGAGTTTGCTCCGCCCAGTTATGCCCAGGTTAAGTGCACTCGCTCCTGCCGCTCTTCGAACGGCCGTTGTCACCTCAATCCTCTCCCGGCCGGGCGAGGGGTATTCAGCAGACACGCTGTACGGAATTAGAACGTAGGGAGGTACGGGAATACGCCGCTGCGTCGATCCAATCGATCTCTACGATTGTATTGCTGGAGGCTCTGATCTCCGTCCTACACAACCCCGTCTATCACAACGTCCAGCAAGGCCGGTTTGCCCGACGCAAACGCCCGTTTTAGCGCCGGCCCTATTTCTGAGGGGTCGGTTATCCGCTCTCCGTGGACGCCCATGCCCTGGGCTATGACCGACAGATCGAACGGGGTAGGGAAGTCCATGAAGAGGTAGTTGCTGCCGGGCTCTGGCTCCTTGATGACATCTCGCTTGTAGATGTCCATGTTGGTTTTGAGTACCCGGTACGCGCCGTTGTCGAGCACCACCACTACGGCTGGGATGTCGTCGTTGGCGGCTGACCACAAGCCCTGGATGGTCATCATCGCCCCACCATCACCGAGTATTCCGAGCACCGGCCGGTCGGGGTTTGCGAGCTTCGTCCCGAATGTCGCGCCGAGTCCCCAGCCAATCGACCCGCTCTTTTTAGAAACCAGTTCGTCCGAAGCGAGTGATTGCATGTAGTGGTTGAAGGAGAGTCTGTGGCTTGATGAGTCGTCCACCACGATGGTGCGGGGCGGAAGCGCTGCTGCGATCTCCGCCAGCGCCCGATC
>JAPKBN010000090.1 GCA_026421215.1 Dehalococcoidia bacterium
GCCAGCTGCAACCGAAATCGCACCGACAGAAGCCCCAAAATCTTCTTCCCATGCCTCAACGAATACGCCGAAACCCTGTCGAGAACCGACCCCTACAAAAGTCGCGAAGAAGAGGGTGCCGACGATGTACCAACCGTAAAAAACGCTCTTGCGGCTATCCTGTCTGTCGTCGGTCTCCTGGGCCAAGCGATATCTCCAAAATATAAGTCGGCGCCATTTGTGTTCGCCAGATTCCACGCCGCCCTCGAAGTATATCCTCGGTGGTAACTCGTTAGACCGTTCGTGGACTGCCTCTTCGAGAGCCCCTACGGTGTCTTTGCGATTACCGCGTAGGGCTTGATCTGAGAATTCTGTGGCCGCCGCGGCCTGGCCGTTACCAGCCGATCGCGTGGGGAAGGCCTGGTTCCTCTACCTCGTCATAACCATCGGCGTCCGGGTCTACGTCTAGATCGGTGACCAGCAGACCCGAAGGCTTCGCCCTATGGATGTTCACCACGAATCCGATTGCCCGGGCATCGTCTGGCTCGACCAGGCTTTCCGTATCTGCGTAGTCGAACGGGATCACGACCTTAACGCTTGCGACTTCGCCCCTTTCGAGCACGCCGTAATGCCAATGCCATCACTCCGATCGGGAACGCCGTCATCGCCACACCAAGGACGATCACAATAGTTGTTGCACTCACCCCAGTGATCTGATCGATCTTGTCCTTGATCCAATCAACAAGGGTAGGGTCAACGTACTCGGAATGGTGAAGAATCAGGCCGAACGCTGAATGCAATGTGGTCTCAATCCACATGTCTAATTATCAGTCCCCGTCCGATGCCGCTGTTATCACGTTGGGGGTGATTGGTAGCGGTTTCTGGTACCGAATCGAATATTTACTTTCGTTGATAGAAAAGCTCACGACTCCGGCCAAAACCAGGGTTGCGAATCCGGCAACGAATGCGGCGTCGTATGTACCCCACACGTCGAACACGACGCCCGCTGCGATTACGGCAACGCCCCCACCAAGCTGGTGGGACATCATGATCAAACCATTGATCATTCCTATATTTTTTAGCCCGTAAATATCTGCTGTTAGTCCGTTCGTCATAGGAACTGTTGCCAGCCAGGACATACCGCCCAGAACAGCAAAGCTCCAGAGAGCCGCCTGCCCTGGCAAAAAGATCAACGCCAAGAACGCGCCAGCGCGCACTAAATAAACGACCCCGAGGAGGTTCTTGCGCGGCATATAGTCAGATATCCAGCCGACAAAAATTAACCCGGCACCGTTAATTACGCTGAGAACCCCGAATGCCAGCGCCGCGGTACCTGCAGATATGTCCTCTGACTCGGCCCACCGAACAAAGTGCACGGCTATCATCCCGGTAGTGATGCCGCATACCCAGAAGGCGACGGAAAGTTGCCACAACGGAGCGGAGTGGACCGAATCACGCCAGTGGGTTGTTTCTAAAGGGGCCACAGGTATCTGGTGAGGCACCGGATTGGGTTCATCAGAGTCGCCATCCGAACCTCCGTCCGGTTGGAGCCCCATGTCGGCGGGACTGTCTCGCACTATGCCCACTATCAGGGGCAACCCGAACAGAAGAATCATCCCGCCCATAACGAACCACGCTGTCCGCCAGTCCGCAATAACGAGCAGGTAAGCCGCAAACGGAACCATTATCAGTCCGCCGGCTGAACCGCCCGCCATCACGAAGCTGATTGCCATTCCACGTTTACGTTGAAACCAGCGTGATATGACGGATGTCGTAGGGGTCCCGAATGCACCACCTGCTAGAGCCGATAGTACAAATCCGTACATGACGATCAATCCGTAAACGTTCGGCATCAATCCGACCCCGATCGTGGCGAGACCCATCCCAATCGACCCGAATGTCATGACCCGGCGCGCGCCGAAACGGTCTGTCAAACTACCGGCAACAGGTTGGACAAGTCCGTTGACTGTCCAACCTATGCCGGCGGCGACGGATATCATCCCTACACTTGTCCCGAAGTCCTCTTCCCAGACCTTGACGAACACACCAAATCCCTGACGCGAACCGACGCCGATAAGACTTGTGAAGAACATCGCTGCCACGATGTACCACCCGTAAAATACCCCTCCGGGGTCGTTCGTTTTCGGACTGTTTTGGCCATTCGCCAAATACATCACTCCGGGATCAGATATGCACGTTAATCAACGAGGGTTGTGGTACCCCGCTACAAAGCGCTAAGGCCCGAAAATTCTAACTCGTCCTCGGTCAGATGGACGCGTTATTCCACCCCGAGTACGTCTAGCGCGTCCCTGTTGATGATCTCCTCGATTTCGTCCTCGGGGATTCCTGGCAGATGATGATCCTTTGCAAACTTGCTCAGATTGCGCAGTCCGTCGATGTTGTCCTGAGGAACGGTCACCGGCCAGTCAGATGCGAAAAGGATCTTCTGAGTTGCGCCCCACTCGTGAAACACCCTCATCCCGTTCCAGAAAGACCATGGCCGATAAAACTGCGCCGAGACGTCCGCCCATACATTTGGATGCTTCCGCACAACCGCCATGCAGTCATCCTGCCAGGGATGTCCGAGATGGGCCATCACGATCCGTAACTCCGGGAATGCTATCGCCACCTGGTCCATTACGAGCGGCTGTGCATAGCGTAAAGGCGCATCCCGCATCGGTGACGTTCCCTGGTGGAAAACGATCGGCAACCCATCGGCCTCTAGGCGTGCATATAACTTAAATGCGGCCTCACCAACCGGGTCAAAGTCTTGATAGTTGGGCCCGAGTTTGATCCCCTTGCACCCAAGATCTCCGACCGCCCGGTCGTACTCGTCATTCATCCCCGGGTCCATCGGATGAAGTGACATGAACGGGATCACTTTGTCGGGCGATGCTTTGTGCAACTCAGCGGCGACATCATTGTGGTTCTTCCCGCCGTCAGTGAGATCGCCCGAACCATCGATAATCTCTCGCTCTGATCCCCAAGGTCGCGGGGCTATGCCAAACGCGAAAGTCTTGTCGACCGGCTCCATAGCGCACAGGTAATCAGCGATCGAGTTCGTCATCGACACTTCATCCCCGGAACGCATCATTTCCTCGGACGTTCGGTCAGAGTCCGGGACAGTGTTTCGGTGGGTGGGCAGGTGGGTGTGGACGTCAACGATCATTGTGGGCGTTCCTGAATGAAGGGCGTTGAAAGCTGGGGTGGACGGAAGTGTACGCCTAGAGCGGGCCTTCAGAAGCGTGATAATCGCGGAGTTTATGGACCCGGTCTGCGGGACGAAAAACCTGCCTGTTACGTCCCTGCCATTACTGGCCGACTGCGTGTGTAAATCTGGTTCGTCTACCTTATCGTCGCTAGCGACATCCACCTCGGCGTCCATGTCGGTGGCCGGCACACCTTAAAACTTTGCCCAGTGCACGTTCAGCACAAAACCGATCAGGCAGATGAGGTGCGACATCTCATGCTTAAGCTTCCTCCTAAGGTAAACCTACCGCATCAGACGGCCCTTGCAGCGAGCGTTGGAGG
>JAPKBN010000043.1 GCA_026421215.1 Dehalococcoidia bacterium
AACCAGGTCTACTGCGTCATTGGCCTGGTAAGCGGAATCCGCGACAATTACGGCAACGGCATCGCCGAGGTAGCGGACCGATTCATATGCGAGAGGGGGGTGGGGCGGCTGCTTTAAGTCTGGCAGCATCCAGCCGACGGGCAGTCCACCGAGTTCTTCCTGCAAGTCCGCACCGGTGAACACGGCGATGACGCCGGGAGCATTCAGGGCAGCCGAGGTGTCGATGCTCTTGATGTTAGCGTGGCCGTACGTGCTGCGTACGAACGCCAGGTGCGCCATTCCGGTCAGGCGGACATCGTCTACGTACTTGCCTCGACCGGTGATCAGTCGTGGGTCTTCCGTACGTTTTACGCTCTCTCCAAAAGTTGCTACAGCCATATTTACTTACCCGCTTTCGCGGCAGCGCCTATGGCGTTGACGATGTTCTGGTACCCGGTGCAACGGCAGTAATTGCCAGCAATCCCTGCCCGAATCTCTTCTTCGGACGGGTTGGGGTTCTGCTTGAGTAGCGCTTCCGAGGTCATGATCATGCCCGGTGTGCAGAATCCGCACTGGAGGCCGTGCTCATCCCAGAAACCCTGTTGGACATTCGAGTAGGTATCGCCGTCGGCGAGACCTTCTATGGTGGTCACTTCGGCGCCGTCGGCTTGGACGGCAAATACCGTGCATGATTTAACAGCTTCGCCATTCAGGTGCACTGTGCACGCGCCACACTGGCTTGTGTCACACCCGACGTGTGTCCCCGTGAGATCAAGAACGTCGCGTAGGAAATGTACCAGGAGCAGACGAGGCTCCACGGCTTTGGTTTGCGCGGTTCCGTTCACGGTGACAGTGATCTCGGTCGACATGGTCGGCCCCTTGCCACTTGTTTCAAGGTAGACCCGCATCTTGCATGTTGATTTGAGACGATGCAAGGAGGGAATCGTCTGTATCAAGGATAAAATACGGATTTACGGCAATCGGGAATGAGTCGTAACGCAAAGGTTACTTTGCTGGGTTATCTTGGACTGGACGGTACGAAGAAATTATTGAAGGAAATAAACCGGTATGAAGATCAACGGTTCGTACAAACTCCCAGCTGACCCCGAGACCGTCTGGTCCGTACTGCTCGACCCGGACGCACTTGCGCAATCGATACCCGGCACAAAGTCGTTCACACCAGATGGCGACGATGCGTATGCCATCGATCTGAGTGTCGGGGTTGCAACCATACGCGGGGAATACTCCGGTCGCGTAGTGTTAATAGATCAGCAACCCACGTCATCATTCAAACTCTTGGTAGAAGGCAAGGGCGCCAAAGGTGCGATGAATGGCTCAGCCCTGTTCACTCTTTCAGAGGGCAAGGCGGGCGAGACCGTGGTGAATGTTGAGGGCGAGGGGGAGATCGCAGGGCTGTTTGCCCGTGTCGGCCAACGGATGCTTGGTGGAGTGGCGAAGCTGCTTATGAAGCAGTTCTTTGACAACATGAAGAAGCAGGTTCGGGCGAACGTCAAGGCCGCCGCCGATTAAGCGACGCTATCGCAATTAATGATCCCACATTCCCCTCCTGCACAGGAGGGGAATGTTGTTTTGGCCTTACTTCCCGGTCCAGTTTGGCTTGCGTTTCTCGGCGAAGGCCAGAGGACCTTCCCTGCGATCGTCGGAGGCCAGAAATTTCGCCTCTTCCGAGTACTTGCGGTCGAAAGCAACCTCCACAGATGACGCTAGGCCCTGATAAGCCATTTGCTTGCTTGCTCTCGCCGATAGCGGCGCGACCTCAAGGATCTGGTTGGCCCATTTTTCTGCGGTCGCCATGAGATCGGCCTGCGGCACCACCTCGTTTGCAATCCCGAGCCTGTATGCCTCTGCGGCGTCGATGCGGGTCGCCGTCAACATCATGCCCATGGCGATCTTGATCGGGATGTGTCGGGGGAGTTTGTGGACACCGCCTGCGCCCGCGATGAGGCCGACACGAGGCTCCGGCAGTCCGACCTGTGCGTGGTCCGCCATGATGATGATGTCGCAGGCCATCGCCAATTCGAATCCACCGCCGAGGGCGTAGCCGTTGACGGCGCCGATGATGGGTTTCCAGCACTCAAAATGGGATGTGATTCCACCAAATGGCGCACGTATCGCGTTCGACTCTCGCTCGGCCCAGTTCTGGGACGTGTACACGAGATCGTTTCCGGCGCTGAACGCTTTCTCACCGGTCCCGGTGATGATCGCCACCCAGGCATCCGGGTCGTTGTTGAACTCGGTAAAGGCGTTGTATAGCTCAAGGTTGGCCGGCGGGTGCAGCGCGTTGAGTCGTTCCGGACGCTCGATCGTGACGTACACGATGCGGCCCTTCTTTTCGTACGATATGAATTCGTAGCCCATCGACGTTCTCCTGCTTGCTGGCGGTCTGCCCGAACCGCGCAGACCGTAATTTGTTGTGCTAGAGACTAAGCGCGACAGCACAGGAACGGGAAGGCCGGAGCGTGGGATTCAACTTTATTTCGCCTTAGTCTCCGGAATCACTGGCACCACCAGAGCTGGGCGGGTCGGGGGATGGCGTAGGAAGTGTTGAATTCTGATCTCGCCGCAGCGTTTCAGGCACGATGAAATACACACCGGACGCTCCAAGAAACCCGAAACCTGCAATGAATATCGACGACCATCCAAGCGTGACCACGGTCGCAATCTGACCGACGATGATTGGTCCGGACGCGCCTCCGATGTCGCCGATAAGTCGCCAGACTCCAATGAACTCGCCGGTACGCTGTCTGGGCGCGAGATCCGCCCCGAGCGTCATCATCGCCCCGCTACTCAGCCCGTTCCCGAATCCGGTGAACACGGCGATTGCACCGAAGCTCCAGATATCGCCGCTGAGTGGGAGTAATGCCATTCCCGCTCCTAGGACAAGAAAGCTCGGGATCGACATGTATTTCCGGCCGTACCGGTCCATCACGTATCCGACCGGGGCGAATATCGCCATGTCCATAGCGGCTGCGGCGCCGATCACGTATCCGATCTGGTCCACATCGAGGCCGAGGTGCGCCCCCCAGAGCGGTAGCAGTAATTCTCGGCCACGGCGTACAAGTTGGAGCGACACCATCGCCGTGCCGCCTCTGGCCAAACCGGAGCCGTTGTCACTGAGGGTCCTCATTACAGAGGAACGGCCCTGGCGTCTGAGTTGATCTGTCCTGCCGCCGCCGATTTCTTGGGTGAACGCGATCAGCATGATCATTGTCGCTGCCGAGATCAAAGCCTGTGCGATGAACACCGCCTCCAGGCTGATCTGGGCGCCGATGATCCCGCCGATTACCGGACCGCCGAATGCGCCGAATCTTCCGACGCCGCCATATGTCGCAAGTGTCTTGCCGCGGGCTGCGGACGGCACGGTGTCGGATACGTAGGCCATCCGGGATATAGACCACAGGGCCATCGCCACTCCCGACAAGAGTCGGAGCGCCATCAACGCCGGAAAGTTGGTGGTGAACGCCGTGACTAGGGCGACCACGCCGAGAAGCGCTGTGCCCACGAGCATGGTCTGTTTGTGGCCGAATCGACCTACTAGTAGACCCGCCGGTACATCGAAGATCATCGTCCCGATCAGGACCCCCGACACACCCAGCCCGACCAGCCCGATCCCGACGCCCATCTCCTCGATGAAGCTCGGCAGCACCGGGATGAGCATCCCGACGCCTATCTGCAGTAAGAAACTGGGGATGTACAGGGTCCACAGGAGCGATGAGCGGCTGAAGCCACCGGAACTGATGGATGGCGCCGGGGCGCGAACCGGACGCGCGTTTCGACCCATAGATGAAGGAGGCAAAGCCTCAGGTTCATTTTCCGGTTTGTTGTCGCTGGAGCTGCTCAAACGGTGGACAGGTTTCTGTTTGGTGGGGATTTCGGACGTTTACTGATAACCCATACAGACTACCGGTCGTCTCTGTGAGTTGACAGGAATGTGCAGAACTGAATCGGCCAGCACATCTATTCCAGCCCGTCACGTCCCGGTATTGAGGTGTGGCCCCACTCATCTACGACGCGGTCGGCTATCGAGATCGGGCCGGGTCCGGTGGTGAACTCAACGGAATTTCCGTCCGGGTCTGCTATCTTCATCGCCGGCCGTCCATCGCCCCGCTTCTCTGGCCCCTGGATCTTGTAGCCAAGTTCCACCAGGCGACTGTGTACGGCGTCAAAATCATCTACCTCAAATGCGACGTGTGCCGCCGGTGTCGCTGCGCCCGGCTCGCTCATGTGGAACATCGTGCCATCGTCGGTCTCCATGAAGATCACGCGAGGGCTGTTCTCGAAAGCGGGGACGATCTTGAGCCCGAGCAGGTCACGGTAGAACGGGAGTGTGGTCTCGCGGTCCTCGATCGGGAACATGACGTGCTGGACACGGTTCATGTGGAAATCCGGATTGATACCACTAAGGTCCGGTTCGGACCCGTCTGCCGGGCGTTCGGAAGTACGGCCCCATTCGTCCACGACCACGTCCCGTGCTATGGGGCCGGGTCCGGTGGTGAACTCGACCGTGTTGCCGCTGGGGTCGTTGATCTTCATGGCCGGCCGGCCGTCTGCACGTTTCACCGGGCCGTCGATCTCGTAGCCAAGTTCCACCAGGCGACTGTGTACGGCGTCAAAATCATCTACCTCAAATGCGACGTGGGTCGGTGGCGTCCGTTCCGTCTTCTGGCTGAGATGGACCATCGTGCCGTCGTCGGTCTCCATCATGGTCACGCCGGGGGATGATTCAAATGCCGGGACCAGGTGCAGGCCTAGTAGGTCACGGTAGAACGGAACCGCGGTCATTCGGTCTGCCACAGGGAACATCCAGTGCTGGATACGGTTCATGTGGAACTCTGGCATCTGGGTCTCCCTTTGCGTATTGAGGCGAGGCGCCTGATTCGATACTGCGGTCATCCCGCCGTAATGTGATGGCCCAACGCTCACCTAGAATCACGATTACATTCTCCCAGTCGGGCAAAGGAGCAGGATAAAGTGGTCCTTCCGTGGAAGGACAGTTCGCAAGTGCGCTTTCCTACATCAACTCCGATAAGACGGCGTGGGATCGGTTGATAGCCACCGATATCCCATAACTTCCCCGCCCCCTCCCGCAAACCCTCTTTCGATGGGAGAAGGACCTAAACGTCCTTCGTGTAGCCCCACTCGTCTGCGACGCGGTGGCCGGAGCGGACTGGGTTGTTTGACACCAACTCCACGTGATTGCCGTCGGGGTCGTCGAAGTGGAGGGCACGGCGGCCGTCGAGCCGGTCGCCGATACTTATGTTCTCAGCATCCAATTGCTGGATCGTGTTGATCGCTCCATCCAAGTCCTCAACGATAAATCCGCCGTGGTACGTGTGTGCGTCGCCTTGCTCTGTCTCCACGAGGTGGAGCATCGAACCGTCGGGCAGGCCGAGCCATGTGAGGCCGTCCGTTTCCACCATGGAGGGAATTATTTCGAGACCAACAACATCCCTGTAGAACGTGATCGCACGCTTTCGGTCGGTGACCGGTACGGCTGCGTGTTCCGCAGACAGCACTCGTATCGGCGCATCTGACTTTTGGTGCCGACTTGCCGGACCATCGCCATTCGTCGTCACGCCCCACTCGTCACATACCCTTCCGTGGGGTTTGCGATCGTTGGCGCTGGCGAACTCAAGACGATTACCGTCGGGGTCATTCACAAACGCGAATTCCTGACCGTCGTACCGCTCACCGCTGGACGTGACTTCAATACCCGAGGCCTCAAGAGAGGCAATCGCGTCGGGGACACTTTCCACACCAAACGCCAAGTGGAAGGTGCCCAATTTGCCCGGCTCTGAAGATTCGATGGGGTGGATCATTGTGCCGCTTTCCATCTGCGTCCAAATGACGGCAGGCCCGTCCACCATGGACGGGATGACGGCGAGCCCGAGAATGTCTCGATATAACGGCAGGGTGTGCTCGCGCGTCGAGATCGGATAGGCGATGTGGTTGAAACCGGTGATGGTGATTCCGGCCATTTGATGCTCCAGCTCGGTAGGGCGATTATTTGTTAGTGAACGGCAGTTTAGTACGTGACCGAATGCGGTGCTACTGGTCGATTACTCCGGCGTTACCTCTACGATCATCTCCGCCTCGAACGGGATGTTGTTTGGTAGGGATTGCATTCCGACCGCCGATCGTGCGTGACGGCCTTTCTCTTCGAACACCTCAACCATGAGGTCTGAGAACCCGTTTGCTACGGCCGGGTGCTGTGTGAAATCGGCGGTTGCGTTGACCATGCAGAGCGCTTTGACAATCCGATTTACCCGGTCCAAATTGTCGATCTCGTGGCGAAGCGTGGTCAGCAACCCGATTCCGGTCAGGCGCGCGGCCTCGTAGCCCTGTTCCACCGTCATGTCATCGCCGAGTTTCCCGGCCAGCCATTTTCCGTTCGGCCCACCGCTGCGTGGCCCGTGCCCCGCCAGGTAAACCAGGTTTCCGGTGGTGACGACCTCGACGTAATTGCCAAGCGGCGTCGCCGGGTGGGACAGGTCCAGTTTCAGTTCGGCAATCTTTGCTTCTGCGCTCATATGCTTTTCAATTCCTGTCGAGGCTAAGTGGCTGATGGGGTAGCATCCGGAGTGTCACTGGCGGGTCGTTTGTCTGACCGGGTTGGCGGTTTTAGCACGAAGAATGTTAATGCTGCACTAGACAGAAGGACCGCGCCTCCGAGCAGAACAATTGTGTACGACTCGGTTCTGTCATACATGTATCCCGCGCCGGCGGCGGTGACAACGGTCGCCCCGTTATACATCGGCGCCAGGAGTCCTCGGAGCGTGGCGAAATTACGCCGTCCGAACAAATCTCCGACGAGCGACCAATTGACGGACGCAGATGCCTGCGCCGGGGCGAACATGGCGAACGCTATAAAGACCGGAATTGTGCCTTCTACGAAGTTGAGAAGCAGTAGACCGATCGCCGATACCGAATAAGCAGCGAACAGCAGCGGTCCGCGTGCCACGCGGTCGGACAGCCATCCCATAAGGAGGATGATCGGGATGGCGATCGCCGAGACGGCCCCGAGCATGGCAGCCCCGGCCACTGCGCTTTCGCCCTTCCAAACGAAAATTGCGATGGCGTGAAGTTGGATGGCGCTTGTGACTCCCAGGCGCAGCGTGGTCGCCAATGCGAGGAGCCAGTAGGCAGAGGTCCGAATTGCCTCTTTGACTCCCCAGGCCTGGTCCGTCCTGAATGCGCCACCTGCGCCCGCGGCGCGTTCGGCCGCAGCCCTTATCGCCCGCGTGTCGCCGTCCGGAAGCAGGCCGTACGACTCCGGCGACCTCCGGTAGGTCAGGGCGAATGGAGCGACCCAGAAGATCATCATCAGTCCGATGCCGATGGATACGGTCTGCCATGAGTAGATAGACAGGAGCCAGCCGAGGGTCGGGATAAATATGGCAGCACCGCCTCGCATCCCGGCGGCGTTGATGCCCATCACGAGACCGCGGCGCCGGATGAACCAAGTGTTGAGTACCGCCATCGATGCTTGCATGAAGCTTGTCGATGCGCCGACCGATATCACAGCGATGTAGACGAACAGGAACTGGTAGTAGGTGTCCGTGAACGCCAGAACGATGTACCCGATGCCGACGATGAGCGAACCGAAGAACGCCATCCAGCGCGGCCCGAAACGATCTATCAGGTAGCCGGTGAACGGTCCCATCAAACCGTTTTCCAGGCGCGCAAATGAGAACACCAGGGAGGTCTGGAATCGACTCAGACCAAGACTTTCGGTGACCGGCAGGAAGAAGACGGCGAAGCCCTGCCAATGGATCGCACCGCCGGTGCCGTTTGAGAACACCGAGGCGAGGACGATCCACCACCCGTAGAACATCTTGTGCTGGCGTGGAGAGTTACTTGTTGCTGCCGATCCTGGTACGCCTCCCTCATATCCAGTCCCGGAATCCGCGCCTCCGAAGGGTGTGGACCTATCGCCGTTGCCGGTATTCTGCTTGTTATCTGATGGGTCGCCTGCGGGATCGCTCAAGTTGTTTGTGGGGGCCTCAGGAAGGTTCGGTCATAGCGCCGGGTTCTAGTATTACGTCGAGTTCTTCTGTCGTGAGTTCCGTCACCCTGAGCGACACCTCTTTGATCGTCTCGCCGGTCTGCGATGCCTCGTGTGCGATGGCGGCCGCTGCGTCGTAACCGATCACCGGAGCGAGGGCTGTGCAGATCGCCAACCCATGCGCGACCATATCGGGGCCATTCGAGGTCGCTTTAAGACCGCTGATGCACTGGCGCGAAAAATTCTCGCATGTCGCAGCGAGGAGGTCGATCGACTGCAGCAGGTTGTATGCGGCGACCGGCATCATCACGTTGATCTCAAAGTTACCGGACTGACCGGCGATCGCGATGGTCGCATCGTTCCCGATTACCTGTGCGCAGACCATAGTGACCGACTCTGCGATGACGGGGTTCACCTTGCCGGGCATGATGGAGCTGCCGGGCTGAACCTCTGGAAGCTCTATCTCGCCGATACCAGCCCGTGGCCCGGAACCGAGCCACCGGATGTCGTTGGCGATCTTCATGAGGCTGACGGCTATGGTCTTCAGCGATCCGCTGGCCTCGACGATCGCGTCAAGAGAACTCTGTGACTGGAAGTGATTGGCGGTCTCACTCAGGTCAAGCCCAGTCATTTCCTTAAGCTGACGAATCATGCGATCTGCGAACTCGGGATGCATACCTATCCCGGTGCCGACGGCGGTGCCGCCGATCGCGAGAACGCTCAATTCAGCGAGAGCTTTTCCGGCCCGCTGTTGTCCGTATTCAAGTTGACCCACATATCCCGAGAACTCTTGGCCGAGTCGGATCGGCGTTGCGTCCTGGAGATGTGTGCGGCCGGTCTTGATGATGGGCCAAAAGTCCTCGGATTTTGCTCGGAGTGCGTCCTCCAATTCGGCCATCGCCGGCAGCAGCCCGTCTTTGATCGCCCCTGCGGCCGCAAGGTGGATGGCCGTCGGGATGACGTCGTTCGACGACTGGCCTTTGTTCACATGGTCGTTTGGGTGCACGGGGTCCCTGGAGCCGAGTTCTCCGCCAAGCGACGAGATGGCGATGTTTGAAATAACCTCGTTAGTGTTCATGTTGGTGGAGGTGCCGGACCCGGTCTGGAAGATATCGACCACGAACTGGTCGTCGTACTCACCGTCGATCACCTTCTGGGCGGCGCTATCTATTGCCGCTCCCAGCACGGGATCGAGCGCGTCAAGATCTCGGTTGACGCGGGAGGCGGACTGCTTGATCTGCCCGAGCGCCTTGATGAATGACCGGTTGAACTTCAGGTCACTTATCGGGAAGTTGAGCTTTGCTCGTTGTGAATTCGCTCCGTAGAAGGCACCCGCCGGCACCTGTAGCTCGCCCATCGAGTCACGTTCGAGTCGGCTGGGGCCATCGGCCTGCTGGGGCATTCATATCTCCATGTCATGGGTTAAAAGGATGGCGTCCGGAGGTGAGCGCGAGCGTATCTCCGGTCTTGAGTCTCTATCCAGCCTTAAGCTCGGTTGGAGAAGTGTGGATCATCAAGATACGGGGCTCGGCTCGACCGCTGGTACGGGGCAGTACACGCCATCTTACGCCCGGACACGCGACATGCCCACGGCATGTATGATCCGCCTGATTATGCCGATTGAGAGGGCGCAACGACGAATCGAACGGCCGTTTGATCGGATTGACGAAGCGGAAGTATCCGGCAATTGGCCGGAGGTTAAGAACCTGACGGGGGATGTTCTCGACGTAGACACAGACAACATAGCTGAGATCAGCTACCTCCGGGCTTCAAGAGGAACGCTCGCTATCGCCCGTGTAACAGGCATGCAACTGTTAACTGGCCGAATCCTGTTCGTTCGGGAATTCTTGAACGCGTAATTTGGGTTTCAGGATGGCCTTGCGGCCTGAACGATCTATCCTTAAGACCTTCCGGACTTTGTACATTGACGCCCACTGGAGAAGACGCGCCGGATGTTCGTAGATGACGGCTTATTTAAGAGGCTGTTGCGTTATCGAAATAATCGCGTGAATCCTGTGATGTACGGCGAGCCATGGGCGGATTGTTTTTCCTATTTCGCAATCAAGAGGAGCATGAAATGGCGACTATACGACTGGGCGACACTGCGCCTGACTTTACTCAGGAATCTACGGAAGGCCCGATTAACTTTCACGACTACCTCGGAGAAGGGTGGGGCATTCTTTTTTCGCATCCGGCTGACTTCACCCCTGTTTGCACGACAGAGCTCGGCATGGTCGCTCGACTGAAACCAGAGTTCGACAAGCGCAACACCAGGGCGATCGGTTTGAGCGTTGACCCCATTGGCTCCCACAACGATTGGGTAGCGGATATCGCAGAAACCCAGGGGGCCGCCATCAACTTCCCGTTGCTAGCCGACGCTGACCGTAAGGTAGCCGAACTTTACGATATGGTTCAGGGTGATGCCGCCACCGCGACGGTACGATCGGTATTTATCGTCGATCCGGCCAAGAAGGTGCGTCTGACGCTGACCTACCCGCCGTCCACGGGACGCAGCTTTGAAGAGATCCTCAGGGTGCTCGATTCACTGCAACTGACAGACAGCCACAAGGTTGCGACGCCGGTCGATTGGAAAGATGGCGACGATGTGGTGATTCTGCCGGCGATCTCAAACGAGGAAGCTGACACGATGTTCCCGAAGGGCTACGAGGCTGTGAAGCCGTACCTCCGAGTGACGCCACAGCCGAATAAATAACCCCCTGAAGGCCTTCATGTGCTGGAAGAGATAATTTCAGGGCTGTTGTCCGTCTAGGACGACGGCCTTTTTCGACGGGCTCTTTCAAGACAGCTTGAGACCCCCCCGGGAGTACAGATGGAGCCGGAAACGGTCGATATTGGATCTGATTTGGATTCTGAATCCTATCCTCTCGGGAAGCGCATCGCTGTGTTCGGAAAGGGCGGCAAGACGACTCTTGCACGTGCACTGGCGGATCGGTTCGAATTCGAATTTGTTGAGTTGGACGCGATCAGGCATATGGCTGGATGGGTTGAGCGGCCGGACGATGATTTCCGCGAAGTTGTAACGGCGAGCCTCGACGGCGCCCAGAGGGGCTGGGTCACCGATGGCAACTATCTGACAGTTCGGCGGCTGATATTCGACAGAGTCGAGACGGTGATTGTTCTGGCGTTGCCATGGAAGATTATGTTGTGGCGTACATTCAAAAGGTCGCTCCGTCGATCGTACAAACGGGAAGAATTGTGGAACGGCAACCGTGAGAAATTTTGGCTCACTTTCTTCACCCGGCAATCGGTTGTGTATGACCTGTGGTGGCGGCGAAATCACTTCAGAAATTTCGCGAAGGAAATCTCGTCAGGAGCTCCAGAGGGGATTGATATGTACATTATTCGCTCTCCGAAATCGCTTGAAGAGTTGTACGAGAAGTACGGCCTGCAGAGACGGTGAGCGAAGGCCTTGAATAAGCGATAACGAACGGGTCGTCCGCTCCACAGGTATCTGTGTAGCTCTCGAAGCCGGGGTCGGACAATGGCAAACCTTCCGAATTCATATCGCTTGCGACTCTAGTTCATCGCGAAACTGTTCGACGGTACCCTGGCACTTGCGTATCAAGTGACGGGCCATAAGTAGACTCAAGGACGCCCGATGGTCTAGCAGTGAGCTCTTGTGACGAGTATCTTGCGCTGGGAGTCGTCGGACGCTAACCGCAGGGGCGGTTTGGTTGAATCGCTCGACTCCATTCACTGGAGAACGCCGAGATGCCTAACTACCCGGTCATCGACAGGATCGAGATTACGCGTTACCTGTTCCCGTGGAACGATGTTGGCGACGATCTGAACTTTGCGGTTGGACCGTTCTATGAGCGAGGGTCGAAACGAACCCGACGGCTGCTTGGCATCAAGATTTTTACCGACGAGGGCGTGACCGGGGAGTTTATGTCATCGGCACCGGGGACCTATGAGCAGATGCAGGCTGTCGCCCCGCTGCTCATTGGGGCCAATGCGTTGGAGCGGGAGAAGTTCTACAACGTTGCTAAGACGCATCTGCGCAAAAACGACCGCATGGGTATCGGGCCGCTGGACATCACGCTCTGGGATCTGGCCGGCAAATATCACAACGCCCCGATCTACCAGCTTCTCGGCGGGCACCGGATGAAGCTTCCGGCATACGCCAGCACCTACCACGGCGATCGAACTCCGGGCGGACTGAATTCGCCAGAGGCGTTCGCCGATTTCGCGGAGCAGTGTCTTGAGATGGGCTACAAGGGTTTCAAGCTGCATACGTGGGCGGACGGGAATATCGACCGGGAGGTAGCGACCATCAAGGCGGTTGGAGATCGGGTCGGCGGAAAGATGGCGCTTATGAGCGATCCTTGTTGTGTGTTCGACACCTACGGTGACGCGTTGCGGGTGGGCCGAGCCTGCGATGATGCCGGGTTCTTCTGGTACGAGGATCCGATGCGGGACGGCGGTGTTTCGTTCTACGCTCACAAACAACTACGGTCGGCGCTGAAGACCCCGCTTTTGCAGGGCGAGCATGTCCACATGGTCGAGGCGCATACCGATATGGCGATCGCCGAGGCGACAGACTTTTTCCGAGCTGATGCCGAGTACGACGGCGGAATTACGGGTCTTATGAAGATCGCGCACGCCGCTGAAGGCATGGGTATGGACCTGGAGTTGCATACGGGAGGCCCTGCACATCGTCACGCGATGGCGGCGATACGGAACTCGAACTTCTACGAACTCGGGCTTGTGCACCCGAAATTGGCGGGGTCAGACCTAGCTGTGTACGCAAACGACTACGACGGAGATCAGCTTGATGCGATCGATTCGAACGGCTACGTGAGTGTGCCACAAGGTGTCGGGCTCGGAGTTGTGTATGACTACGAGAACATCGCCGAGAACGAGGTCAGCAAGATCGTGATCGATGCGGACTCAACGCGGAACGAGGGGGTTTAGGGGCGGCGTACTAACCTCACGCCGAGGCTCTATAAGCAAGTACGTGCCGTCTCTACGCGTTTAGCTGGGTTGCCAGGGCGGGCGGGTCTGTTACTGGTAACTGGCAGGCGTAGTTTTCGCAGACGTAGGCTGTTGGGGTGTTGTTCACGAGTACTCGTTCTTCCAACAACGGAGTTGGAGCGGGCATTACTGGAGCATCTGCTCCGGTGATTACGCGGTTTGGGATGTAGCGGTTGTGCACTTCTCTGAGAAGCGCTTTTGTGGCGGCATCTTGGCTATCGCCCATCACCACGATCTCTTTTGGCGACGATAGGTAGTAGTCGAGGGCCGACAACCATCCGCCAAACCCTGACCCCATTTTCTCAAGGTACTCACGAACGGATCGCAGTGTGTTCTCGGCGGCTGTTCGGTACGACATGTCGCCCGTATGGGTAGCGAGCCTGAGAAGGAGGTTTGCTGCGGAGGAGCCCCCGCAGGGGATAGCGTTGTCGAACACATCTCGGGGCCGAGTGAAGAGGTCGGATGCGTCGGACCCGCTGTCGTAGAACACGTCAGAACTCTCGTCCCAGAACAGGTCGATCATTCGATCAGTAAGCTGGCGTGATTCATCAAGCCAGCGCTGCTCGAATGTGGACTCGTAGAGCGTAATCAGGGCGCCACCAAGCGATGCGTAGTCCTCAAGATAGCCTGGTATCTTGGCGGAGGCTTTCTTGGAACCCAAACCGGCCTTCCAGGTTCTGAGCAGGCGGGGACCGTTGAACAGGTTATCGAGCAGGAACGCTGCGTTGTTTCGTGCCCGTTCGATCCACTCAGGCCGATCGAACGCCGCTCCCGCTTCGGCGAACGCCGTCAACATCATTGCGTTCCATGACACGAGAATCTTGTCATCGAGTCCGGGCGGCACCCGGGTTGCTCGCTCCGCATACAACTTTGGACGCGAGCGTTCGACAACCGCCAACACGTCTTCTTCGGACATCTCCAGTTCGCCAGCGACCTCATCGAGATCACGCGGCAACCAGAGGATGCTGTCGCCCTCAAAGTTGCCGCCTTCTTCGACACCGAAATAAGCGCGCACGATACGTCCATCGGACTCGCCCAGAACGTTGTCAATCTGCTCCGGTGTCCACACATAAAATTTGCCCTCGACGCCTTCGGAATCGGCGTCATAAGCGGAATAAAAACCGCCCGAGGCGTGCGACATCTCTCGTTCCACGAAGTCAAGAGTCTCCTCGACCACGCGCTTGTAAAGCGGCTTGCAGGTCACCTGGAACGCGTGCGAGTAAAGGCTGACGAGTAGTGCGTTGTCGTAAAGCATCTTTTCAAAATGCGGCACGAGCCATTTGTCGTCTGTGGAGTAGCGAGCAAACCCGCCACCGATCTGGTCATATATGCCGCCGCGGGCCATCTTCTCAAGCGAAAGCTCCACCATCTCAAGGACGGAGGACGCGTCGGTGTGTGCCCAACGGCGGAGCACCACGTCGAGGACAAGCGGCTGCGGGAACTTGGGCTGCTGCCCGAAACCACCGTTCTCCCAATCGAACCCCCGCGCAATGGTGTTGAAGGCTGTCAAAATCAGATCGTCGTCCAAAGGAGCGGACGACGATTGCGGAGACGACATCTGGGCCAGTCGGCCTGTTATCTCGCTGGTTGCCTGGAGGACATCATCTTTTTTATCGGCGTACGCGGTTGCCATCGAATCTAGGACCCTTGGAAACCCCGGCATCTGGCCGCGATCTTCTGGCGGGAAGTATGTGCCGCCGTAGAAAGGCTTTCCGTCGGGCGTCAGGAACACCGTGAGAGGCCATCCGCCAGACCCGGTGAGGGTTTGAACGGCCGCCATATAGATGCCATCCACGTCCGGCCGTTCTTCTCGGTCCACCTTGATGCAGATGAAGGCCGAGTTCATGATCCGGGCGATCAGTTCGTTCTCGAACGACTCGTGCGCCATGACGTGGCACCAGTGGCATGCCGAGTAGCCGATGCTCAGGAGGATCGGCTTGTCTTCGGCTTTAGCACGTTCCAACGCCTCGTCGCCCCACGGATACCAGTCCACCGGATTGTCGGCGTGCTGGAGTAGGTAGGGGCTAGTTTCGTTGGCGAGTCGGTTCGGCATATTGCGGCTATCTCTCTTCTTGTTTGATGTGGCGAAATCCTAGATCGACGATACCCGGAACCCTGGCAGTAAGATCAGTGCAGACGCGCTCGGTCGCTCTATCTCTATGTGCCTAGGTCTGTGATTCGGAGATTGCGTCACGATGTACGAAGTTGGCCTCGCTCTGTCGGGCGTTGTATGCAGGGCCACTCCGGCCTGCCATGCGCAGATCACCCTAGCGTTCAGAGTTTCGTAGGGGGGATGGAAGTGAAGGGTGTCATTCTCCGACGTGACCGTCTCATACAGGTATGCCAGCCGAAAGCGCCATTAATGCCACTGTAGGAGTATCTAAAACCCCGTCAGTATGAGCGTGGTCACCACATCGGCTTCTAGGTCGATGACCCGGATCAAATGGTTATTGGTGTCTGCGACATAAATTCGCCCGTCAGCAAACGCTACTCCCGCCGGTTCGTCGAAGGTAGCATCGTTTACTGGTCCATCGTCGTGCCCGCGTTCGCCGGAGCCAGCGATTGTTGTCACGATCCCGGTGCTCAAGTTCAGACGCTTGATCTTATGGTTATAGGAGTCTGCGATGTAAAGGACACCGTTGCCTATCGCCACGCCCTGGACATGCTGCAACTGCGCTGCGTTCCACACGTCATCGCTATCGCCGAAGTCGAATAGCCCGGTACCTACGAGGGTGTGAACACGGGCCCCTGGCTCCGATCCTGCGGAGTCAGGGGTCCCAGCCGTGCGGACAGAGCTGGTCTCGCTATCGACGAAATAGAGCGTGCCGTCGTGCACCTGTAACCCGTAGGTCTGCGCCAGTTCGGCTTCTGCGACCGCGCCATCTTTGATGTTTTCGCGCCCCGTTCCGGCATAGGGAGCGATAGTGTTTGCTCTCAGGTCGTGTGCCCAAATCTGGTGGAAACCGGCCTGCGCGCTGTACAGAACGCCATCATGCAGGGCGAGGTCGTACGGCGAATTTAAGGGTATGGTCATCGGGTCGCCGCCCTTATGTCGGATGAGCGACTGCTCACCGGTTCCGGCGATTGTGGACAGGGTGCGGTTGGCGAGATCGGCGATCCGGATCAGGTGATTCTCGGCGTCGGCGATGAAGAGGATGTCGCCATCGACCTCCATGCCCTGCGGCCGCCACATCGACGCTGTCTCGAAAGCGCCGTCGGACTGGCCGATCTCGTCGGACCCGATCACGTCCTGAACAGCGCCCTCGAGATCGGTAACGAGCACGCGGTTGTGGTTGGAATCGGCGATAAACAGGCGGCCTGAATCGACCTCGATCTTGCCCGGGTATGCGAGCGGTCGTGCGGCCTCTTTAGCTGCCTCAAGCTGGTAGGACAGGGGCGTCGGATCTAGCAGCTCCACACGACTGAATTCGCTCGTCATGTCGCCGATGAGTCGGTCGAACTCTTCGTAAGGCAGCTCGCCCTCGTGCTTGCCAATCACCTGGCCGCGGGGATCGATGAACATGATCGTTGGCCACGCTCGGATGCCCCAGGTCTGCCAGACTTTGAAATCGACGTCGTTCACCACCGGGTGCTGGATGTCGTACCGGATCACGGCGCTTCGGATGTTGTCCGTGTCCTTCTCGGTCGTGTATTTGGCCGAGTGAACGCCGAGAACGACCAGCGAATCTTTGTACTTCTCTTCCAGTTTCCGCAACTGCGGAAATAAGTGCATGCAGTTAATTCAGCAGTAGGTCCAGAAGTCCATCACGACCAGTTTGCCAGCCATGTCTTCCCATGACAGGGCGCTGGCCGTGTTGAGCCAGTCCAGCCCTTCCGGGAACGGGGGCGCGGGTGTCTTGCCGTCGTAGCGAGTCTCGGCCTGAGTCATGGCATCCTCGTGAGTGCGCGTTTGGTAAGCGTGGTTATTGTGGCATGCGCGCCTGGTTCTGAGAGCCTAGTCGCTGTTATCGATGTACCTGTCGAT
>JAPKBN010000091.1 GCA_026421215.1 Dehalococcoidia bacterium
CACATGCGTTGGTTCGCTTCCTTTATGAACGCCTGTATGCGACATACGGCCCGCAGCACTGGTGGCCCGGCGATGGTCCGTTTGATGTGATCGTCGGCGCGATTCTGACCCAGAACACCAACTGGACGAACGTGGAAAAGGCACTGGACGCGCTCCGTAATGCCGACATCTGGTCGTTCAAAGCGATCCTCGGCACGGAAAGGGACGATCTGGCCGGCCTGATACGTCCATCCGGCTACTTCAACCAGAAGGCCCGCAAGTTACATGAGTTCGCAGCACTGGTCGAAAACGACTTCAACGGCAACCTGGATCAGTTGCTTGATCTACCGATGGATGACCTGCGCACCATCCTGCTTGGGATCTGGGGGGTCGGCGAAGAGACAGCGGACGATATCGTCCTCTACGCGGCCAATAAGCCGTCTTTCGTAATCGACACATACACCCGTCGAATAGTCGACCGGCTCGGCTGGCGCCCTCAAGGAGTCCGATACCGAGATTACCAGTCGCTGTTCACAGAACGACTGCCGTCGGACACCACCCTGTTCAACGAGTATCACGCCCTACTCGACGAGCACGCTTCGACAGTTTGCCGGCCAACGCCCAGATGCGACCAATGTTGCCTGCAGGACATCTGCACAACGGGGACAAATGCCCCCTCTCACCGCGGGAAAGGCCAATGCGCATAAAGGCTGAGGGAGGACAAAGAGCAACTGAACGCCGTTCTACAACATCTCATCCTGAGATTGAGACAAAGACCCTGTCCTGAACTTGATCCAGTAATCTCTCGGCTACCAGAGCGCAAAAAGACCCGGCGCACATGCAGTCTTCCCAAGGGGAGACACTTCGTTGCAAGCTCCCCAGAATCACAGGCTGGAAATCATCACGAACAGAACAGTGAGTACCTACACACCCATCTAGCTGTCATTCCGAGCGAAATCGAGGGAAGGTTTAGAGCGCTGCAAACCTTCCCTAACGCCGTGAATTTACGACCACGCGCTCCCGCAACTTCAACTACCCGTCGACCAGAGGCTCAGCGTCCAGGAGCTTGATGCTGCTCGTCTTGAACACCAGGTAGGCGTCCTGACCTCGCTTCAGACTGAGCGCGTCCACCGCCCCCTGAGTCAGTTCAACAAGCATCGGCACCCCGATATCGACGCTCGCGTAGACTCCGTCCAAGACCGGATCCAGATTCGTAATCGACCCAATAATGACGTTCCGGGCACTCAAACCGGATGGCTTCTCCGTGGCGAGGATAATCTCTTCCGCGCCCAGCGCCACGATCACAGGAGAGCCAGCAGGGCGATCCATTGCCGGCGTGACGATCTCGATCTGACCCACCCTGACCCGGCCCGACTGACCGGTCCCACCCTGTTCAATAACCGTCCCATTCAACAGATTTTCAACCGGGTCGTCCCGGAACATTCCACCCACCACAGGGTCCAGCAACACACGAGAAGGCCGGCCAGACGCGACAACCTTCCCGCGTGACAGTACGAGCGCGTCGTCCGCCAGCGCCAGCACCTCGGAGATCGAGTGCGACACGTAAACCATCGGGATCCCGAGATCATCGTGGACCCGACGTAAGTAACTGAGCACGACGCCGCGTAAGCGGACATCCAGCGAAGCCATCGGCTCATCCAGTAATAGCAATCCCGGCGACATCGCAAGCGCCCGAGCGATCGCAACACGCTGGCGCTCCCCGCCCGATAGAGACTCCGGAGAACGATCCATAAGGGGCCGCAATCCGAGTAGATCTACCACGTGATCCACATCCACACGGCGGTCGGCCACCGGCGTCCGTGCACGTCCGTACATGATGTTTCCGGACACACTCATGTGCGGAAACAGAGCACCATCCTGAAATACAAGTCCGATGCGGCGTTTTTCCGGCGGCACAAAAATTTTCGGGCTGCCTCGATAATGGTCTCGCTCGTACAGCACTATTTCCCCATCGTCCGGCTTGAGCAGTCCCGCAAGACAGTTCAACAGAGTAGTCTTCCCGCTACCGGAGGGGCCAAATAAAGCCGTGATGCCAGGTCCAAAATTCCCGGCAACTTCGAGCGAAAAATCTCCCTGCACGCGCCTAAACGAGAAACGGAGCACGCCGTTCGTGTCACGAGCCGGTCCCGAGGACTCTGGGGAGATCACAGCGTCGCCTGCCAAGAGTTACGCTCCAAACCCTGCACGGTGTCGACGGCCATCCAAACCACCACGGCGTAACAGCAAGTCGTGGACGATGAGCGTGGCGACCGCTAGCGTTATCGAGACCACAACAAGCCGAATGGCCGCCTGGTCATCGCCAGCTTGGATCCGTGTGAATATACCCAGAGGAATGGTCTGCGTTCGTCCCGGGATGTTGCCGGCGACCACGATAGTGGCCCCAAACTCAGACAGTGCACGAACCGATCCGATCAACACTCCGGCAAGTAGCCCGCGGTACGCCAGCGGGATCGTCACGGTCATTAAAACGCGCCACGGCCCCGCGCCGAGGCTACGGGCGGCAAGTTCCAATCGCGGATCTACTCCTTCAAGAGCCACCACAAATGTCCTGACAATGAGCGGGAGAGCGACTATTGCCGAGGCAAGAGACGCTGCAAATGTGGTGAACGCCAGGCCATCAAATGGCCCCCGGTTGCCAAGCAGTATCAGCAGCCCGTACCCGATCACGACCGGCGGCAAGGCCAGCGGCAGCGATACCACGGCCTCTATAAGGAATCGGCCGCGTATCTGCTTCCGGACGAGCAACCAGGAAAGCCCGAACCCGATCGGAAGCGCTATCAGCATTGCCACGGTTGCGACGCGAAGCGAGAGAAGGACGATTGTTAGGTCAGACGGCATCGGCGCTAAGTCTATCCCCCACCACGGTTACTCCGACGCTGACACGAAGCCGTGACGCATAAACACGGCTTTTGCCCCATCAGACACGAGAAATTCGAGGAATTCGGATGCATCTGTCCCACTCCCGTGTTCGACGACTGCCGCCGGGTAGATGATCGGGTCGTGCAGCTCCTCCGGCACCTCAAACACCATAACGACGCCGGTTGCGTTCGCCACATCGGTCGCATACACCAGGCCAAACACCGCGCTCCCGGTGTCCACAGCACCCATCGCCGCACGCACATCAAGTGTCGGAATGACTCGCGATCGTAGGACTTCCCATAGCCCGGACATCTCCAGCGCCTGTTTTGCATACAACCCCACAGGCGCCAGCACCGGATCAGCGAGCGCTATCCACCCTTCGGTCGAGACCAGATCACGTATCTCAGCAAGAGGGCCGGATCCTCCATCGCTTATCACGACAAGACGGTTCCGCAAAACATCAACCCGACTTCCGGCAACAATCGCCCCGGACTCTTCCAGCTGATCCATAGGGCCATTTCCGGCAAATATCACGACGTCCGCTGGAGCACCCAGTTCAACCTGTCGGGCCAGGGCATTCGAACCGCCAAAACTC
>JAPKBN010000092.1 GCA_026421215.1 Dehalococcoidia bacterium
CGACAGTGCCCCCTGTAATCGCAGTCCTCATCTCTGTTCCTTCATTTCGCAGTCAGGTCGTCGTAGGTCTCAGGACGACGGTCGCGCCAAAATGGCATGTCGACATGGGTAGCTCGGAGAGATGACAGATCAATATCAGCGATCAGGACCTCTTCTTCTTCGCCAGCTTCAGAGAGAATCCGGCCGTAAGGGTCGCAAAAGTAGCTATGGCCATAGAACTCATTGGGGCCTGTGGACTCCTTACCCACTCGATTACTTGTCGCGACGAAGTAGCCATTGGCGATAGCGTGCCCCCGTTGTTCGATGTGCCAGTACTGCTTTGATCGTCCACCTGTTGCTGACGGGATAAACACGATTTCAGCGCCGTTCTTACCCAAAGCTCGGGCTCCTTCTGGGAAGTGCCGGTCATAACAGATGTACACCCCGATTTTGGCGAACCTTGTCGAGAAGACGGGGAACCCTGTATTGCCGGGCTTAAAGTAGTACTTCTCCCGGTAGGTCTTCGCGTAAGGAATGTGGGTCTTGCGATAGCGGCCAAGGAACGTGCCGTCGGCATCGATTACCACAGCCGTGTTGTAAAAGAAGTTGTCATCTTCCTCGAACAGAGGCACCACTAACGCCACCTCGATTTCGGCAGCGAGTGCCATCATCTCCGCAGTCGTTGGCCCATCGGGGACTGACTCCGCTAAGTCAAACCACTCGTCAGACTCGTTCTGGCAGAAGTACGGCCCGGTAGCAAGTTCCTGCAAACCAATGATCTGTGCACCTTGAGCGGCGGCGTTTCGAATCAGAATTGTTTGCTGAGCCATCATCTCGTCGCGTGGTGTAATGCCTGTGGTCTGAATCAGGGCACATCTCACGGTTTCGGTCATCTCAGGTAGCTCCTAGTTTCTTGAGATTCGCTTTAGCGGCAAGCTGGTCAAGAGTTCCGAACGCATCAGCGCCAAGCGGAGTAATCACAGCTTCCGTGCAGCCGTGGTCACTCCATTCATTTATTTTGTCAAGCGCCTGGGTAGTTGTCCCGCACGCCGCCACTTGCTGAGTTATTTCATTCGACACAAGGCCCATAGCATCTCGAACCTCAGCTTTGGTTGCCGGCCACCCAAGAATTGATTGGATCTTGGCTACCAACTCTGGTTCAGCACCACAGAATTCGGCAATGTGGGGTTGCTGTGCGATGTACTGCGTGAGGAATTCTTTGCAGTCATCGATCGCTTTTTGAGGATCGTCGTCGTCGATAGACGCGGCTATGAGCTGCGGTACATCAAAACCATCGAGTGAGCGACCTGATGCTTTCGCCCCATCGCGTACAGCCGCCATCGCCAGGTCGTTGTATGACGGAGGTACAAGAAAGTCAAGTAGAACCCCGTCGGCAAGTTCGCCCGCCAGGCGGCACATCCCCATCCGTACCGCTCCGATGTAGATCGGAACCGGGTACGCGCGCCCGTCGTCATCGGTAGGCCCGTCAAACTTCACGCTGTCGACATCAACAAATTCACCGTGGTGTGTGACCATCTCACCGGCCAACATGCCCTTGGCGACTGTGATGACTTCGCGCATTGCCTTCAACGGCTTGGCGTTGGGCAATCCGCATCGGGTTGCAAGGGGCTCCCACCACCCGCCGAGACCGAGTCGCATCCGTCCTGGCGCTAAGTCATCAAGAGTCTTCCAGGTAACCGCCATCAGCGCCGTGTTACGAGTCCGATACGGGAGTATCCCACTACCTACCTTTATGCGTTGCGTGTTCGCGGCGATGAGGGTGATGCCAACAACAGCATTGGTGGCGAGACGGCCTTCGCCGACCCAGACTCCTTCAAACCCGTGTTCTTCAGCCCACTGAGCTTGGCCGACGATAGCGCCGAACCCGCCCGGAAGATCTGGGCCGCCTGCTCGCCTCGGCGCACCTGAGGAGATCATTAGACCCAGATTGATCACGTGGCCCTCCTCAACGTCCGGCGTAGCCTAGGCCACCTCGGCGCAGTGCTCTCGTAAGATCGGTGAGCGCCCCAGCATTGATCACGTTGGATAGCAACGTCTCCAAGTTCGGGTCGGATCGGCCCATGGTGAGATGTGCGAACTTTGTCGTTAACTCGTGGGCACTGAGTGGGTCATGCATCGAGCCCTTCTGTCCGTGCACCGTGCGGCTCAGTTTCGTTCCGTCCACTAGGTCGATGTGGACACGCCCACCCATTTTCCATGCATAGGTGGCGTCAAACTCCGCTGCCGGTCGAATCGAGACCACCTTTGATTGCAGCGCGGCGATCTCTGGATCCGAGATGCGTTCAGGCTGGTACGTCTCCGGATCGGATGGGTCAGCCATTAGCGCTGCGGCCACGTTGAACTGCGCGGAGTACTGAGCAGCCATCACCGACACGGTGCCATCCATATCATTCTGAGTAGCTGCCTTAGTTGGCGCTTCCAAAACAATCCGGTCGATGTCTCTCGGCTGTATGGCAAATTCACGCCTTAGCTCAATAGCGGCTTGGATCATCGGGTGTACGTCGCTACAGGCGGCGTACGGTTTCACAGTGATCTCATCAATCATCCACCGTTCGCCCAGGCGATGAGTAAGCAGTTCTACCCGCGGAGCATCAGTGAAGATTCGACAAAACCCATATCGTCCAGCCAAGCCGTCGGCTGGGCCTTCAAAGCCACGATCGGCGAGCAGCGCCGCGGTGAGACCTCCCTCCGCCGCGCGTCCCGCGTGGATTCGCTTTGTCATTCCGCCTGACGCTGCGAATTCCATAGTGCCCGACGCCAGCGAGGAGGCGATCCCGAACGCGTGATTGAGTTTCACCTCATCAAAGTTCAAGAGACGACCTGCCGCAGCAGCTGCGCCAAAAACCCCAGACATCGACGTGGGGTGGAAACCCGCGAGCATGTGGGCAGCGGGTCCCACCGCGATACCTGCACGTCCCATCGCTTCGTAACCGATGACGATGGCTTCGAGTAGATCGCGACCTGTCCGGTTCAAGTCTTCCGCCAGGGCCAGAGCTACAGGCACCACTACCGCACCGGGATGATTGATGGCCTCTTCATGAACGTCATCAAGTTCGAAGGCGTGAGCTGAGGCTCCATTGGCTAACGCAGCCATAGTCGGTGTTGTGCCTGTATCGGATTCTCCAATAATCGTGGACCGCCCGATTGCACCAGAAGAAACGGCATGATCAATCGCCATACGCGACCAGGGTTTTTCGGCTCCGAATACCATCGAGGCAACGGTGTCGACAAGGCGGTCCGTAGCCGAGGTCAACAAGCGCTCATCAACAGAACCATTGAGTCCGGCAAGAAAGCCAGCCAGATCAGCGGTCAAGCTGGAAGAGTTAGGGGAGGTCTGCGAGGGCATCGACAAGATGGTCCATGTGCTGCTTGAGATTGACGTCACAACGGAGGAAGCGGTCATCAAGACCTCTGAATGACACTGACC
>JAPKBN010000007.1 GCA_026421215.1 Dehalococcoidia bacterium
TCGCGGCTTCCTATGAAATACGTAGTCGCGAAGAGGACCCCCCTTTCGGCGGGCCCTCTGGATTTTCCGGTGCGGAAACGATCCGCCAGATCGCTAGTCCCTGTTGATGCCGCTGAGGCTGTTCTGTATACCCTCTGTAGCCGCTGTGGCCCACGGAACCGTGAACATCTTGAAGCCCTTGGCGACGAACCAGTTCGGGTCCATTCCCGGCGGGATGAAGTACATGCCAGGAACCACGTTATTCCTCTTGGCCGCCTCGGCGAGCTTGTCCAGACCTGCCTCGTATCCGGCGGAAGTGTAGTCCAGAGTGACCCCGAGTTCGATCGAGTAATCCGACGGACCGATAAGCGCGACGTCGATGCCGTCGACGCCCAGGATGCCGTCGATGTTGCTGATCGCCTCGTTAGTCTCGATCATGGGGATGATCACCAGGTCTCTATTTACGGTTTCCATGTACTCCTGGTAGTCGTCGCCCTGGCCCCACTGGCCACGCATGCCACCGTTGGAGCGCTTGCCACCCGGGTAGTACCTGCAGGACTCGACGATGTATTCGGCCTGCTCTTTGGTGTTGACCATAGGAACGATGATCCCCCTGGCGCCTGCGTCCAGCGCGAAGAGAATTTGTTCTGCACGGATGGAGTCCACCCGGGCGAACGGAGCCGCCTTCTTGCCGTTGGTCGCTTGGATCCCTGCCGCCAGTTCCTTCATCCCATATGGAGAGTGCTGGGTATCGAACAGCAGGAAGTCGTATCCCGCGTCGGCCAATACGGCCGATACCTCTGGATGGGGGGAACCCGCCGTGCCAACGATTGTCTTCCCAGATTTCAAAAGATCTTTAACAGCGTTCACGTGACTTGAACCTATTCCTTTCAGGAATGAATATCAGATGGCCCCCCGGATAACGTCTCGGGGAGTGATACAGACCAGTACGGAGGGCATGATGGCCCCGATGTTGGAAAGATTCAAGTCACCGTTTACGTACGGAGGTTGACGGAATGAAGAAACGAATGTGACCACGGGACGAAAGCGGGCCATTCCGGTCCACCTGGATGGAGCACAGTTCCATGATGTCGGCTGCGACAGGGACAGGTAAACCTAAGGTCTTACTCGAAGCTGTTCGATAGTGTTTACGTCTCCATTTACAACTCCTTTGGATCACCCTCCGGACAGTACTTGCTTCAACGCCAACCGAAGGGACGGAACGTGGTATGCCGGTTCTGCGACACGAACCTAACTCCGGATTACACTCTGCGGCACAGTAGACAACCCGATGCCTCGATAATGTGACGTCCAATTGTGAGCAATCAAGAATTACGCGGCTCTGCTAATCAGCGAGCGGTCCAGGAATACGGCCCCGATACGATCGTATTTTCAGGTGATGGGGAATCGCAATCTCCACAATCGATCGTGGACCGCCTGGGAGCTTTGTTATCTGAAGGCGTTCTGTGGCCAGATGACTATTCTCTGGGCGGCACGGTGGAGGCGCTTGAGAAGCGTGTCGCGAGAGACCTTGGCAAGGAAGCGGCGATCTGGATGCCGACCGGATCACTGGCGAACCACATCGCCCTACGCCGTCACTGTGGGACCAATTCGAGGGTCGTCTTGCAGGAACAGAGCCACGTCTATCATGACGAAGGAGACGCGCTTGCGCGACTAAGCGGGTTGAACGTTATTCCTCTTGCACATGACAGACCTTATTTCACCGCCGGAGAGCTTCAGACGGCGCTCGATCAATCGATAGGCGGACGTGTGTCGAACCCGGTAGGCGTTGTATCGGTCGAAAGCCCGGTAAGGCGCCAAGCAGGCCAGATAGTCCCGTGGGACGAGATGCAGGCGATAAGTCGGATGTGCCGTGAGCAGGCAATCCCGGTCCACCTGGATGGAGCAAGGCTCTACATGATGTCGGCGGCGACGGGGAAAGAACTAAAAGAGTACGCGGACCTGTTCGACAGCGTTTACGTCTCCATGTACAAGTACTTTGGTTCACCGTTTGGAGCGGTACTCGCCGGCACCCGTGAATTCATATCTGGCATGTTTCATGACCGCCGGATGTTCGGGGGCGGCCTCCCCTCTTCTTATCTATTTGCAGGGCTCGCTCTGGACGGGATGGACCGTTTTGAACTTCGAAATAAAGAGGCGTTTGAGAAAGCCACCTCGTTGTTCGCAGACATTAACAATCTGCCCGAAATCGAAGTTCGCCGGTTCGAGCACGGCTCCAACATTTTTGAGTTGGTGATCGACCCCGGAATCGAGCAGGACCGGTTCGTCGGCAAGTTACTTGACCTCGGAATCGTGATCACCTGGCCAAACGACAACTGGCGGGTACCCCTACTGCATGTGAACACAACAATACTCCGGCGCCCGAACGCAGAAATCACACAGGCGTTTTCGACAGCCGCTTCAGGTTGATGACTATCCGCAGTCTCGGTCGGAATCGCACGCAGGGATTCCGATAACGGTTCAACTCACGTAAACATATCTAAACCCCACTCCGGCCACCGCATTGCTGGTCGGGGACACCTCATGTCACTCAATGGCATGAGGTCGCGGGAACAGCACCGAGAAAGCAACGTCCCGGAGGGACTCATATGAAGATCACAGACTTGAAATGCGCAATCATCGGGGGATCTGCGGTTATTCGGATAACGACCGATGAAGGCATCGATGGTCTGGGCCAGGGCGAGACTCCCAAGCCTTACCTGAAGCCGATGGTGATGTTCTACAGGGACATGATCATCGGGAAGGATCCGACAGACGTAGAGCGGGTGATGCTGGGCATCCGGCGTATGGGCGCCTTTAAACCATGGGGGACGGCAGTGAGCGCTATCGAGATGGCGCTCTGGGACATCGCCGGCAAGGCGCTCGGTGTCCCGGTCTACAAGCTGCTGGGCGGAAAGGTCCGGGACAAGGTGCAGGTTTATAACGGCAACATTCGGTTCGAGATGAACGGGAACGAACCGGAGGACTACGCCGAGGAAATCCGGAAGGAGATCAATGCGCCTCAAGGCTTCTCCATCATTAAGCAGGCGGTCGGATTTCATGATGGCTGGGCCGGAAAAGTCGATAATTTCTATTACGGCACGCCCGAGACCCTGCGGCGTCACCCGAACAGGGGCACGATCACCCGTAAAGGGTTCAATCATCTGATGGCGTGCATCGAGGCGATGCTAGAGGTGTGTGGCGACGATGTCGCGCTGGCCCTTGACTGTGGTCCGGGCATGACGGTTCCCGACGCACTAAAGTTGGCCAGGGCGCTCGAGGGCGAGAACATCATGTGGCTTGAGGACATGATTACGGGCGACTACACACCGTACGTGCTGGCCGATCTGTACAAGCAGGTAACGCCGTACACCACAACGCCCATACACACGGGAGAGCAAATCTACTTGCGTCAGAATTTCGTGGAATTGATTGAGACCAGCGCCGTCAATATTCTGGGGCCTGATCCAGCGGACGTTGGTGGGCTGGCTGAGATGAAGTTCATCGCCGAGTACGCCGACCTCCACGGGATCATGTTTGCGCCGCACGGGAGGTTTGACGGGTTGATCGGTCTGGCTGCACATGTGCAACTAGCAGCCTCTTTGCCAGACAACTACATAGCCTTTGAACTGCCAAACGGCGACCCGGATTGGTGGTACGACATCACGGAAGGCATTTCAGCAGACATCGTCAAGGACAGCCACATCGAGGTATGGGACCGACCCGGACTTGGCATTACATTCATCGAGGACGAGGCAAAGAATTACCTGAGCGAAGAAGATGCAGATTTCTTCGAGGCGTAAGAGATCGAATAATCCGATGCGGAATCTACTTTCATCCCGACCTGAGTGATATCTTCCTGCAATGTCAGCGCTTGATAGTTCTACAGACGTTGTAATCATCGGTGGCGGGATCATCGGGTGCGCCATCGCCTACAATCTGGCCCTCCGGGGTGTGGCGGTCACGCTGGTAGATAAAGGGCCGATCGGGTACGAGCAATCGACCCGCAACTGGGGCTGGGTCCACCAACAGGTCCGGTACCCCCACCTCATCCCGCTGGCTGTCGAGTCGGTTCGTATGTGGAAACATCTTGCCGAAGATCTCGAGTCGGACGTTGGGTGGGTCCAGGGTGGCAACCTGAGCCTTGGCTTCGACGATGCTGACCTGGCCGCGTTCGAGCTGTGTGGGGAGACTGCTCGTAACACCGGTCTTGAGACAACCGTCTTAACCCGCGCTCAGGTCGTGGACATGTTGCCCGGGATGGCTAGGATGAAAGGAAGTTGGACCGGCGCGCTCCACCTTCCCACGGACGGTCAGGCGGACCCTTCACTGGTCACTGCCGCTTTCGCCCGGGGCGCGGAGCGCCACGGAGCGCACATCGTTAGTGACTGCGCCGTCTCAGGGATCGACATGTCAGGTGGTTCCGTGACTGGTGTGCTAACTGAACGCGGCCCAATCCGCGCACCCCAAGTTGTCGTTGCAGCTGGGGCCTGGTCTGGTCGCCTGACCAGACCGCTCGGTGTCAAGTTCCCGCAGCGCTCGGTCCGGTCGACGGTTATGAGGACGGATCCGGTGGATCCGGTCACATCTGTAACCGCATGGGCTGAAGGATTCACGTTCCGACAGGACCGCGCTGGCCGGTTCGTGCTGGCGGGCGGAGAAGAAGCCATTTACGACGTGGACCTCGATCTCTTTCGGGACCTTCGCTGGTTCCTGCCTATGGCGTGGAAGAATCGACGATGGTTACGGATGCGCGTTGGTCGACCCCTTCTCAGTGACCTGACTGCCCGCATGCCGGGAATGCCCGCGCGGCGTCAGTTCTGGCAACGCCGACGGAAGGTCGACCCACCTGCGGACGCGAAAGCAGTACGTGAGACTCTTGAGCGATTCCACCGGTTGTTCCCGGATCTCGCCGGAGTCGGAATCGAGTTGGCCTGGGCCGGGAACATAGATTCGACGCCCGATCAGGCTCCCATTATTGGACCGGTCGGCCGTGGCCCAACCGGCCTCTTCATCGCCACTGGCTTCTCCGGCCACGGCTTTGCTCTGGGGCCTGCTGCAGGGCGACTCGCGGCCGACCTTGTTCTTGGCGACAATCCCCTCGTGAATCCTCATCCATTCCGTTACGCGCGCTTCGCTGAAGGCGACGTCCCAGTTGTCGGCGTCCACCGTCGCTGATCCGGCTTTCCTGCATGTTTCTGATCTAGCAGGATTCGAGCGGACACCAATCCCTGCGTGAACTCAATCGAGAGGCGGCAACTTAACGCCCAGTACAACCCGTAGGTAGTTGACGTTGTGGGCCAGATAGTCGTCGACGGCGAGGTCGAGATTCCCGCCGATCGCGTCGAAACCATCGTCACCCTTCCGTGGTCCATCCACGTCCAGCATGACCCAGCCTTTGAAGTTCTGGTCTCGCAAAAGCTTCATCACGGCCGGGAAGTCGACACCACCACCACCTAGGTTGTGATACACGCTGGCTTCGGCGTGCTGTTCACGCGTGGGGGTCGCCGTGTTCCCGCGATACTTCGCGTACGTGTCCTTCAAGTGCACCTCGGCGATGCGAGGCATGTAATCGGTCATGATCTGGACCGCGTCCAGGCCGCCCAGGGTCAACTGCCCGGTGTCAGGTGTGAACCACACGTAGTCTGGGTCGGTCATGTCAAGCATGGCTCGGACCTCGTGCTCGCGCTCTACCGGACCCCAGACGTGCGGGTGTGGCGCAAGCCGAATCCCCATCTCGATAGTCTGGCGACCGATCTCGTTGAGCGTATCGGCAACCCTTTTCATCTGGTCTTCCGACGTGCCCTCGGCCGGTCGGGCACCCATGTTGACCTTCCAGACATCACAGCCAAACGGTTGAAGGAAGTCACGGGCAAAGGCGACATGATCGGTGATCGTCTTCGGTGTTTCTTCCGAGTCCGTAAAGTTTGTCGACTGTCCCTTCGCTCCGTTTGAGACATCGATCAACGTCACCCCCGACTCGTCGAACTTCTCCTTTAAGGCCAGTGGGTCGGAACGATGATCTTCGATCTGTTTCGAATATGGCTCGATGCCTTGCAAACCGAGTGCGGCAATCCGCTTGATCGCCCACTCGATCGGGTGTCGGGCGTCCCACAGTGAGCTGGTAGAGCCGTACAGAATGTGCGGATTTTCGGGATCAAGTGGGCGATGAGATGCGGTTGCAATGAGAAGTTGCCCCCGGGCTGTGATGCGTTGGAGATGATGGAGGATAGCTCTGTTGGCAGCTGGCAGCCAGAGGAGATGCCGGTGGAGGGCCATGTGAGACGCGAACCCACGACGTGTGGATTACGAGGCAGCGTTTGCTTCCGAAGGACAGGCTGGATATATTCGTCACGCCCAGTAGTCCATCGAGAGGCGGCCGAGACGTTCCCGAACCTCTTCCGAGACGATATTCCGCCGAAACGCGAGGAGCAGACATGACAACGCACGATCACAACGGCCACGAGCACGACCACAACGGCCAAGATCACAGTGGCCCTTCCCTCGCCGTAAACGAGATGGCGGCGGCCTGCGTCAAGTTCGTCGATAGCCTCTCGGCGGACCAAAAAACGAAAACGATCTATCACTTCAACGATGGCGAACGTATCTTCTGGTACTACCCACCGATGAACCGTCACGGCTTACCGCTACGCGACATGGATGAAAACCAGCGCACTCTGGCATACGCCCTCATGGCGTCAGGGCTCAGCGAGACCGCAAACACGAGAGCGCATCAGATTATCCAGCATGAATTGATCCTTGGATCGATGGAGAAAACTGCCGGAATCAGGTCGTTCGTCCGCGACCCTGATCTCTACTACTGGACCGTTTTTGGCGACCCACTTGGAAGCGACCCATGGGGATGGCGTATCGAGGGCCACCACATCTCGATCCATATGCATATCTATGGCGATGATGTCATCTCGACGACTCCGTTTTTCTTCGGATCCAACCCTGCAGTTGTGCCGGATGGCCTCCCAAATGCTGGACGCAGCATCCTGGGTAACCGAGAAGCCCTGGCGCTGGAGCTTGCTAACACCCTCGATTCCAACCAGCGTTCGAAAGCCGTAATCGCCGAAGATGCCCCCTGGGACATACTCTCGTACAACGCCTCCAAGGTGGTGATCCCCAAGGAGCAAGGCCTCCGCGGCGGACAAATGAATGGCACCCAGAAAGAGATGCTCACCTCTCTGATCACCGAGTACACAAGCCAGGTGCGAGATGACATCGCCGACAAAGGAGTCGGAAAGGTTCTCAATCAGATTCGCGAAGACGGCGTAGAAAACTTCCACTTCGCCTGGTCAGGCGGTATGGAAAACCGCAAGAACCACTACTACCGGATCCACAGCGGTGACTTCGTCATCGAATACGACAACCGCCAGAACGACGCCAACCACATTCACTCAGTTCTTCGTGACGTAGAAAACGACTTCGGCCTCGACGTCCTTAGAGAGCATCTCCTGCTTTTCCATGTGATCTAAACCACCAGACAATCACAATGGATAATGGCCCCCCCGACCGGGGGCAATCATTGATAGCGTGATCGGGGATTAGTTCTTTTCGATTGTTGAAGACGTCGATCATGTTGCCGGCACAGCAGTGACATGTGTCTATGGCTTACCCCACACCGAAGTCGTAGTACTGCGCGGGTAATACGAGGCGTGTTTAGTGGCTACTGTGGGACTTGAACAATTGGCCCGCGAGCTGCGGATTAAAAGGCACGACGTCTGGAGTCGCAGGGTCCCGAGAGACTTCGATGAAGTTCAAGTTAAACACCGGTTGTTACGCCCGAAGAATCTCCCGCTGCGCCAGAATGCGCTCGGTGAGCGGCCGCATCCCCATCTCCTGGGTGATGACCAGCGGGGACCCCAGATTAATGGGCCGGTTCTTTAAAACGCGTTGACCACCGCCGTATGCGGTGCTAGCTTCCCCCGAATGCCACCCACCGAGCACCGACCCATAACCCCGCGTGCCGGTGCCTTCGCTGTATTTGTCTCGGCGCTGTGGTCCGGCAACCCCATCGCCATCAAGGCTGGCCTTGAGCATGCTCCGCCCCTTCGATTGGGCTGGTACCGATTCGTCGCGGGGGCCGTCGTCATCATTGTGTGGGCGCTGTACACCCGTGCTGACCTGCGGGTGCGCCGAAGCGAGCTACCGGTTCTCATCACCCTCGGCGTGCTGTTTTCGATTCAACTCGTGTTCATGAACCTGGGGTTGAAGTACACGACTGCGGGTCACGGCTCCGTCCTCTCCGTTACCCACCCCATTTGGGTGGCACTGCTCGCACACTTTTTCATACCCGGCGACCGACTGGCTCCATCACGGATATTCGGCATACTCGTGGCCTACACCGGTGTAGTGGTGATTTCTCTTGATGGTCTTGGTGGGGATGCGTCCGGCGAGGTGCTATTCGGCGACATTCTTTCGATCATCGCCGGGTTCTTACTAGGCGCTCGACAAATATTTAACGCTCGTCAGGCAGGCAAGATCGATCCGAACAAGCTCCTGCTTGCCCAAGCCGTGTTCGGCACGCTGGTGTTCATTCCTGCCGGGCTGATCTTCGAGGGCGAGGCGTGGATTATGAACAAAGAGTTGGCCATCTCCATCTTCTATCAGGGCGCGGTCATAGCCGGGTTTGGTTTCACGGCCAACCTTTGGCTCATCCAGCGATATTTGCCATCTCAAGTCGGCATGCTGTACCTGAGTCAGCCGATCTTCGGGATCATCCTAGCGTGGCTGATCCTGGACGAACCGCTTACGGAGATGTTGTGGATTGGGGCCATTTTTGTTGCTCTCGGGGCAGGGCTTGCCCAGAGGCGAAAACGAATTGCATCAGCTGTTCCTGCGGAACCCACCGGAGCTTCTACCGGGGATTAAATTCCTGTATCCAGATACCGAGGCTTATTCCGTCTGAACCCGGGAATAGAGTTGGGTGGGCCCTGTCGGATTCGAACCGACGACCTTCGGATTAAAAGGACTGCGGTCATGCCTGGACCGGAAAATGCGTCAGCGACTTCATCAGGCCCCTGGTTGAAATCAGCTGCTCTGACCGGGCCAGGAGAGAGTTTGGTGGGCCAGCTCTGACAGATCCCACAGACGTTGCACTGTCCACGGGGATTCAAGAAGATTGCGTTTTTACGCTGTCAAACACGGGCGAAGGAACAAATCATGGCAAAGTTGCATGTCCTGGGATCAGGTGGCCCGAGACCGATAAAAGCGCGATTTGGGTCCTCGCACATTGTCGACGTAGGTGGCAGAAAGATCATGTTCGATTGCGGTCCCGCATCGACCTACAAGATGGCTCAGATCGGGTTACACCCTCTTGATATCGATTACTTGTTCTTCACCCACCACCACTTCGATCATGACGTCGACTTTCCATGTTTCATGCTCACGCGCTGGGACGAGAGCATTGGCAAGGAGAACCAATTGAACGTATTCGGACCGAATTACACCGAGTCGATCACCGAAAGATTGGTAGGCGAAGAAGGCGCTTTTGCTTACGACCTGAACGCACGTAGAAACCACCCACTAAGTCAGTCGCTATACGAGAAGCGCGGCGGGACGCTCCCTAGACCGCGGATAAACGTTAAAGCGCGTGATGTTGGCCCGGGAACCGTATTCACGGGCAACGATTTCGAAATCACCGCCGCTCCTGCTGAACACGTCCAGCCGTACCTTGATTCGTTGGCATATCGACTCGACACTTCAGAGGGTTCCATTGTATTCACCGGTGACACCGAACCGTGCGAGAGAGTCGTCGAATTGGCCCGCGGAGCAGATGCCCTGGTATCGATGTGTGGCAATTTCGAATCGGTCTACGACGAACGTCGCCCTGCCGATGTAGGACAAACGGGAACGCTAGGTGCTGCTGAAATGGCCGCCGAGGCTGGTGTCAAACAGCTATTCCTGGTTCACGTCGGCCCTGATCTCTCAGCACCAGAAAACCGAGAGCGCGGAATCGCCGAAGTGAAAACTGTTTTTGATGGCGAAGTTACTTTGACCGACGAATTACAAACATACGATTGGCACAAACACGATCATGGCCACGACGCTCCGGTAGCTGATCCGGAGACGCACCCCCACATCCATCGTCATTAGCCAGACATCGCCAGCGATTTAGCCGATCGTAATCTCTGAAACCACTCGCAGGGCACTTAGCTCCGCCGACTCAAGACCAGAATTCTCGGTGTAGTCACCACAGTAGTGAATATTGTCGTGAGGGGCTCGAATGGCATCAATGTAGTCCAACCTTCCAACACGCCAAGGGCAGATCGCATATGGCCAGTGCTTAAGAGCACGGTCGAGTACGAGACCACGTGCGGATGGGAATATTTGGAACAGATCTTTTTCGAATTCGTCTAGTGCTTCTTCATCTGACATTTTCTGAAGCATTTGTGAGCCATCATCGCCGGTATATAACCTGATCAGTCCGCGGCCGTCTTGCTGCTTCATATCATCAGGGAAGGTAAAAGTCGGATCGCCGATTCCAATGGTCTTCATACCGACTACTGGTACACGCCAATTTCCTTTTCCAAAGAAGTGTTCAGAAGGTTTACTGACCAGAAATGCTGCTGATGACATAGCTCCGTACTCACACTGCGAGAGCGCGGCTCGCTTTGCATCCGGTAGGTCGCGGAGAACGCTTTGCGCAAGTGGAGCAGGAACAGCCATCACGCATTTGCCTGCCTGAACTGTATGAGACTCTCCATTTTTCTCGTACTGGATCGATACCCCTGTGTCGTTCGAGACAACTTCCGTAACGCTCGCGCCCGTTTCCACTCTCGCTTTGGTTTGATCAACGAGTGCCTTCGCGACCTGAACGGTTCCGCCCTCAATGAAGAACTCGTCGGCGGCGTGGTGAAGGAATGTGTTGATGGGCTGAAATGCAGCTACTTCATCCGCCCGAAGCGTACTGGATGACTTGGAAATCGAATCCCAGAAGGCTTTTACGTCTGGATGCCGAATACCCAATCGCTCGACAAGATTCATCTCAGAAAGGTCTTGCAAAGTTGGATCATCCGAGCGTGGAGATAGATCCACCATCCCACGGTAGCGAGAGCGCATCCGCATAATTCCAAACGCCATCTTAATTTTCTCGAAGAATGGAATTGGCAGGCCCAGTAAGAACTTTAATTCTGATGAACCGGTCACGAACTTGCCGTTCATATACGTAGAAGTCTTTGTCTTGTTTATGAGGGTGCGGGTCACGCCTAATTCGTCAGCCAATTTGGCGACATTCGTTTCACCACCGGGAATCATTTGAGCACCCTGGTTGAATACGTAGGAACCCATATTCATTGAGAGCGTCCGCCCTCCGCACAACTCTTCTTTCTCAAGCAACAAAACACTCTTGTCCTCGAGTTTGTACGATACGCTCAGACCCGCGATTCCACCTCCAACAATTACGACATCGTAGTGTTCCAGAGCGTTTGAGCTGTCGGTCATATTGATTACCTAAGAAGTCAGAGCTTTTCGCGACGAAGCTCCGCATATCTGCGCAGACTTCTGAATTAGACCACATAGACCGAAGAAGGAGATTGAGCCCGCTGACCCACTGCTTAGGGAGCAAATTTCCTCGTATGTCGGAAATCGATGTTGGTCGAGGCGCCGCGGGATCGAGGCACCGCCCTTTGCTCCCAAAGGGAGTGCGCTAATGCGCAAAACTCGAATATTGCCGTTTGTTGACTCTGATGAAGACTTTATTCTTGTCGATACGTTCATACCTTGATGGGATGCTACGTACGGCCAATCGCATTGGTGTTCACGACGCGGTTGATGCTCAAGAAGAAAATTGAAATTAGTGGGCCCTGTGGGATTCGAACCCACGACCTGCGGATTAAAAGAAACGATGTCGAGAGCGAATTGGTGGTCCTGACCCGACGGGTGGTCATCACGCGTGACGGGGCGGGCCATTTTCTTTCGTTTCACGTTTAATTTATCTCCCCACCTTCATAGAGTGAATCTACGAGCGAACCCTCAAATGCAGACGCGACGTCCACGTCCGACTCAAGCACCTCGAACTCGATCAACACATCTTTGAGCGCTGACCACTGATCCAGCGTTCCCCGCCCGATTCCATCAGCTCTCTCCGCGTTCTCAAGGTCTGTTGTGAGCAAAAATCGCTGATGCTCTGGATCGGCATCTTTTGCGTAGGTGAGAGTAATCGCCACGGCTTCGTCGACGTGTGTCTTGATCCACTCCACGGCCCGTAACGTGGCACGCAGGAATCGCTCGATCACATCACGTCTTTCGGCGAGCATTTCCTCGGTTGCGAGATAAGTCACTCCGAGCGTTGGCACCCCGAAGTCATGTGGGTCAATTACGTTGATCTCGAGACCAGCCCGGCGGATGGTATCCGGTTCGTTGTCCAGAAATACTGGATATACATCCACCGCGTTCTCTATGAAGACCCGCGGATCAAATCCGACAGCCCGTAGTTCAATATCCTCAATATCGATCCCAGCATTCTTGAGAAGCGCTTTGAGTTCCGCCGGGACTACGCCGGCTTTGAATCCGACCGAGCGTCCTGCGAAGTCCGATGGCGTTTCTATTCCGGAGTCTGCACGGGTGACAAACCCCTGGTCACCGCGTTGCCCGAACAACGCAACAGCTTTCACCGGAATGTCGTCTGCACGCTGGCTAAGGACTTGCGCGGCTGTCCCTGTGGTGAATTGAACCTCGTCCTCAAGTAATAGTTTTAGGTGCTCGTTTTGGCCGCTCGAATGCTGGATCGAGACGTTAAGTTTTTCGTCTGCAAAAAATCCCTGATCGAGTGCAGCGTACGCGGCGACAAACGGCAGATTGGCCTGTGCCCTAAATCCTGCCATGAAGGTCAAGTCCTGCAACTCTGCATCTTCAGTACTACTGGAGCAGCCCGTCGTGAAGGCAGAGAGCATGATGATTAACATGCCGCTCACGATGAGAATGGGCATCGCTCGACGGCGCTTGTTTGACCGATATAACCGGCTCATTTCACTCCTGTCTTTAAGCTCGCGATGCATTCACAGTCTCACGGAGGATTGATACCAAAATAAAACCTTGCGCTCTACAAGTGCCACGCTTGCGGTGAGCAAGATTCCCATGGCAGCGAGGACGAATATCGCGCCGAATAGAACAGGAGTGTCGAAATCGCCGTTGGCGATAAGAATCAACTGGCCTATCCCGTCCGACCCGGATAGGAATTCCGCCACTACGGCACCGATCAGCGATAACGGGACGGAGATTCGAAGTCCAGCAAATACGAACGGGAGAGAAGAAGGTACGCGCAGTCGCCAGAAGACCTGCCACGTGGATGCGTTGATCGTCCTCAGGAAATCGTGCGCCCGAGGATCGATGCTACGCAGTCCGACCACGGAGTTCACCAGCATTGGGAAGAACGTGATCATGGCGGCGATCAACACCTTCGGAGCAAGTCCGAATCCGAACCATATCGTGAACAGAGGCGCCACTGCCACAATCGGAGTGACTTTCAGCGCCAGTGCCGGTGGGTAAAGGGCTCGCTCTAACGCGCGGGAGTGCGCCATCGCAACCGCCAATATGAAAGCTCCAAGGCTTGCGAGTAGTAGTCCTCCGATCGCCGCTTGGAGCGAGAGGCGCGCACCTTCAGCGAACCGGCCTGGATCATCGAGGAGGGCGGCCAGTATCGCGCTGGGTGCGGGAAGTAAATATTCCTTCACATCTCGCACCCGTACCCATGTCTCCCATACCGCCAACAGCAGCGCGGACACGAGTGCGGGAGTTAGAAGGATGAGGATATTGCGCTGAAACTTACGTTTCAACGTCGGTTACCAGGAATTGCGTGAACAAGGTCAGATCGGTCGGTTTCGGACACAAGCAGACCTCTCACATCGGCCAGCAAGGACAGGTATCTCGGACTGTCTTCCAGCGATGCTGTACGTGGGCGGTCTAGATCGATCTCGATCACATCCTTCACCCGTCCGGGTTGGCCGGTCAAGACGACGACTCTGTCGGCAAGTAATACGGCTTCTCGTATGGAGTGGGTGACAAATACGACCGACATTTGCTCCTGCTCCCATACCTTAAGCAGTTCGAATCGCATTTCCTCCCGGGAAATCTCATCCAGCGCCCCAAAAGGTTCATCCATGAGCAGTAATCTTGGATGATGAACCAGCGCCCGGGCGAGAGCGACGCGCTGACGCATTCCGCCAGATAACTGTCCCGGGTAGTACCGGGCGAAGCGTGATATGCCAACGCGTTCCAATAGCTCAGTGACATATTCGTCAGCGCCATCATGGGGACCCGTGATATCAAGTGTCAGGAGGACATTAGAGGCCACGTCTAGCCACGGCAGCAGCCCGGGATCTTGAGTGACCAATCCGAGAGCTTGAGATCGTCTTGCTGCACGGGTATCAGAACCAAACACCGACACCTGTCCTCCCGTGGGAGGTAACAGGCCGGCGATTATGCTGAGTAAAGTTGTCTTGCCGCATCCAGACGGCCCGATCACAGCGACGAACTCGCCGTCATTAACGGTCAGATCGACTCCGGTTAGCGCACCCACGGTTTCATTCCCCACCGGATATCGGTGAGAGAGGTGGCGCACCTCAACCACCGGCTCCGGTGGCACGTCAGAATCCCGGGAGGTGTTAGTCAAGTGATTTGCAGGAGTCTTGGGACGAAGATGATGTACGAGACATTTAGGATCATACCGACCACTATCTTACGCCGTGGATGCACCCGTCGAACCCGACCGGTGGATTAAAAAATTGTTCTTTGAGATGCCGGATATCTGGATGTAACAGTCATTGGAGCACAGCCCTAGATACCTATCTGACGGCGCGGAACTTTGACGCTATTTCGGGCATATACGCCAACTCACGTGTCGCCCATTCCTCGTCCACATTTCCGTATCGACTTATCGCTCCGGCGACTTTGGTCGCCGAATTAGTCGCTGCATCGACATTCAAAAAGAATGCCCTGGTCCGTCGGGCCATAACGTCCTCGAGCGTCAGGGCCATCTCTTTTCGGACCGCGTACACAGCGTGGGAAAGCCGGTACGGGAGATCTTCATTCCATGGCGCAGTCAATTCAGGAATCTGAACCTCAAGCTCCTCAAGATCGGCAAGTTCTGATCCATATAGCGAGTCCGGATCAACTATCGATGTGGCCGCGGTGACACTGTCGATCGCAACATCACGGGCTCCCTGCAATTTGAGATCTACGGATCTGCTATGCGTGTCCGATAATCCTCCAACCTGCACGGCCGCAGACACCGTTTGCTCCGCCATCAGCCGTGCCGTCGTCCACTTCCCGCCTGTGATTGTGACAAGACCAGAATCCGAAACGAATATTCTGTGTGAACGAGCGATTTTCGACGTCGATGCGACCGAGCCGCTGGAGACCAGTGGCCTTATGCCTGTGAAGGTGGAAAGTATCTTTGCCTTTCCCGCTTCCGGCAGATATTTTTTCAGTTCCTCTACCAAGAACTCGACATCCCTCTCAGGTGCCATACGATCGGCATCTGGCGACGCCACATCGACATCTGTTGTCCCCACGAGAGTTTCACCCAGCCAGGGCAGGGCAAACACGACTCTACCGTCGCTCGTCTCGGGAATCAGAAGGCCATGATGGCCCTCGAGCAGTGTTCGAGCCATTACGAGATGTGTGCCTCGGCTCCAACGCATCAGTCCGATGGGAGTATCACTTCCAAGACCGATCGTGCTGTCTGTGTGCACACCGGTCGCATTAATCGTGACCTTCGCGTCGATGGTCAACGAACTGCCGTCGTGGTTGTTTTGCGCTTCGACGCCGACAACGCGTCCAGAGTTCGCTCGGATCGCACGTACAGTGGCATGGTTGAGGGGAGCCGCTCCGTGAGCGGCGGCCGTTTTCGCGATAGCCAATGCCAATCTTGCGTCATCCGTTTGTCCATCGGAAAATACCATGCCGCCTCTTAGTCCATCGGCCTCGATACCCGGGACGGCATCGGTGAACGATGTCGGGTTTAAAAAGCGTGCTTTGGGGAATCCTGCCCCTAGTGACAGGGCGCTGTAGCCCGTTATTCCGATGGAATTCTTGAATTTCTGCCAACGGGAATAGGCCGGTACGGCGATCGGCAACGGGCGCACGAGATGTGGGGCGTTCTGTCTAAGGAACCTACGCTCTCGAAGAGACTCGCGAACCAGACCGAGCCGGCCTTGTCGCAAATATCGGACGCCACCGTGGATCAGCTTGGTACTTTCACTCGAGGTTCCGGAAGCGAAGTCGCCCCTCTCGAGCAAAACAGTCGAGTACCACCTCGATACCGATTCGAGCGCGGTGTAAAGCCCTGTGGCACCGCCTCCAATGACTAGGACATCGACGGATCTACCGTCCGACTCGATGTAGTCGACTATCGAACTTCGGTCAAACGGTAATCGGTCGATGGAAAGAATCCTAACGTGCTGACCGGCGATTGTGGTAGACACCGCCGACCCTGAAGAAGCGGGAGGTCTCCGGTCCACGCGGATCAAATCTGCGATGGGCGGGGTCGATTTTCGAGTAATGTCCGTGCGCGTGTTTGATCTGGAATGCGACGGGGGGATTTGGTGGGCCCTGTCGGATTCGAACCGACGACCTGCGGATTAAAAGTCCGATGCTCTACCAACTGAGCTAAGGGCCCCACCGCGCGCAACCGACCGATCCCGGAGCCGGGATGGCACAGCCTGGCGCACGCTGCACTCCATTGAATCTGTGCGGCGGTTCCGTGTCAACGATTCCAGCCACCAATAGGGTATTCCCATATATTCGGCATCCATCGGAACACGATGACGGATTGGCAACCATCCTTAGGGGCGGTTACTCTGCTCGCAAATAGATGTGCAACCTCGACGCTCTTATACAGCGAGGACGTGAAATGGACCCGGACCGGATCCACGATTGGCTACGTGGCCCTATGGTCGCCGTAGCGACGCCGTTTACTGAAGATTTTGAACTGGACCTGGACGCGCTCCGCACCAACATCAGGTTCATGATCGATCGTGGCGTGAAGACCGGGCAGGGTAGCTTGCTGGTCGGCGGGGCAGGCGGCGAGCACCCGGTCCTGAACATCGAAGAACGTATGGCGGTCATGACCGCATCTGTCGAAGCGGCAAACGGCGAGGCGCCGGTGCTCACATCGATACAGCACACCGACCACCGCGCCACCGTGGAGATGGCGTGCCACGCGGAAGCCGTTGGGGTGCAAGGGGGACAGCTCGGCCCCACCTATTACTACGATTCCACCGAGAGCGATGCCCGGCGTCTCTTTGAGCGAGTCGCGGGGCAGACATCGCTCACTCTCATGATCTATCACACTTGGTGGGATGGACTAGTGATGAGCCCGGAATTACTCAGGGATCTGGTGAGCATCCCTACAGTGAAGGCGCTCAAGTGGAGCCACCCTGACGACACGGCCTATCGCGAGGGACTGCAGGAGTTTGCAGGACAACTAGCGACCATCGATAACTCGAACAATCACATCTTGAGCCACATGTACGGCGCGACCGGGTTTATCACCCACCTGTCCGGCTTCTGGCCCGAGTACCCACTGGATATCTGGAACCGGCTTGAAGCGAAGGACTACGATGGGGTTCGTGATCGGCTGGCAGAGTTCAAGTGGCGCTGGGTCACCTGGCGATCCAAAGTGGCCGCCGTGACCGGCGGCGAAGGACCGTTCATCAAGGCAGCGATGGAGGCAGTTGGACTAAGTGCAGGACCGCCACGACCACCGTCAATTCGTCCGCCAGAAGAGTTGCTTGTTGAACTGAGGGCGCTTCTTGTTGAGTGCAAGGTGCCGATGGCCAAAGCAGAACTGGCGTCTGCTGACTGAGAGAGACGCCGGGACGAAGTTCAAAGCTAGGACTGTGGGTGGACCTCGAATCCCAAGACCTTCAGCCTCCGCTGTGGCAACGGCAGCATCACAGAAGAGGCTCGGGTCAAAACCGAACCCCCACCCCGACTTTCCAGCGTCTTTGTTGTACCGACGTAGAACTCGAGGACAAGGTCGCCGTCAGATTCCTCAGCACAGCGTCCTCCTGCAAACAGCTCGGCTCGGTCAGGTCATTCGGATAAGTTATCGATTGCCATCGATATTTAGCTTGAAATGTCTGGCCTGATAAGACATTCTCAAGACCCACTAAACCTGCGGTTTGCCTGAAGTGAACACAACAATCCGAGGGCCGGATGAGGTTCCTTATTAATCCGTAGGTTGCTAGTTCGAATCCTACAGGGCCCATAAAACTCATTCAGAACCTGCTATGAGCGCCCGCATAAGGCCTGTATAGCATTTAGGAACTGCCACTCTGACGACCGCACTCACTCCGCGCATGCAGATGATTCTGCATGGGTCGATTCCGAGGATGCTGGCAAGGCTCGCCGCTCCTAATGTGGCTGCAATGGCCACGACTACCGCGGTCACATTCGCTGATGTCTATTACGTCGGCCAGATCGGGACAGCAGCTCTGGCAAGCCTCGCAATCGTGTTTCCGTTCCAGACACTCATGGGAATGATGTCCAATGGCGCAATAGGGGGAGGAGTCGCGTCATCACTCGCCAGAGCACTTGGGGGAGGCGACTTCAGAAAAGCCGAGAGCAGTGCCTGGCACGCCTTGGTTATTGGCGCATTCATGTCGGTCCTGTACATGGTTCTGCTCGGAGTTTTTGCCCGGCCCATCTTTTCGTTAATAATCGGCCCTGGTGACGTACTGAACGGCGCGGTCGATTACGCTCACATAGTTTTTGGTGGTGCCGTGATCATATGGCTTGCCTTCATGTGTGCGGCCATACTGCGCGGCACGGGCGAAATGGGAATGGCGGCCAATGCCATCATAGTGGCCAGCATTGTCCATATTGGGTTGTCTGGCGCGCTGACCCTAGGATGGGGTCCGTTTCCTGACCTCGGCGTCACGGGTCCTGCTACAGCAATGGTCGTGTCCCACGGTCTTGCTGCCCTGTACCTCTCGATTCAAGTGCTGGGTGGAAAAGCAGCCATTACCTTGCGACCCCACAAGTTTTCCTGGATTCCGATCAAGGACATCATGAAGGTCGGTGGCTTGGGGTTGATAAACAGTAGCGGTCTGATACTTACGGTCATCGTCGTGACCGGTTTCGTCGGTCGATTCGGTGAGGAAGCACTTGCAGGGTACGGTCTGGGCAGCCGACTGGAGTTAACGCTTGTACCTCTTGCGTTCGGGGTAGGTGCCGCTCTGACGACCGCCGTGGGAGGAAACTTCGGGGCGGGGCAGATTGCGAGGGCGAAAAAAATCGCATGGACAGGGGCTGTTGTCACCCTGGTTGGGACGGCTATCCTCGGCATCTCAGTAGCAGTCATGCCGGGGATATGGCTCGATCGCTTTACGACCGACCCGGAGGTATATGCCATTGGCGCTTTATACCTGAGCATCGCGGCACCGGTGTACGGGATCTTCGGTGGCGGCCAAACGCTGTACTTCGCCAGCCAGGGAACCGGGCACATGGTCATGCCTGTCTTGATTACATATACCCGGTTCATGGTCGTGGCAGGATTCGGCCTAGCCGCGACGATTTTCGATTGGAGTTTGACGACTGTTTTTATTGGCGTTGCGTTGGGGCTATCAGTAATCGGGATTGGCCAGGTGTTGAATGTTCTTCGCGGGCCAGGTTGGAGATACGACTGATATGCGAAGTGACGATGTGCCGTCTCCATGAGGAATGTGTCATGTTGTCCGAGCCATTATTTTGGTTCAAGAAGGCCCGTGCATCGAGCCTTTGCGCACGCCGGATAACTTGTCGGAGGTTCAGGACAATTCCTACGGAACTCAATGAATTTAGTATCCGGCTGATTTTCACTAGCCGGGAAATTTCATCAACCGGGCCACCGATTCTGATCAAGCCAAAATATGCTCGCACCCAAGCGCAACCGTTTTGCTAGACACGGTAACGAGGGGTAGGTTAAAATTTGTTCCTCGCGCGGGCGCTCCATATATCCGCGCTTTCGTGAAGTTACACCCCGACTTGCCAGGTTGCCCAAAGTATTCCCATGATTTCTCTTAAGAAACTTCTGTCAATTATTGCCCTCTCGGTATTTGTTACCGGCTGTGGAATCATAGATACAGAGCAGGCAGGAGAAGCGCTTGCTCTCAAGGAGCAAGTACTTCGGCTTCAAATCGAAGAACTTGACCCCCTGATGGATCAACTTGCCGATATGCAGTCGCAGATCGTACCCCTAGAAGAGGAGATCGAAGACTTAGAAGACTCACGTGAAGATATTTACGATGAAGCTAGAGATATCGGTGATGAATTCGAACGTGAAATGGGTGACGCGTACGAAATACTGTGGCAAGGGGAGGAAGAAGCGCGGGAAGATTTTGAGGATCAGTTAGAAGAACAATACGAGGCTCTTGAACGAGAATGGAATGAACTTGAAAAGGGCCAGCAAGAAATGTTCAGATCCTTGGATGAGTCCAGGGATGGGGCGTGGGACGAATTAGAAGACACCACGCAAGCAATGTGGATGGACTTTGAGGACGGGAATTTCCTGAGGCGTAAGGTAATAGAAAAAGGTGATCCAGAGATAACAGCGCAGATAGAAGCGCTTGAAGATCAGCGGAAACTAATTCAGGCCGACAACAACGCCTTGGATACTCTTCAAATGGGTATTCGTAAGCAAGAGCAAGAACTAGAGATGCAGCGTTTTGATATAGAGGATCAACTGGATCCTCTATATGAACAGCTAGAAACGATGCATAACGAATCGAATCAGATATGGGAACAAGATTCTCCTTATGATTTCGAGCAGGAAAGAAACTCTAAATACGAACTAATAAGAGACATCCAGAACCAAATTGAAACCGCCTGGGATAACGAACAGGACCAAAAACAAATAGATTTTCAGGGCCGAAACGAGAAGCGCGAAGCTGCTCAAAATGATCATCAGCAGATACTCGCGGGGATCAATGAACAGCGGGGTCAGGCCTACGATCAAGACGAACAGGCTGAAACCGGTGAAAACGCCGACGCAGATATCGCTAACGTCGACCAAAATTACAATGAAGCAAAGAGCGTTTACAGAGAGCTTGTTGCTGGCACTGAAACACTGATCAACGAGTTGTCAGCAGCGCAGTCATCAGATGGCGGTAGCGTTGATACAAGTGCCATAGTCGCCGGCTTGGACAGTAGTAGGCTCGATCTTTCAACTGCGCAAGAAGAGCTAGTCGGTGCCCCGCAAACAATTCCCGGTGGCGAGGAATCCAATCCACTTTATGCCGAAGCGGCACAGGCGAAGACAACTGCCGAGGAAGCTTTGGGAACTGCGGACGCCGCGTTGGATGCTTACGACGACCTTGAAGACTCCGACGAAAAAGCTCAGGCCCAGGCGGCAGTCGATGGCGCTCAGGCGGCATTCGACGCAGCGGCGGCGAACTTAGACGCCACCCCTGAAAGGCTGGCAACGGCAGACAGTCCTAATCCTGGATACGCAGAAATTCAATCCCGGATCAGCCGATACGAAGCTTTGATCTCAGATTACGAGACGCAGCTGGCAGACGCTCAGCAGGGTGGAGGGGAGACTGTAACCGATCCTGAACTCACGGCTGCGTACGCCAAAAAAGCAGAATACGAGGCGATCCTGAGAGATCTTGACACCACGTACGAAACGGATATCGCTGCACTGAGGGCCAAAGTCGAAGCCGGCTCAGGGACATCTGTTGACGTTGGTTCACTGGAGCAGCAATTCGAGGCGCAGATCCAACGGGCCAACACTGAGTTAGAAGAAAAACTAAAGGTGATTGACGCAGATTCGTACGGGGAGAACACCAAATCGGACGCGATAACAACCTTGGAGAATGAATCTGCCGCGCTAGAACAAGAAGCGCGTGCCATTGAGCAGGAACAGCAGGCCTGGCAACGAGCACGTGAAGAACAACAGAAAGTTAAACGTACTGAGATACGGACCCTTGAGGAACAAATTGATCCAATACGGGAGGCTCAGAAAGAACTCAATAGATCGCAGCGTCCGCTTCGTAAAGAAAGCATGATCATAGAAAATCAGAGAATGTCCATCCAGGAAGCACGACAACTGATCGAAGTCGAACTCGAGCCCCTACGGGAAATAAGAGAGGAAGCCAATGACGTGCTATGGGAAGAGTTCGAAATCTCGGAACGGGATCTTCGCCGTGAACTGGAAACGGAAGTCGACGACTTACGTGATGCAGTTGAAGAGGCCATGGAAGACGAAGGGCGTGCGATAGAGGACGAAATGCGGAACCGCCGGGAGGCTCTTGAAGAACGGATGCACGGGCTCAAGGAGCAGCGAGATCAATTCGATGACGCCTTCGAAGAAGAGGTGGACGAGAAACAGGCGGAATTAGACGAGCTGATAGACGTCCTCAGGGAAGAGTCCATGCGGCCACTTGAAGAAAAATCGGTCGCTCTGGATGAAGAAATCGAGGCGAGATGGGCCACATTGGAAGTGCTCTATGAAGAGCAGGCGGGTTTGACTGACCAGATGAAGGACCTTGAAGTTAGGATCCGCGATCTGGACCGCGCTGCTGAATTCGGAGTTCTTAATGTACTTACCGGTGCGTTAGAAAACGTTGCGGAGCTGGAAAAGAGTGGAGGAGTTGGTAGCTTCGACTCCTTTATTCCTGGTGTTGGCTCTATCCCCGGTATTCCTGATGCCGGCGATCTAGTACCTTCAAATTAGAGTCAGTAAGTTTCAAAAAGGTGCAATAGGCGCCTCATAGGATCGCTCCCGGAATAGATCGCGAACGAGTTGGGGCCGTTACAAGTCCCGGCAGCCAATGGCAAGGCGTTCTAACGATCTGTCCGGGAGCTTGTAGATCGGTCGGCTCGGAGGTAATGGTCCGCTGGTGACTCATTGCGGGGGATCTTCGAAAATGATCGGAAGGTATGGCGATGTCTTCGATGATGTGCGTAGTGTCCAGGGCATCATCGAAGACTGAACATTCGACCCAAATGTGAAGCTCATTGGGAGAACATTACGGCTGACGGAAACGGTCGTTATGCGGCTCTCTTTTGGTTTACCAAACGCGCCTGGTCCGTACCCTGCGGGCACCAGTCAAAGACCATCTGTGGATTTCATCAGCGTTGACTGGAAATCAGGAGCGCGCTAGTTGTGCCATCCAAAACCGCTGATCGGCACTAAGGTTCTTCCGTCCCGGAAGAGACAGTTCGCCTTCATCTGAAGCCCGTCGGCTCCTCGCAGGCTGCTTCAGCCTTGCCCTGGGCCACCGAGACTTCTCCTGGTTCAACTTCTTCAGGATCTATTCTGGCGTATGAGGTGCTCTTGGTATGTTTTTCTACTTCAGGAAACGCCCAGCCTCTAATTTGGTGACAGGTACCGTTCCTTGCCTCACATGATGGTGTCTGTGTTGCGGGAGAGAAAGCGGATCGCAGTTTGGGAGAGACCAGCATTCGTATACAATCCGGCTAACATCTTTGGACCGCACTAATAGTGTTGGAACGCTCAACGGCACCGGGTATCGGAGGTTTTTCGTTGACTACTGCGTCGCCCCAACGATCAACTGATATCGAACTGATGGCTCAACTACTCAGAAGAGCAGGGTTCGGAGCGACCCGCGATCAAATCGACGGGTACTTGAAACAGGGATACGAAGCGACGGTTCACGAATTGTTAAACCCGGTTCACGGGGAACATGAAGACCAAGACCTAATGGACCGGTACTTCGTGGCATCAGTGGAAGCGAGAACGGCTAACCATGCCGATCCGCAATGGGCGTGGAGACTGGCGACGAACCCAAATCCACTCGAAGAAAAGATCGCACTGTTCTGGCACGGACTCATGGCGGTTGGAGGCGTGAAGCTTGACCATGGCATGGAGATGCTCGCCGAGATAGATCTGTTCCGTCGCTTTGGTCTCGGTCGGTTTGAAGATCTCCTTCTTGAGATTTCACGAAACCCAGGAATGATGTACTGGTTGGATAACCAGAACAGTCACATAGGGGCACCGAACGAGAACTACGGTCGTGAATTGCTGGAACTGTTCTCAATGGGCATCGATGAGCAGGGTGAAGGCGCTTACTCCGAAGATGACGTGAAGGCGGCTGCTCGGGCCTTCACCGGATGGGCCTCGGCTGTAACTCCACCCCCATTTTTTCTCGGCCCGTTCCCGATGGAATTCCGTTTTGACTCCGACGATCATGACGATTCCGAGAAGACGTTCTTGGGACAGACTGGAAACTGGGATGGCGATGACATAGTCCGCATAATCTGCGAACAGAGAGCGACTGCAAGGTTTGTGGCGATGCGTCTCTACGACTTCTTTGTATCAGACACTCCGAATGAGAAGGAGATTGAGGGTTTAGCCGATGTGTTCGAGGAGAACGACGGTGAGATCCGTACGGTACTAAGCGCCATCTTTAACTCGGACCATTTCAAATCCGCAGAGGTTCGTTACCGGAAGATGAAAAGTCCATCAGACCTGGTATTCGGGACCACACGACTGGTCGACCGGTTTGATGTGCCGGAACTTGATTCAGGGATGCTTGCGAACAACACGATGTTCATGGGTCAGCATCTCCTGAATCCACCAAGTGTTGAGGGCTGGCATGAGGGTGAAGAATGGGTGGATAGTGGCGCACTTATTGAACGGATTAATTTTGCATCTAGCGAGATTTCTCGAGTTGACGGACGCGGCGTTCAACGGATGCTCACCCGGGTGCGTAACTCTGGTAACGAACTCGATGGCGCTGAATTCGTCGAAGCCTGTCTCGATGCTATGGGGGCTATCGAGTTATCGCCTCGAACCAGGTCGATACTTGTCGACCATGCAGACAGTTATGGAATTCCCTGGGAGGCTGATGCCTCTGATTCCATTGACCGCACAATCGAGATGTTCCAGCTGATCGTCTCAACACCGGATTACCAGTACTGCTAACTACGGAGGAAATTCACTTGGCGAGTAACGGCCCCGGCGGCAAAAATCTGGTTGTAGTCCAACTCTCGGGCGGCAATGACTACCTCAACACCGTCGTGCCGTACCAGGACGGCCTTTACTACGACTATCGCCCCAACATGGGGCTACATGGTGAGTCGGTTATTTCAGTGGACGATCGCATCGGCTTCAACTCGCATATGGCGCCGATTAAGAGAATGTATGACCGCGGGATGGTCGCCGTCTTCATGGGCATCGGTTACCCGGAACCCAATCGTTCGCACTTCCGGTCGATGGACATCTGGCATACAGCTGAGCCGTTCACCAGTTCATCCGAGGGCTGGCTGGGTAAAGTCACGCGGGCTCTGGATCCCGAGGGCAAGAACCCGGTTACCGCGGTCAACTTCGGACGCGGACTTCCCAGAGCGCTCGCTTACCCCGGTGTATCAGTAGCCTCGGTTGGAGCGCTGGAGTCGTATGGCCTTTACACGGGGCTTGCAGGTGCACAAAACACGGATGCCCTGCTCGATACGGTAAGCCGGATCTACCAGCCGATGTCTGAGGATGGGATTCCTTCTCTGCGAATCCTACAGACCGGGAGAGGTGCTCTTGATGGCGCTGACCTGTTGCGCCAGGCACCGAGTCACCATAAATCGAGCGTCGAATATCCTGAAGCCAACCCGATTGCGCAAAGCCTGAAGGGCGTTGCGCAGGTTACATCGGCGCATCTCGGCACCCGTATCTTCTACACAGCACATGGCAGTTTCGATACGCATACGAACGAGCTTGTGAACCACACCTTGCTGTGGGATCAGCTTTCTGAGGCGATCGATTGCTTCTGGTCGGACATCGAAGAACAGGGTGCTGCGGATGACACGGTGATGTGGATTTTCAGCGAGTTCGGTCGCCGGGTGGCGGATAACGGAACTGGCACCGACCACGGCTCGGGAGGTTGTGCTTTCTTAATCGGACCTTCGGTGAAGGGCGGTCTGTACGGGGAATATCCAAACCTTGACCCGAATGCTCAACTGGATGGTGATGTTCGATTCAACACTGACTATCGAGATGTCTACGCGACGATTCTTGAAAGTTTCTTGGAGTTGGAGTCAGAGCCCATATTGAACAGCCGGTTTGGCCAGCTTGATCTGGTGGCAGTGTAGGTGGGCATCCCGATGTCACTTCAGAACTTTTCTTACCACGACACCATCGGAATCGCATCTTTTCTGGGCCGCGGCTTTATGAATCCGATCGATCTGCGGTTCGACAGCACCGGTCGGTTGTTCGTACTGAGCAGATCTAACGCCAGTAACAAGAATGTTCGTGTGAGTGCACAGACCCTGGACTCAGAGTTTCTGTACGAGTTCGCCAACTGGGGCACTGACCCGGGACAGACAACTATGCCAACCGCTCTGGCATTTGATAGTCGGGACCGTTTGTACGTCTCAGACGAGCACATGAACAACATCTCCGTATTCGATCGCGAGGGGAACTTCATTGAGCGATGGGGCGAATTTGGCTCTGAGCCCGGTCAATTTAACCGTCCTTCGGGACTAGCCGTCGATTCGGACGATAACGTTCTCGTGATGGACCATCTGAATTCCCGGATCCAGAAGATGACACCGGATGGTCAATACATATCTTCGTTTGGGTCTGATGGTGGCGGACCAGGCGAGTTCAATTTTGCCTGGGGCATTTCCGTGGATTCCGTCGGAGATATCTGGGTGGCCGATTGGCGAAACGACCGCATTCAACGATTCACAGCCGATGGCGAATTCGTCTCTATGTTTGGCTCGAGTGGTACCGCTGACGGCAGATTCGACCGTCCGTCGGGCGTGCATGTTGATCATCGGGGTCAAGTCTATGTGGCCGACTGGCGTAACGACCGGGTACAGGTGTTCGACAACCGTGGAGCGCATACGGAAACACTTTTTGGGGACGCAACATTGTCGAAGTGGTGTCAGGAATTCATCGCCGTGAACCCGGAACAAGCCGGCTGGCGGGAGAACGCAGGGCTCTTCGAGGAAGAGAAGCGTTTCTGGCGTCCATCGGCAATCGAGACCAACTCAGACGGTCTCGTTCTCATCGCCGACGCCTGCCGCCACCGTGTCCAGATCTACAGCAGGCTGAACGAGCCCGCATTAACCTGAACCCTTGAACGGGCGATGGGACTGTCCCCATATGGAGCCATGACATCAAGATCCTCTAGTTCGGCGATGACCGAATCGGCGTCATAAAGTAAGAAACCCCGGTCGACGACGTTACAGACGCAATGTGGGCAGGCGATGGTGAAGAGCTGATTGTTAACTTCGGTGGCTACCGATCTCACCTCGATTGGCTGTCGGCTTCGGAGAATGGGATCTCCTTGATTCCGTTGGGACCGAACAAGCTTGACGCACTTGCGACTGCGGGAAGGGCTTAGAAATTTAGCTCGGCCGCTTTTTTCAGGATCAGCTTATCCAGCTTCAACTCTGCAACGGCTCGTTTGAGCTTGGAGGGTTGTTTCTCAGGGCGCTTCAGTTTCTCGCCTGATCAAAACTGAACCAGCGGAACGCGCACGCCACCGTTACTTGGTCTGTTCTGTGACACCGGTCTCCCTGACAGAAAGCGCGACCGTCTTGCCACTGGGTACAGAGATTTCTACCTGTCTCAACTCGTTCGGAATCGGTTCTGGCGAATTCCCTCTTCTCGGCATGTCTTGAGACGCCCAGCCTCTAATTTATTGATTGGTACCGTCTAAAGGGAACAGGTCAGTGGTGGTCCGATGGGCTAACACTGAATAGAGGCGTCCGCTAATATCGGGAGGCGAATATTTCCAGACAGGGATTCTTGATTACACCAAAAACGTCAATAGACGGTTAAGAAAAGGCCACGTATGCGCCTCGCTCTGATACAGATGAACGCAACAGAAGACCGTCCCGGTAACGTCGATCGCGCCTGCGAGTACATAGACCGGGCGGCCCGCGACCACGGCGCGGATTTGATCGTCCTCCCGGAGTTCTTTAACGCCATCTATTTCGCCCAGTTCCGAGACCTTGAATACCAGTCCTGGGCGGAGTCAGACGCCGGGCCGGCGACTGTACGGATAAAGGAAAAGGCGCGCGAGCATGGCGTCCACATCATTTCGACCATCTACGAAGAAGAGTCGCCCGGGCTGTACTACGACACGGCGATGGTGATCGACTCGAACGGCCATATCGTCGAGAAGTACCGAAAGACGCACCCAGCCGGCCTGCGAGCCGTGGAGAAGATCTATTTCCGGTACGGCACCAAATTTCCGCTCATCGATATCAACGGGTGGAAGGTCGGCATCAATATCTGCTACGACCTGTCGTTCCCGGAGAGCGCCAGGATTCTCGCCGTCCAGGGAGCGGAGTTGATCATCGCCCCGTACTGCATCCCCGGTGGCTACGTTGGCTCCGAGCACAACTCTGAACACACAAGCGCTCCGGGTGTCGCCGGCGAGGAGTTTATGGACCGCGGACGGTGGATGCGCTGGTGGGACTCCTTAATACAGACACGCGCGTACGAGAACGTGGCCTACCTCGCGCCTGTCAACCATGTGGGACAGGAAGGGAAGGCGGTGTTTTTCGGCGGCACGAAGCTGGTGGGACCGGACGGTGAGACCGTTGTTCAGGCTGAGGAAAGAGACGACATCATCGTGGCCGATCTTGATCGAGAACTTTTCGAGCGGACGCGCCGCCTGACGCCGTTCTTCAGGGACCGCCGACCAGACCTTTACGGAGCGCTATCCACCGAGACGGACGAACTTCATGCGTGAATCCCTGCTAGCGGGATCGGGTTCGGACGGGTTGATGATGACGAGCCCGGAGGTCGAGCAAGAGATACTCGAACGCTCTTTGACAGAGCATGTCCCAAGATATGCCGTGATCCTGCACAACGATGACGTGAATTCAATGGAACACGTGGTGGACGCACTCCTGCAGTCCGTGCCTACGCTCAACGAACAGCATGCAATCAAGGTAATGATGGACGCACACACAGATGGTACGGCTGTCGTCACCGTCTGCCCGCTGGAGACCGCCGAATTCTATCGAGACAGACTCCAATCATTCTCAATAGGGGCATCGATAGAGGCGGCGTAACAGGTTTGATCTGAAGAGCGTACCGGCATCAACGTTGCCTCCTCTCCCGGTGGGATAGGACTCGGGTCAGGGAGGACCAACGATCGGTGTCTGGACGACTGGCTATTTGCTTAAACGGGCGGCGGGTGGATCAAGCCCGCCCCAACAGCTGCGCCGCCAAGAGGTTCAAGACACCTTGCAAACAACTTGCTTCCTCTCCTCTTCGGAGGAAAAGGGGTGTCAGATGCCAATGCGCCTAATCGCGCCCATCCCATCAACCCGCTCTAGTTTCCGGTGTCCTTATCAGGCCTGAAAACCTTTTCGCGGTAGTACTTCAACTCAGCGATCGACTGACGTGTGTCCCAGAGCGCCGTGTGTTGCGCGCCGTTCGGCTTGCGATGGTTGATTCCGTACCACCAGTCGGCCAGCTCTTTTATTGATGACACGTCGATCATCCTGTAGTGCAGATAATTTTCGAGCGCAGGCATGTAGCGCTCAAGGAAGCGCCGATCCTGCCAGATCGAGTTACCGCAAAGACGGGCGGTCCCGTAGTCGCAGTGCATCGAGATCAGGGTCAGCACCTCTCGCTCCGCTTCCTCAAGAGACGTTTTCGACTGTTGGATCTGCCTGAGCAACCCGGATCGTTCGTGCATATCGCGGACGAACGGCGTCATGCGGTCCATCGTCTCGGACGGGTGCCAGATGGTGAACTCCATCGGCTCCGCAATCTCGTTGAGGTCTCTATCTGTGACGATCGCCGCTATCTGGACGATCACATCCTTGTCGGGCTCGAGCCCGGTCATCTCAAGGTCGAGCCACACCAGGTTCTGTTTACTGCCGTTCTGCAATCGGAATCCTGTCGGTTATTTGGATATAGGCAGGCCGACTTAGCGGCGCTGATTTTGAAGTCGAAACAGAATCGTATCACCGGTGCGGGTTGAATTACGTCGACCATCGGGAAATGACCTGATTATCAAGTAAGCAATAGTCCAGTAAACAGATCGTGACAAAGCTGTTAACCCCGATCGACGGTTCCGTTCTCTTAACTGGATTGACATTGCGATCTAAAAATATAACTGAACTATTGCGCAGTTGACCACAATACTGCAATAGTGCATAGTTCTCCGATGCCATTCGATCGAACCGTACAACTGGCTGGCGCACGGGCGCGTCAGTTACAAGCGTTGCCTCGTTATCGCGAAGTGCTTCGCTTGCTCGATCAAGGCATGAAACCGGGAGAGATCGGGGCGGCGCTACTTCCGCCAGTGACAAGACAGCGGGCATCGGCACTGATTCAACAGGCGAAGCGTGCGCAAGCGCTCGGATTATTTGATGACGAAATCGGGGACGAAAACATGAGTTTGGATATGACTACAGTCAACTCCGGGGGCGTCACGTCCGCAGAGGGTTTTTCCGCCGGAGCGATTTTTGCTGGCATCAAGACGGCCGGTGCGGACAAGCGCGACATCGGCTTGCTGCTGTCTGATCGACCGTGCACTGTCGCCGGAACGTTCAGCCAGAACTCGGTCCTATCACCATCCGTGACCCTTTCCAAAGCGGTAGTAGATGGCGGTGGGGAAGTTCGGGGCGTCATCGCAAACAGCGGAGTCGCCAACTGTGCAGTCGGTGAGCAGGGTCTAATCGACGCTCGTGAGGCGTCGGCGATCGCCGCAGAAAAACTGGGTGTCGGCTCGGACGAGGTACTGATTGCTTCTACCGGCGTGATCGGTGTAGAGCTTCCGATGGCGCTCATGCGGGAACACATCCCGCAGATCGAACTCGGTGATAACGACGGTGACGGGTTCGCTGCGGCCATCATGACTACTGACACGCACCGGAAAGCGATTGCCGTACGGATCGACGTCGGCGGATTGACCGTGACCATCGGCGGCTGCGCTAAGGGTTCCGGCATGATCCACCCCAACATGGCGACGATGCTGGCATTCCTGACCACGGACGCGGCCGTGGAGAAATCGTTCCTGCAAAAGACCCTCTCTCACGCCGTCACACTCAGCTTTAACCAGATCGACATCGACGGTGACCAGTCCACAAACGACACCGTTCTTCTAATGGCCAACGGCGCGGCGGGTAACTCGCTCCTGGCCGGTGACTCTGATGATTCAGCGACGTTTGCCACGGCCGTGGACTACGTGACCCGCTGGCTTGCACGTGAAATGGCACGGGACGGCGAAGGTGCGCAGACCTTGATCGAGGTTACGGTCGACGGAGCCCACTCAGATGAGGACGCACGCAAGGCTGCTCGCTCGGTCGCCGCATCACTACTTGTGCGCACCGCCGTTTACGGAAAGGACCCCAACTGGGGCCGGATCTTGATGGCCGTAGGCAAGAGCCAGATCCCGTTAACCGAATCCCTGATCGAAGTCTTCGTCAACGACATCCAGATCGTGTTTGAAGGCAAGGCGATCTCGTACAGCATCCCTAGCGTAGTCTCCGCTCTCGGGGAAGATGAGGTGCGGCTACGCGTCGGCCTGAATGTAGGCGACGGTTTTGGCGAGGCCTGGGGATGTGACCTCACCGAGGAGTACGTAGTCTTCAACTCCGCCTACACCACGTAAACGGGTAGAGGTTGCAACGATTAGCACGATGACGTCCGTATCAGGATCACGCATCAGAAGAAGTGGGCGCGGCGCGCGCGCTGGCGACATCGTCGTCGTTAAGGTCGGCGGGTCCACCCTCGGCGAGGGCGACTCGACCATGCCGGACCTGATAGCGCTGCAGAAGCAGGGCTTGAAGCCGGTCGTCGTCCACGGCGGCGGGAAGGTGATCTCGGACTGGGTCCGCCTTCAGGGCATCCAGCCTGAATTCGTGCGCGGCCTGCGTAAGACGGACAAGCCGACTCTGGATGTCGCAGTTGCGGTCCTTTGTGGACTCGTCAACGCACAACTTGTCGCTGAAATTGCAGCAGCCGGTGGGAAAGCCGTCGGGCTTGCCGGAGTTGACGGCGGGATGCTCAAGGCCGAAGTCCTTGATCCCGAACTTGGCATGGTCGGAAAAATCATCGAAGCAGACGCCAGCACCATAACGGCCGTGATGGAAACGGGCGCGATCCCGGTGATCGCTCCGGCAGCGCTGAACGTGAACCCGGAGCACCCTGACGGTTCAGACCGTATTCTCAACATCAACGCTGACACCACGGCAGGTCACCTAGCGGCAGTACTTGGAGCAGCGATCCTGGTTTTCCAGACCGACGTATCGGGCGTACTTGACGCTACCAGAAGGCTCATACCTCGAATGACCCGTCGTCAGGCGAAAGACCTGATCGATAGTGGCATAGCGAATGGCGGGATGATTCCCAAGATTGAGGCATGCGCATTTGCCGTGGAGACGGTACGCGCCGGCTACATCATCGACGGACGAATTGCTGGAGCACTACTTCAGTGCGTTTCAGGCAACGACATCGGCACCCGGATCACGTGATGCCAGAGGACACCGTGACGAGGTGTATATTGACGCACCTCCCGGCGACGGGAATACGAGGCACACTAGCATTGGCTTTGAGAGAATAAACCATCTTCGGAGCCACCTAAATCTGAGCAAAACATTGCAGGGGTGAATGACTATGCGCCCTGCGCCCGCCCTCCGAAACGTTGAACAATCAGGCCATCCAAATCCCATAAACTCAACACCATCAGACAAACCAGTAGGAGCAACAACATGACCACCACAGGGGAACAGTGGAAGCAGATCGAAGCCGACTACTACATGCAGGTAGTCAACCGCATGCCGATGGTCCTCGACCATGCTGAAGGCACTTGCGTTTACGACACCGACGGCAAGCGCTACCTGGACTTCACCGCAGGGTGGGCCGTTTTGAACGTTGGCCACTCACACCCCGCCGTAACTGCGGCCATCGTTGAGCAGGCGGGCAAGATCCTCCAGATGTCCAATCTGTTCTACACGATCCCACAGCTCAAGCTGGCCCAGATCCTGATAGACAATTCGGTCATGGACCGGGTCTTCTTCTGCAACTCTGGGGCCGAAGCCAACGAAGGGGTCACAAAGCTTGCCCGCAAATACGGCAAGGTCAAGAAAAACGGTGCCTACGAGATCATTACGGCCAATAATTCCTTCCACGGCCGCACGATGGGTATGATGGCCGCCACCGGCCAGGCGCACTATCAGGACAACTGGCGCCCGCTGGCTCCCGGTTACGTAAATGTCGACTATGACGACATCGATGCGATCAAGGCTGCGACCAACGATAAGACCTGCGCTGTGATGCTTGAGCCGGTCCAGGGCGAGGGTGGAGTGAATGTGCCCGCGCCGGACTACTTTAAGCAAGTGCGCTCGTGGTGTGACGAAAACGATCTCGTGCTCATCGCCGACGAAGTGCAGACCGGCATGGGGCGGCTCGGGACCCTGTTCGGTTACGAGCAGTTCGGCTTCGAGCCAGACGCTATCAGCATGGCGAAGGGTCTCGGAGCGGGTGCACCACTTGGCGCTTTCCTGTGCAAGCAGGAGTACGCCGTACTGGAGCCGGGCGACCACGGGTCTACCTTTGGCGGGAATGCGCTTACGACCGCCGCCGGTTGGGCCGGAGCCAAGGTTGTCGTCGACGAGAACTGGTCGGAGAAGGGCGCCGAGACAGGCGCGTACCTTAAGGGCCAGCTCACAGGGCTTATGGAGAAGTACGACTTCATCACCGAGGTCCGGGGCATGGGGATGTTGCTCGCCATCCAGATGAGCGAGGACAACGCGGGTGCTGTGATAGGTGAAACGGTCGCCAACGGCCTGCTCCTAAACGCTGTTCGCCCCAACATGATCCGCTTCATGCCGCCGCTCACGACGAGCATCGAAGAGATCGACGAGGCGGTCGGAATTCTGGATGCGGCACTCGCAAAGGTGTTCGGAGCCTGATCTAAGTTCTAAACTGGATAAGCATTGGCCCGGCACCAACCCGCCGGGCCGGATCTGCGTTCTACGATGCTGCCCCAAATCAAAACCTTTTCTCCCACTGGGAGAGGGCTGAGGTGAAGGAAAATCCACTCAATCTGAACGCCAATCAGCATCCACCGAAAACAAACCGACGAGGGCACGACAGCGGACGCCCTAAAGAACATCCCCAGGACAAGATAATGGCAAGAGAAAAATGTGTGCTCGCCTACAGCGGCGGCATGGACTCCACAATCAGCGCAGTGTGGATACAGGAGCAGTACGACATGGACGTCGTGACGCTCACGGTTGACCTCGGCGCAGGTCCTGAGCTTGATGGCGTGAGAGACCGCGCTAGGCAGGCCGGCGTGACCGAATCCCTTATATGGGACGTCCGCGATGAGTTTGTTCAAGGTTACATCTGGAACGGTCTCAAAGCCGGAGCTATGTACGAGGGCGTGTACGCCCTTTCAACGGCGCTCGGCAGGCCGCTCATGGCAAAGAAGCTGGTTGAGGCTGCGCGGCAGGTCGGAGCGACAGCCGTAGCCCACGGTTGCACCGGCAAGGGCAACGACCAGGTCCGGTTCGATGCAGGCATCATGACCCTCGCGGCCCATGGCGACCCGCTCAAAATCATCGCCCCCGCCCGCGAGTGGGGCATGTCTCGCGACGAGGAAAAACTTTACGCTGCGAAGGCCGGGCTGGACGTACGTGAGGTCGGTGATGATCAGCGGGTCTACTCGATCGACCGTAATCTGTGGGGCCAGGCCATCGAGGGCGAAGACCTGGAAGACACATGGTTCGCACCGCCCGAGGACGCTTACTCATGGACAAAGCCAGCGACCGACACTCCAGACGAGGCGGTCGAAATCGAGATCTCGTTTGAACAGGGCGTTCCGGTATCCCTTGATGGCCAGAAGCTGGACGGTGTGCCGCTTATCGAGAAACTCAACGACATTGCAGGTGAGCACGGCGTCGGACGAATCGACCATCTGGAGAACAGGCTCGTTGGCATCAAGTCACGTGAGGTGTACGAGACGCCAGCGGCCGTGGTGTTGCACGACGCGCTCAGGGCGCTCGAAACTGCGTGCCTGGCGCGTGACCAGCAGCGTATGCGCGCTTATGTCGGCCAGCAGTACGCCGACTTGGTATACGACGGTCGCTGGTTCACTGGGTATCGGGAAGACTTGGACGCCATGATCGATAGCACGATGCGCTACGTGACCGGCGATGTTCGTGTGAAGCTTTACAAAGGCTCGGTGGTCGTTACCGGGCGTCGGTCCGAGTACTCGCTGTACGACTTCGGGCTAGCGACCTACTCAAAAGAGGATGAGTTCGATCACCTGGCGGCTACGGGATTCATCGATATATACAGTCTGCCCGCCCGTATCCAGCACAGAACCCAGACGATGCACGACGCTCGCTAGGCGGGCTCCGTGTTACCCCTTCCCCCAGCGGGAGCGGGCCGGGGTGAGGGGGCAGTCCTTCGTCCTTTAACGATTTCAAACGCCGAGGATCAAGGAACATCCAGTGACCGCATACGACGAACGAGACGCATTCGGATCTTACCTCGAAGAGTTTCACGTGGGAGACACCTGGAAGCACTGGCCGGGGAAGACCATCACCGAGGCCGACAACCACATCCATAGTCTCCTGGTTATGAACCACCACCCACTCCATATCGACGAGGCGTGGAACCGGGCTGGTCAGCACGGGAAGATTCTTGTTAACGGCACGCTAGTGTTTTCAATCGTGGTCGGGATGACGGTCCGGGCGCTCTCTGGCAAGGCAATCGCCAACCTGGAGTACGAAACCGTTAAGCATGACGGACCTGTCCACATTGGCGACACTATCTACGCCGCGTCAGAAATCCTCGGTATCACGCCATCCCGATCGAAGGCAGATCGAGGGGTGGTGTACGCGGAGACCATCGCCCACAATCATCGTGAGGAGCAGATTCTCAGCCTTCGCCGAAAGTTTCTGGTGCTGAGACGGCCGGAGTAGAAACTATTGAGGTAAAACCACGACATTATGACCCCACCTCCAGCATCACTCGGCGTGCAGATCGCCTGTATTCAGGCTCACGAAAGTGTCATTCGTCTTGGACTAATCGATCAGTACAACCATGGACGATTCCCGTGTAGTCCGGAAGAGACGGGGAGCGGGCCGCCCTTCGTTCATCCAGACGCTGGATTCGACTCCGCCCGACTCGAAGTGGCCATATAGACGCCAGAATCCACATAGAAAGCAGTCAGTAAATGATGTCCACTGACAAGCCAAATATTCTCGTCATCATGTCCGACGAACATGGACCGATGTTTAGCTCCACGTACGGACATCCGCTTGTTGACACGCCCAACATGGACCGGCTTGCGGCACAGGGGACTACCTTCGACGCCCACTACACCAACTCGCCGTTGTGTGTCCCGTCCAGGCTGTCGTTCATGACCGGCAAATTCGTCAGCACCATCCGTGGTTGGGACAACGCCACGCCTCTCTATCTAGGCGAGATGACCTGGCCATACCTGCTTCGATCACAGGGATATGACACCGCTCTGGACGGCAAGATGCACATGCTCGGTCGGCACGCCCTCCACGGATTCAATGAACAGATTGCGCATGACCCGCATGCCGCAAATGTGCATCCGGTATTTCCGTGGGGCGAAGCGCCGGAGCCACCGACCGACGTGCCGGAAGGACTCGATCTCGCGTCGAATTTTCCGAAGGCCGGTGAGGCGTGGCCGGAAGTGAAGCAAGCCGGCCCCGGAACTCACAAGGTGATCGAAGACGACCAGAGTTTTGAGGACGCCGCGCACGCGTACCTGTCCGACCCCGCGCGCAAGGAAAACCCATTTGCATTGTGCGTCGGATTCATCGCCCCGCACTTCCCATACATCGTCCCTGAACCCTACTTTTCCAAGTACTACCCAGACCGAGTAGACATGCCAAACATCCCGCGCGGGCATCTCGAGAACCTGCCCATCGCCGCTGTGCGATTGCGGGAGATGTTCGGGCTGGGCGGTCCCTATACAGAGGACGAGGTGCTGCGCGCCCGTGCGGCCTACTTCGGCATGATTGAGCAGCTTGATGAACGCATCGGCAGACTCATGGACACGCTCGAGGAACAGGGCCTCGCGGAGAACACCGTCATCATCCACACATCGGATCACGGCGAGATGGCTGGCGAGCACGGGCTGTGGCGGAAGATGTGTTTCTACGAGCAGTCCGCCCGCGTGCCACTCCAGATCTCGTGGCCCGGACACCTGCCAGAAGACCAGCGCATAAGCAATATCACATCCAACGTCGATATCACCGCCACAATCCTCGACCTGGCGGGCGTGTCTCCCAAAGAGTGGAAGCTGGACGGCGATAGCCTCTTGCCCTTAATCGACGGCGATGCGCCCGACTGGAAGGACGAGGCGTTTGTTGAGCACCTCGCACACGGTACAGACCGGCCGCGGGGGATGATCCGTTCGGGCAAGTACAAGCTGTCCTACAACCACGGCACACCGCCAGAGTTTGAGATGTACGACCTGGAGGCTGACCCGGGCGAGTTCGATAACATCGCTGACGATCCAGATCTACGGGAAGCCCGGAACAGCCTGCTCGCTCGCATCCTGGAAAAGTGGCGCGACGCGGACGCGATGGACTCCGCGATCAGACAAAGTCAGAAGTCCCGATTCCTGATGCGAGGGACCATGATGATGGAGGACGTGGACTTCTAACACGGGAAAGAAATGGCGGTGGGCCTGCGATGTACTAATCCTGATGCCGCCGCTCGGTCGACTTGCTCCCTCGAGCTGTATTCGGGATTATGTTAGTGCTGTCACGTCTTGGACGGCTGGCATGAAAGTCCCTGGCGCCGGGCCGGGACGAGCTATACGCCAACCCAGAAGAGTCAAAAACAGCCTTCTTGGTCACCGCGGAGATCGAGATGAGGCTCCCATTGCCGGGTTAATGTCGCCATCATGAGTTGTGCAATCCCGCTAGCGATCCCCTACGCCGACGTGAGAAGCTATCCGGCGTAATGACCAACGATCCAAACTCAACAAACCCGTCAAACCCCGCCGCGAGCGCTCGGGGCGCCGAGTTGGCGTCCGACTATACCGTCTCGCTGCACTACGACCAGCGCATGTACAGGCAGGACATCGCCGGGTCGATCGCGCACGCCCGCATGCTGAGCAGGCAGGGCATCATCGGCGAAGACGAAGCCAACCAGATCATCGACGGTCTCGAGAAGATCCAGATCGAGATTGAGTCCGGGGACTTCCCGTGGAAGCCGGAGCTTGAAGACATCCACATGAACGTCGAGTCCCGGCTGTTCGATCTGATCGGTGATGTCGCCGGGAGACTCCACACCGCGCGGTCAAGGAACGACCAGGTGTCCACGGACACGCGCCTCTATATGAAGCAGGCCTGTGTGGATACCATCGGTGCACTCAGGACTCTTCAGGGAGCACTCGTGACCGTGGCACAGGCCAACCTCACCACGGTCGTCCCCGGCTACACGCACCTGCAGCGGGCACAACCGGTTCTACTTGCGCACCACCTTCTCGCCTACTTCGAGATGTTCGACCGTGACGCCACACGTTTTGCCGCAGCGCAGGCTTCGGCTGACGTACTAACGCTTGGCAATGGCGCGATGGCCGGAGTGCCTTACCCGATCGACCGCGAATTTGTCGCAAAGGAACTCGGCTTCTCCGGCGTCACGGCAAACTCCATGGACGGCGTGTCTGACAGAGATTTTGCGCTCGAGTACTTAAGCGCGGCAGCAATAAGCGCCATGCACCTGTCACGTCTCGCCGAAGAGTTCGTGATCTGGTCTTCCGAGGAGTTCGGATTCCTGTCGCTCCCGGAAAACTACACCACCGGCTCCAGCATCATGCCACAGAAGCGCAACCCGGATTTTGCGGAGTTGGCCCGAGGCAAGACCGGCCGTGTCTACGGCAACCTGTTTGCAATGCTGACTACCCTCAAGGGCCTTCCGCTGACCTACAACCGTGACCTTCAGGAAGATAAAGAAGGATTGTTCGATAGTGTCGACACGCTGCTGGCCACCCTTGACGTGTCTGCCGGAATGGTCGTCGGAGCCAACTTCGATGCAGATCGGATGAGTGGGGCCGCTGAGTCCAGCTATGTCTTGGCGACCGACATCGCTGACTACCTGGTCGGTAAAGGGATGCCATTCCGTGAGGCACACGTAATCGTTTCTGCACTTTCGGACCGTTTGATCGATGGTGGCAGGTACTTCAAGGACCTGTCGTTTGACGAATACTACGCAGCGTCCCCGCTATTTGAACGGAACGTGATGGACATCGGGATCGACTCTTCGATAGCGTCACGTGACGTGCATGGCGGCACCGCTCCGGGCAGGGTGAAGGCAGCGTTGGAAGACGCGAAAAGACGACTCAAGGGGGCCGGGAAGTGACTTCAGAATCTGGAAATCCACGGAAACATCAAGTACGGATAGCGGCATCAATTCTTGCTGCAGACTTCTCGCAACTCGGGCGCGACATCAGGTCCCTGAACGATGGAGGCTGCGATGAGATCCATTTCGATGTTATGGACGGGACTTTTGTACCGAACATTACGTTTGGCGCGCCCGTCCTTGAGTGGATACGTCCCTTGACAAGCCTCCCGGTAGATATCCATATGATGGTTCAGGAACCGGGACGATTTGTGGACGACTTTGCACGGGCCGGTGCGGACTATTTCACCGTCCACGTAGAGGCATGCGCACATCTGCACGCGACTGTGCAGGCGATCAAGGCGGCCGGCATGAAGGTCGGCGTGGCGCTTAACCCGGGGACGCCGGTATCAGTACTGGACGAGATCCTCCCGGACATCGATCGCGTGCTGGTCATGACCGTAAACCCGGGATTTGGTGGCCAGCAGTTCATAACGGGCCAACTTGCCAAGATCGCTTCGATTGCGGACCGACTGCCCTGGCGGGCAGACGGTGCAGATCTCGCCGTCGATGGCGGGGTCAAGGCGGACACAGCGCCCGGATGCGTCGAGGCGGGCGCGTCCGTACTCATTTCGGGCACCGGTATATTCAACCACCCGGACGGCGTTATTTCGGGGATCGCGGCCCTACGAGAAGCAATAGCTGTCACCGAGGCCTGATTCGCGCCTCAAATCAGGCTGGATAGGTCCGGACGCGTAAACGCACGCCTTGATCGGCGTGCGCAATCCAGTCCTAGAGACGGCATAAGCGTTTAGCGCTTCGCCTTGACCTCTGTTCGGAGACAGCGAGTGCAAACGTATTCGTGGCTCTTGGGACCGTCCGGTGTCTTCCGTCGGGTCAGGTTCGGCTTGAACATCCGATTCGTCGCCCCCATCGCGTGGCTGCGGTTGTGACCGAACTGCGGGCCCTTGCCGCAGGTGTTGCACTTGGCCATGTCAGGAGTACCCCAATTAAATCGAGCAGATGCGTCGCCACATGCTCGTGCGTCGGACGCGCGCATCCAGTTGGTAAGAAAAATTCAAGAATTGGCTTGCGCCAGACCTACAAGTTACCATCCGAAGACTACCTACAACAACATTTACGAACAAATTGGGGCCGAGTCTGATAACGATTTCCGGCACCCAATCGTAATGGTCGCAGGTCCAGCAGGCAGTTTTGAAGAGGGCGCACCAGATTGACCTGTTCAGAATCAGGGCACGACAACCGGGAGTGGATCGACGGCGTGGTTCTTTGCGCGCTTGTGGCCGCAGGCAGCCGCGCCGTGGAAACAAACCGTGATCAGATCAACGCCTTGAACGTGTTCCCTGTGCCGGACGGTGACACAGGGACCAACATGAGTCTCACGCTGCGCTCCATAGTGGAAGAATCAGCTATTCAGCCCACTTTCCACGCCGGTGATGCGGCTCAACGTATGGCCAGAAGCGCCCTGCTCGCATCCCGCGGCAACAGCGGCCTTATCGCTGCCCAGTTCTTCCGCGGGATGGCGACTGTCTCCACCGGGCGTGAAAGGATCACGCCATCTGAGTTTGCTGAAGGCATGGTTGCTGGAGCGATCGCCGCATACGACTCCGTACCGAACCCGCGCGAGGGGACAATGCTGACCGTGATGCGTGTCGCTGCGGATATAGCAATCGAGCGCGCAGAAACGGGAGCCGATATCGCGGAGGTGCTTGAAGCGGTCGTGGAAGCATCGGTCGCGGCGGTTGCGCTGACTCCAACCCAGCTCGACGTTCTCATGGAAGCCGGGGTGGTCGATTCTGGTGGATACGGCCTTTCGGTGTTTCTGGCGGGTGCGCTTGAGATGGCGCAGGAGCGAGGCGATGGCTCGACAGTGTTTCCTTCACCGGAGCCGATCGGCGTCGACCCTGATGCGCGCTCGGATACCGGGGTGCGGATCGAATTCATGGATGCAGCGCGGGAAGAGATCTTCGGGTACTGCACCGTGTTCTTGATCGAGGGAGAAGAGCTGGACGTGGTCGCTATCCGCGACATGGTGACAACTTTTGGTGAGTCGGCGGTTGTCGCGGGAGACGCCACCGCGGTCAAAATCCACCTGCATCCCCTGGACCCTGGCCCTGTGATGTCATATGGCGCAGGGTTGGGCACACTGGCGGGTATAACGATCCTCAACATGGATGAACAGACGACGGAGTGGGCGGCCGACCGGAGGGTGAACGATTCTGGCTCTCCTGGGATGCTCTCTGGAACTCCTGATCCCGATGACCGGTACCTAAAAACGGCCATTATTGCCGTATGCGCAGGAGTAGGGCTGGAGACGATTTTCGCTCAGGCCGGGATGGGCGCTTGCACGTCAATACAGGGCGGGGACACGATGAATCCCAGCGTCCGAAACTTGCTGGACGCCGTGGAATCTGCACCTTCAGATCAGGTTATCCTGCTCCCCAACAACGGCAATATCGTCGCCGCGGCGTTGCAGGTTCCTGCGCTTACGAGCAAGGACGTCCGGGTGGTCCAGACTCGGTCGGTGCAGGCCGGAATCACAGCGGTATTCGCCTTCTCTGCGACCGCCGATCTTGACGCTAACGTCGCGTCCATGACGAATGCCGCCACTGACGTGCGTGTGGGCTCTGTGACACGCGCCGTGCGTGACGCTGTGGTGTCAGGCCAGGAGATAAAGAACGGCGATGTGATGGCGTTATTGGACGGGAAACTTATAGCGAAAGCGGACGACTCCGTATCGGCACTCGTCCAGATGATTCAACTGTCCACGGAAGACGCAGGGCTGATTACCATCTACACCGGTAGGGAGCTACCCGTCTTGGACGCGGAGAGGGCACTCGATGCGGTGCAAGAAGTGGCGGGAGAGGCGGAGGTGGAACTCGTCAGTGGAGGCCAGCCACATTACGATTTTCTTATAGCGTTTGAGTAGCCGGTGGCGGTCTGAGGACTGTTTCATTTGCCCGGTCAGGATTGCAGAAGCGGGGAATAACGACTCAGCAATACGACACACGGGTCGCAGCTCCCCCTGCGGCGCGATAACCTGTGCGTGATTCCTACGGCTGACGCTGCCATGAGACCGAATCTGTTCACCTTGTCCGCCGCTGAATCTCGATCGTTTAAATCCGATCGCTGAATTGAGGACCGCATGAGCATCGCTATCGTCACGGACAGCACGTCCGATCTCCCGAAAGACGTGATCGAAAAACACGGAATTACCGTGGTGCCCCTCAATGTCCGCTTCGGAATGGAAGAGTTCAAAGACGGAATCGATATCGACAACGATGAGTTTTATCGCCGCCTACAGATCGAATCGGAACTCCCGACCACCTCACAGCCCTCACTCGGAGACTTCTCAGAGGCGTACCGATCCCTCATTGCAGAACATGACGGTATCGTCTCGATCCACATCTCAGGCAAGCTAAGTCAGACCATCAATTCCGCCACCCAGGGCGCCCGTGACGTAAATAGTGATGGGGAGAAGATAAAGACAATTGATACCGGTCAGGCAACGATTCCCCTCGGGTTGATCGTAATCGAGGCAGCGAATGCCGCTGCATCTGGTGCCGACCTGGCAGGGGTTGTTGAGGCCGTCCATGACGCCATGGATCGAGCCCGGTTCTACGGAATGGTCGATACGCTTGAATACCTCGTAAAGGGCGGCCGAATCGGTCGTGTCAAGGGTTTCATAGGCGGTCTGCTGAAAGTCACCCCGATCATCACGCTTGAAGACGGGGAATCCTCACCGGTGACGAGTCCGCGCACGCGTCGCAAGGCACTCGCAAAACTTAAAGAGCTCGTCGAAGAGGCAGCCCCGTTGGATCAGCTTGCTGTGCACTACTCGACCGAACCCGAAGAGATTGAGAGGCTTGCGGCGGATCTTGCGCACCTTGCGCCAGAGGGTGGTGTGATGATTTCGCAGATCGGCGCTGTTGTTGGTACCTACGCCGGCCCGGGCTCCCTTGGCGTGGGATTCATTCGCAAGAAATCCGGCTAATTACGGTGCCTATACGAGACCGCTCACCGCGTCCTCGGCGCAACGCCCGTGAATCGCTGCTGCGTATTCTGGATCTGGAGGCGAAGCGCGGTTTTGAGGACGCAGCAGTCGCGGGCGGTCTGGACCTTTTTCTGGAATCCAACCGGGCCGAGCTTAGGCCCTTGGACATTCCGAAGTCCTACGCATCACTCTCCGTGACGAAACGGGAAGAGTGGGCGAAGTCGGCTCACGCTTCGATCGAGGCCAGCCAGCCTGCTGAGGGCGACAATGAACCGCCTCCCTCAAAGTCGAAACAGACCATATATTCCACGGCCCGGCCAGCCAAAAGTGCAGAAAAGTCGGCAACTAGGACGCGTAAAAAACCAGTTCTTAAAAAAGTTATGACAGGTCCCGTAACCCTGGACACGTCTATCGAAGACCTCCCATTCATTACAAAGACCAACCACTCCCGGTTCAAGCGACTCGGGGTGACTAACCTGCGGGGGCTGCTCCGGATGTACCCGGCCCGGCACCTGGACTACTCCAAAATCGGCGAAGTGGTCGACCTCGTATACGGCGAAGAGATGAGCGTGGTTGTCACCGTAACGTCGGCATCCTCCGCTAACATCGGCAGGCGCGGTGCTGCGCGCATCACCGCCCGTGACGACACTGGATTCGTCGGGATTACATGGTTTGGACAGCCCTACCTCGCACAACAGCTAAGGCCGGGCACACGGATCGTTATCAGCGGGAAGGTTGAAACGTACAAAGAACAGGTGCAGTTCCAAAACCCGGAGTACGAGATTATCCGGGGAGACAACCTGACCCATGCCGGAAATCTTCTGCCGATCTATCCATCCACCGAGGGAATGTATCAGCGAACTCTGCGCACCGCGACTAGGAATGCGCTGGACTCAGGATTGACCCTCCTGGAGGAACATCTCGATCCGGATATCCGCAAGCGCAACGTGCTTCCCGGGCTACGAGATGCTGTCCAGTGGATGCACCACCCGGACTCGATAGAGCAGTGGCATGAAGCCCGGAGACGGCTTGCGTTTGACGAACTTTTCATCAACCAGCTTGCCGTTCAGCGCCGGAAACGCGAGTGGCGTGAACGGGCGGGCGGCGTGTCGATCAAACCGAACCACGACGTTCTGAAGTCGTTCCTTGAGACGCTTGAGTTCGAGCTCACACCAGATCAGGACGCGGCGCTAAAGACTGTGCTTTCCGACATCTCGGCCGAAGTACCGATGGGCCGTCTCCTCCAGGGCGAGGTGGGCAGCGGGAAAACCATCATCGCCGTGACCTCGTTGCTTGCGGCGGTGGCCTCCGGACACCAGGGAGCGATGCTGGCACCGACAGAAGTGCTGGCGGAGCAACACTACCTGTCACTGCGCACCCTGTTTAATGCCGTGCCGGTCTCTGGAGAACAAGCGTCGATGCTTGAACCGGATGAGGAGCCGGATTCCGGAAGGCCGCAACGGCACGATGGCGACCCCGTCATGGAGGCGCAGGTCCCGGGGTTGGACTCGCCGATGCGAATAGGATTGTTGATCGGCAGCCACACCGCGCGAGTGAAGCGCGATGTGCAGGCGAAGATCGCGTCTGGCGAGATCGACATCATCGTCGGTACCCACGCCGTGATACAGGAGTCGGTGCAGTTCAAGGCCCTCGGTCTCGCCGTCGTGGACGAGCAGCACCGTTTCGGCGTCGAGCAACGCGCCATCCTTGCAGATCAGAGCCCGCGCCCACATCTACTCGGTATGTCCGCAACCCCGATACCACGCACGCTCGCGCTGACCGTATACGGAGACCTGGATCTGACGACGCTCCGCCAACTACCCGGCGGCCGGAAACCGATAACAACATTATGGGCTCGCACCTCTGGACAGCGATCAGACGCCCACAAACTCGTAATCGACGAAGTGACCGCAGGACGACAGGTATTCGTCGTCTGCCCGCTGATCAATGAGTCGGAGGAGATCCGTACCCGGTCGGCCGTGGAGGAGTACGAGTACCTTTCAAACGGCCCATTCGCTGAACTGAACGTGGGATTGCTGCATGGCCGTCTGCCTTTGGCCGAGAAGCAACAGGTGATGGACCGATTCCGGGAGCGGGAGATCGACGTTCTGGTTGCCACTCCGGTGATCGAGGTCGGCATCGATATCCCGAATGCCACGGTAATGCTGATCGAGGGAGCAGAGCGTTTCGGCTTGTCGCAACTCCACCAGTTGCGTGGGCGAATAGGGCGAGGTGGGTACGCCAGCCAGTGCATCCTTCTCTCAGACGAACCTAGCGCGGATGCCCGAGAGCGTATGGGAATCATCGAGCGGACCTCTGACGGCTTCGATCTCGCCGAAGAGGACCTGAGATTGCGTGGACCGGGCGACTATATCGGCACACGCCAGAGCGGTTTCGCAGACCTGGTTATCGCCTCGCTTACAGATGCCGATCTGCTGGCGATGGCGCGGGTAGAGGCGGTCGACGTGATAGCAGGGGACCCGGGTCTTGAAGACCCTGGCCATGAGGCGCTGGGTCGAGAACTGGACCGTATCTTGAAGGGCCGAGTCGCCGAGTTCTCTTGATCGAGTACATCGGGGATCATTCGCTTTTAATGCAGTAAATTCAGCGTGATCATTTAGGTACATAGGAGGCACCCTTGGCAGCCAGACTTACTGGTAAAACGGCGCTCATCACCGCGGCAGGACAGGGCATTGGCCGGGCCACGGCGCTGGCTTATGCAGACGAAGGGGCTACCGTCTGGGCGACCGACATCAACCCGTCAACGCTGGGGTCGCTAGACTCCACCCGGGGGATCACGCCCCGGGTCCTTGATGTAACGGACCCCGACGCCATCCGAGCAATCATTGATGAGGTCGGAACTCTGGACATCCTGTTCAACTGTGCGGGGTTTGTCGCCGGCGGTAACATCCTGGAATGCTCTGATGAAGACTGGGACTTCTCGTTCAACCTGAATGTACGCGCGATGTTCCACATGATGCAGGCCGTGCTGCCTGGAATGGTCGAGAAAGGCGGCGGCAGCATCATCAACATGTCCTCCGTCGCGTCCAGCCTGCAGGGGGTCGTAAACCGGTTTGTGTATAGCGCAAGTAAGGCCGCCGTTCTCGGTATGACCAAGTCGGTCGCCGCCGACTTCATCGGCCAGGGCATCCGGGTCAACGCCATCGCCCCTGCCACGGTCCAGACACCGTCACTTGATGACCGCATCAACGCCTCGCAAGATCCTGTGCAGGCCCGGAAGGACTTCATCGCCCGTCAACCGATGGGGCGACTCGGCAGTCCAGAAGAGATTGCATCCCTGGCCGTGTACCTCGGATCAGACGAGACCGAGTACATCACCGGCTCCGTCCAGGTGATTGATGGAGGAATGACCCTCTGAACCGAGACTTCCGGACCGCTGGAGTTACCGGTTTCGGCCCAACGGGATTAGGATTCGGGCCGCATGCTGGCGTACACCTCCAAATAAATGGATAAATACGTGTATCACCACGGGCGACTTTTGTATCAATAGCTCTGCCTCATACGGCCTCCAGTCACTAAGGACAGGAAAATCAGTCAACTCTTTTCGTCATACAAATTGCGGGAGGTAGAGTTCCCGAACCGGCTCTTCGTCGCGCCTATGTGCCAGTATTCGTGCGAGGACGGCGTCCCGAATCAGTGGCACATGGTCCACCTTGGAACCCGAGCCGTTGGTGGTGCCGGGATGGTGATGACCGAAGCAGCTGCAGTAAATCCGGAGGGACGTATCAGTCCGTCGGACGCCGGTATCTGGAACGACGAACAGGCCGAAGCCTGGAAGCCGATCACGAGTTTCATCTCCGAGAATGGCTCGGTTCCGTGCGTACAACTCGCCCACGCCGGTCGCAAGGCCTCGCGTGAAGCGCCCTGGCGCGGGAGCGGTCTGGTAGGCGCCGAGGACGGTGGATGGCAGCCGGTCGGCGCTTCACCGGTACCGTTCGATGAGGGGTGGGCGACGCCGGACGAACTGAGCGAATCAGATATCGATGCCCTCGTTGATGACTGGCGCGACGCAGCGCGACGTAGCCTGGACGCCGGGTTCAAGGTAATAGAACTTCACTTCGCACACGGCTACCTTGCTCACACATTTCTGTCGCCGCTTTCGAACCATCGCGAAGACTCGTACGGCGGCAATGCCGAAAATCGTGCACGCTTCCCGTTGAGGATCGTAGACGCAGTACGCGACGTGTGGCCGGAGAACCTCCCGCTTCTAGTCCGCATTTCCTCCACAGATTGGGTCGAAGGCAGTGGTTGGGACGTGCCCGACGCGGTCGAGTTCTCGAAGTCTTTGAAAAAGCACGGGGTTGATCTGGTGGATTGCTCCTCCGGAGGAGTTTCGCCTCATCAGCAGATGACGCTCCGGCCGGGCTATCAGGTGCCGTTCGCCGATGCCGTCCGATCTGGCGCAGGGGTGCCTTCAGGCGCAGTGGGCCTGATTACGGAATCGGCGCAGGCAGAAGAGGTGCTTACTTCCGGCAAGGCGGATGTGATCTTCCTGGCGCGTGAACTCTTGCGCAATCCATACTGGCCGCTACACGCAGCGATAGAACTTGGCGATGACGTGGAGTGGCCGGACCAGTACGCTCGATCAAAGCCAGGGTTCTAACGGGACGATGTGTCCCACGGGAAAGGCCATATAACTACATGTCCAAGCTTGCACAGGGCGACAAACTTCCGCAGATCACATTCAATCTAATTGATGGTGGATCGCTCACATTGCCGGATCAAATAGTGACGAGGTACGTGGCGCTTCTTTTCTATCGCGGTAACTGGTGACCGTACTGTCGTCGGCAGTTAGCCAGCTACGAAGCAAAAAAGGATGAACTCGCCTCACTCGGTGTCGCAGTTGTGGCCGCAACGACAGACGATAAGGAATCGACCATAGAGATGGCCGAGGACTACGGACTCACAATGCCGATCGGGTATGGGGTGTCGGACGAGATGGCGTTTGAATACGTTCCCTGGTATGGCGACGACGATCACGGCCACTATCATCAGCCGATGGAGTTCCTCATCAGCCGTGGCGGTAATATCTTCGGCTCGATGTACGCAACTGGCCCCATCGGCCGAATGTTCGTAGATGAGGTGATCGTATCGGTTACCGGCCGAGAACAGCGTCGACTTAATCCGTCGAATTAGTCCGGTCCGGCGACCTCGTATGTACTAGCAGGAGCACAGACATTGTCCAAGCTTGTACAGGGCGACAAACTTCCACAGATCACATTCAATCTGATTGATGGCGGATCTCTCACATTGCCGGATGAAATGCCGACGAGATATGTGGCGCTTCTTTTCTATCGTGGTAGCTGGTCACCGTACTGTCGTCGGCAATTAGCCAGCTACCAAGTGCATGAGGATGAATTAACTGAACTTGAAGTTACCGTAATCGCTGCGACCTCCGACGACCGCGATACCACCGTCGAGATGGCCGGTGAGTGTGGGCTTACGATGCCGATAGCGTACGGCGTTACTGAGGGTCAAATGGCAGGGTTTGATGTCGGGTTCGGGTATAACGAGCACGGTCATTTCATCCAGCCGATGGAGTTCCTTATCAGCCGGGGTGGAACCGTTTTTGCTTCAATGTATGCATCCGGTCCAATCGGTCGAATGGCGGTGAAAGAGTCCATCAACGGAGTAAATCACCGAATAAATCGAAGAATGATGTTGTCGAAGCAGAACAAATAAAAACCTGGATAGGCTGATACAAAAAAGGGGAGCGTATTACGCTCCCCTTTTTTGTATCAGCAGATCAAGGATCACACAGGGTTCTTGCGTGGGCGTCCCGGTCGTCGCTTCTCTTCTTTGAGAGCGAACAGCACTTTGTTCCCGGAGACAGCAGCCTGGAGTTTCTTCCCGGCCGCCTTCCCGGCATACATTACAAGGGCCCGGACTTTCTGAGCGGTCTGTCCTGGCTCAATCTCTACCGACTTAGCAGTGCCTGAAACCAGCGAATCAATCGCTTCAATCAGCTCTTGTGTCTCGGGCGAGCGAACTCGTCCGCGGCGTTGAGCCGTCTTCAGCGTATTTAGATCGGCTTCTTCGATTCGCATTCTTAGCTCCGTCAATTAAGACAAATATTATCGTCAGCAATTCGTGACGACAGCCAGAGATTATCGCAGTTACTTAATTTTAGTCAATCTATTCGCTTTCAAATTGTAATCATGTATTGGAACATTTAATCCGACGCGCAATAGGTGCTACTTTTGGCGTCCGAAAATTCATCGCAGCCTATATCCCATTTCGAACAGTTGATCGGCCGAGAATATACTAGGCGTTTACGTAAGAGCACGCGATCGTGCAACGAGCGTACTTCATGCTCATCAACTTCAGGCGTAAACACGACTGAAAGTAGCGCGAATATCGTAATTGCGTCGTGCTATCTAGCGACAATGATTACGGTGGGCAAAATGTGAAAAACTGCGATAATTGAACTGATACCAGGAATGTTTTCCAGCTGACTTTTATTCGCTATGAGTAATGCAGGCAGAATTGTAAATTGCGGTTCCAGTATTCGTCGTTGGTATAACGGTTGATCATGTGGGTACGAACGTTGTGTGACTCACCGCATGTGTCATGTGTTGCCTTGTACACACCGGAAGTCTGATTCCTGCGGCGCGCCGAATAGGCATCACACAGCGGGGAGTCACACGCCAGATGCAGTGTTCTGAGATGAAACTTGGTGTGGGTTTCGTCACCAGACGGCCGCTGGAGCGATATGGCGCCGCCCGGGTCGTTGAAATGCGCATCGCGGAATCACGCTTCATTCGGGCCTTTACGTGGTCCATGAGCAGGGCCGCCCGATCCCAACGATAGTCAGGTTATTGAGGAACCACGTGTTGAAAACACATGTGGATGTTCCTGCATTTATGTAACGTCACAAACGGGATAGGCGTCTACAAAGAGGCGGTTTTGGCTTCCGCCACGGCCTCTTTTTCGGCCGATTTCTTGCGTGAAAGGTAGCTAAATAGAGCGCCCAGGGTCACGCCAAACCACGTGTACGGCACGATCACGATCGCCATAACAATCAAAAAGAAACGAACGAATCCCCCGACGTCGAATATATACAGGGCGCTCAAGGCGATGGCTACGGGCAGCAGCATCATGCCGGCGACTAGCAGCCCAAACTTGACGATCTTATCGTCGTCAGCCTTCGCGATCCCGCCGCCAAAGTAACCGGCAACGAACGGCCCAAACCAGATCGTTACCCAGTGAAACCCCGGGATCGCAATCGAACCGATCATGATTCCGAACCCTATCAATGCTCCCTTAAGCATTTCCTCTCCTGAGAAGTCGGTTTAGGTCCCACTCCATCGAGTGTTGACCGTCGTTCTTCGAGTTTACGTCGAGCTTTCGTGTCCTGCGCACAGCCCCCGGGCCTTCCTAGGTAGAGTTGTCTGCTCGCGGCTCAGTTCTCGGGATCAGTAACCCTTACCGGCGTCAGCCTGGTGTATCAGTTCCTCGCCGTTCAGGTAGTGACGAATGTTGTCGACAACGATCTGCCGGCGTCCCTCGTACAGTTCTGGCGTGAGCGCAGATGAGTGCGACGAGATCAGAGCATTGGGGTGGCTCCAGAACGGGCTATCGGCGGCGGGAGGTTCCGGATCGGTTGCGTCCAGGGCGACCCCGGCCAGGTTTCCGGCGATAAGCGCGTTCGACAGATCACCCTCGTCGACGATCCCGCCGCGTGATATGACGATCAATGACGAAGTGGATTTCAACAGCGCGATCCGCCGGGCGTCGACGGTCATGCTTGTCTCTGGCAAGAGCGGACACGCCACTACCAGCCAGTCTGAGGCACGAAACAGGTCGTCCAACCGGTCGAGCCCCCAGACATTTACTCCTGGAACATCATCATCCGGTCCGGGATCGACGGCGATCACCTTCATGCCAAATCCAAGCGCCCGGCGGGCGATAGCGCGGCCGATCATCCCGAAGCCATAGATGCCCATGACACTTCCGGACACCTCGACGTGGTCATACCCGTTGGTGTCCCATTCGCCCTTCGCCTGGTCGTTCAGCATCTTCTTCGCGTTATGCGCTAGAGACAGGAGGAACAGCATGGTGTGATCCGCCATTGGCTCCGTGTGCGGACCGCGTGCGTTGGTGATCGGAATCCCGGATGCCTCGATATCACCGAGCGCTTCAACGTTGTCGATTCCTGTGCCGATGCAGTGCACCCATTTCAACCCGGTCCCGGCACTGAACACTTTCTTGCTCGGCCAGCCGAGAAAAACCTCTGCGTCCGCCACTTCCCGGATCATCTCTTCTTCAGAAAGCGCCAACGCGAACTCCGTGTCCGGGAACGTGTCACGTAATCGCCCCATGAACTCGACGCCAAGGTGATCGCTTGCGAGGATAACTTTCATTGGATGCTCCCTCGATTTCAAATCATCGGTTGCCGTGTGTTGGTTAGTTTTCTTCGACCAGGATTTCTTCCAGCCGGTCGGCGATTATTCGCTCTTCGCCCGACTGGACGTTCACCATAACAATATTTATCTCGTCGCCGTACCCGCCTTCGCCGACATGGATCGCTGGATCGCCGGCAAGTAGTGCCGCACGCACCTCGCCCGGATCGGGACCATCCCAGACACTCTCAAAATAGATCACCGCCTGGGGCCCCTGGCGGTTGGGATCGCCGTCCTCAAGAGCGATCCGCAATCCATCGATGCCCTTCAGACGTTCTACGATGTGTTCCGCCCCGGCACGCCAGCCAGCCCAGACAGCTTCGTGATCAGCGTCTGTAAAAATCTGGATCGCGGTAACGAGGCCGACTATGTCCTCTTTCGAAGCCTTTGCGGAGCGGCCTATCCCCGCGCGCGTCCCACCCGAGTTCAGATGGTTCTCGTAAGCCGCCAGAACGAGGTCTTCGCGCCCGACAAGAATGCCTGAGCCCTGAGGCCCGCCGATCCCCTTACCTCCGCTGTATCCGACCATGTCGGCGCCGTCGTTAATAAAGCGCGTCAAATTTTCCGCCGGAGGCACTTCCGCTGCTGCGTCCACGATGACCGGAATGTCGCGCTCGCGGGCGAATGCAGCGGCTTCCTTGAACGGCATCGGATCGCGCATGAACGGTGCTGAGACCCATGCCATGGCACAGGTCTGATCGCTGAACGCCCGTTCAAGTTGGGCCTGGATGCTGTCTGTTGCGGAATTCCCTGAATTCTCGGAACGAGAGGAACCCCAGCGGACTATTGTGGCCCCGGAGGCCTCGTAATTACTGTCGTAGTGATTCTCATGACCATTGAAAAGGACCACCTCATTCTTCATCCCACTCGAGTCCGGGAGCCGGTCGATTTTTGAGGGATCATCACCGGTCATACACGCCGCGGCCATTAGGACATTTGACGCAGCCGCACCGCCCGTGACAAACCCGGCCTCGGCTCCACACGCTCGCGCAAGCACCTCGCCGGCCGCGGTCTGAAGTGCACGCAGATCGATGAATGCCGTGGACGCCTCCTCCATCGCCCGAAGGACCTCCGGCGCCATCAGGCTGCCGCCAAGCGCGGTGAGCCAACTTCCGGCGTTGATGATGGGCCTCACTCCAAGCCGTGCATACACGCCGGGAATGGAATTGCCAAGAGCACGTCCGGCATCTGACGAACCCGGCACCTGAGACGACGTCACTGCGCTAACCCTCCGGTCTGAACTACCCACGCTTGTCACCTAACCCAAAGAATTTTGGACAGGGCGAAGAAGAAGTGAGTTTACGCCGAAGAGTCGCGGCTGTGATCCGCGGATGGACCGAGCTTTCGGAAACCGTGTATTCCCCGGATAACGGATAAGAGCCGCGAAAGCGTCAAGCCGCTCCTGTGTCAGGTTTCCTCGTACAAACGGCGGGGCTAGCCCTCCACCGGTTACACGCTTCCGCTATCCGGTTCCGTGGAAGGATGCAGAAGTAGTTCGTGTCGAATCGATGGAGGATCAGTGATCGTTACTGCCTCGAAACTTATCTGCGGTCACGACTGGATCGAGTAACCCCCGTCGACCGGGATCGCCGTTCCTGTCACGAAATCCGATGCCGATGTGGCAAGGAACACAGCGGTCCCTGCAAGTTCATCGGGCCGACCCCATCGCTGCGCTGGGGTACGGGCCCTGATCGTCTCGTACCTCTCTGGCACGTTTATCCGTAGCGTTTCCGTCATGTCCGTCGCTATCCAGCCCGGCATGATGGTGTTCACCTGGATATTTTCCTTTGCCCACGCCGATGCGCATGCCTTCGTGAACTGAACAACTCCGCCCTTGCTGGCCGCGTATGGGGCGAGTGTCTCGTGGGCAAAGATCGACATCATCGAGCCGATGTTGATCACCTTTCCGCCGCCACGTTTCACCATCTCTGGGTACGCGGCTTTGGACATAAGGAAAACACCCGTCAGATTCACGTCGATAACGGTCTGCCACTCTGCGAGGTCGAGTTCATGCGGCAGTTTGCGTACGTTGATCCCCGAGTTGTTGACCACGATGTCCAGCCCGCCAAATCGCTCCACGCAGGCTGCGACCGCGGTGTCCACGTCGTCGACGTCCGTCACGTCGCAACGGATGCTGATCGCCTGTATTCCAAGAGCCTCAAGCTCGGCGACCGCCCCGGCGCTCTTGTCCTGGTTGCGCGCCACTACTGCGATGTTGGCGCCCGCCCGGCCAAGTCCGAGTGCGATTCCTTTGCCTATCCCGCCATTTCCCCCGGTGACCAGCGCTACTTTGCCTGATAGATCGAAGGGTGCGCTTGCCATGGGAGGCCAAGCCTTTCTTGTCTGGATGAATTCGTGCGAGAAATAGCTCGATGATCAAAACGTATCAAGGGACCGCATTATGCCTGCCAGAAAATCTCATGAGATAACTAACCCGGAAGCGCTCCGAGCGGATAACATTGCTCCGCCATTAAACGCTCTCGATATCAGGAGAAAAGATGCCAAAGCCACGCGCCCTAGATGGGGTCACAGTGCTCGACGCGACACAGATCCTAGCCGGCCCATTTTGCACGATGCACATGTCAGACATGGGTGCGAACGTCATCAAAGTGGAAAAACCTGGCGGAGGGGATGACACCCGGCGCATCGGCCCGCCCTTCATAAACGGTGAATCTGCGGCGTTCCTACAACTCAATCGCAATAAACGCAGCATCGTGCTGGACCTGCGGGCGGACAAAGGTAAAGAGACTTTCAAACGGCTTGCCGAGAAGTCCGACATCCTGATCGAGAATGGGCGCCCTGGGGCTATGGATAGGCTCGGGCTCGGTTACTCGCACATATCGGCGGTGAACCCGGCGATTGTGTACTGCTCGATATCGGGCTTCGGATTGACCGGTCCGTACTCGACCCGGCCGGGATTTGATCTGATCGCCCAGGGCATGAGTGGGCAGATGGCGATCAACGGCGACGTTGGTGGGCCACCGCTTAAGGTCGGCGTGCCCATCGCAGATCTCAACGCCGGCATGTTTGCGCTCCACGCGATTGAGGCCGCCTACATTCGAAGGCTACGGACGGGTGAAGGCCAGCACGTGGAGACATCATTACTTGAGGCAGGTCTGGCATACACCGTCTGGGAGACCGCTTTCTATTTCGCGACCGGAGAGGTACCGCCACGCATCGGCTCCACGCATCGACTTATAGCGCCGTACCAGTCCTTCGCCACGAAAGACGGGCACATGAATGTCGGCGCAGCCAACCAGAACAACTGGGTGAGATTGGCGAACGCAATCGGGCGCTCAGATCTGCTTGAAGATTCCCGATTTGACAGCAACGCGTCGCGGCTCGAGAACGTTGCGGCGCTCCGCGAGCAACTGGACGCGACGTTCCAAACGAAGACCACCTCGGAGTGGCTGCCGATCCTCGACGAAGCAGGGACGCCCGCCGGTCCGATATTTGAGATGGACGAGGTGTGGGCAAATGAACAGGTGCTCGCAAGGAACATGGACGTCGTAACCGAACACCCGGTCGCAGGACCCGTCCACAACATCGGGATCGCCGTAAAGATGCACGGCACCCCGGGGCGAATCGAATCAGCGGCGCCGATGCTGGGCGAGCACACTGACGAGATACTGGAGTTCGCCGGCTACACCCCGGAAGAGATCGAAGAACTCACATCAACCGGAGTAGCAGGCCCGGACTCTGGGGCAAAAACGTAGGCTTTCTTCAATTACAAAACCACTCCACCGAGGAGAACGAGTGCCACCCCAACAGCCACCAAGAGCAGTCACATTCGACCTCTGGTTAACCCTGATGTTCGAAGAAAGCACAGGCCGCCACGAACTGCGAGTCAGAGAAGGTGTGCAAGCGCTGAGCGACGCAGGGATCACGATTCCGCCGAAGAAACTCGGTGATGCCATCAGGACAATCGGTAGAGAAACCAACGCGGATCACGACCGCGGCTTTGACAGGACCTCCGTGGAGCGCATGCAACAGATCCTGGCCGCCGCCGATCCCAACGCCCGCGCGTCGATTAATAATGAACAGTTCGAGGCCTTTTCCCGCGCGATCGACGAGCCTTTCCTCGCCCATTCACCGACTATCTACCCGACCGCGCAGAGCGTGCTGAGTCTTATCAAAGAGATGGGAGTTCGCACGGCGCTGATCTCGAACGTCGGTTCAACCTCGCCCGGCGTCTACCGGCGTTACCTGGACAGAGAGGGGATCAGCCAGTACCTGGAATACCTGACCTTCTCAAACGAGATAGCGTCGGCGAAACCAGGGGCGAAGATGTTCACCCATACGCTTGAAAAACTTGGAGTGGCGCCAGAGAACGCTTTGCACGTAGGCGACAACCTTCACGCCGATGTCGGCGGTGCCAAAGACGTCGGGATGTCGGCGGTATGGATAAAGGGCCACGACGATCGTGCGCCACGCGTTCAACCAGATTTCACCATCTCAGGACTGGACGAACTACCGGTGGTTGTTGATAGCTGGTTGAACGACTGAATCTTGTTCCTAAAAGAGACGTGGTCGGGCATATGCCCACGTTTCTAGGATGTCTTGAACGATAACGGTGATCCAGATCGTAGTTGAGGAACCTTCACCAGAAGGGCTTCTGTCGAACTAAGCCAGTTCTCGTGAAGACCTCTGCCCTCCGTCACCCCTAGGGTGTCTGGCCTATCCCGGTGGGAGATGGGGGCGTTATTGCGGCAAACGCGGGCGATTAATCGCGGCGCCGCGCGCCCGTGAAGCCAACCAGGCCGCGCCGTACACGATCCCCAGCTGCACCGCCGTGATCACGACGAGCAGCAACGTGGCTGCGAACCAGAAGCCCTGTGGGAAAAGCCGTAGTAGCAGGCTCTGAGACGGGTTTAGTTTCCAGAAATCGTTCCTGAACACCACCTCGTGGAACAGCTGGAAAGTCGTGTTGAAGTCGATCAACGTAGCCAATCCAAATAGTGCAGCGACCGACAACCCGGCGATCGTCGACCACACGATCCCTGAGCGCAACATCGGCAGGAATCCGCGGCCAAGCAAGAAAAAGCCACCAGCGACCACGATCACTACGATAGCTCCGGTGACCCATACGGCTTTGAACATCACATTCATCACGTCTTTTACGTCAGACATGTGCGTGATCTCGCGCTCGTTGAACATCTCGATCTCACGACCTTCGAAATCGACACGCAGATCGAGGAACTCCTTGTCGTTACCGAAGTAATCGATGATCTGGCTCGCAGCACTGGTCAGAGCCGAGTCATCCAATCCAGTGCGCTGCTCCACGTTATTGGCGCCGAATCCCCACTCATAAAACGTTTGGGAGTTGGTGAGCACCCGCACATTTAACGCGATAAAGAAAAGCGGAAGGCTGATCGCCAGCATGACGATTACGGCAATACGGAACCCGAAGGACGATGCCAACCGGTCGTTGTTACGGAGATTGTTCATCGGCTCCTATGGTACGTTGCAACGTCTCGTTTCTGTGCTTTGTTCGGCACGCGTTCGATCACCCAGGAGATACACCTATGCCCAGACCTGATACACCGTCCCGCACTGTGGAAGATCTTCTGGCCGTGGTTGAGAGGCTACGAGACGCGGGCGGTTGTCCATGGGACCGGGAGCAGACCCATGCCTCGTTGCGGCCCAACTTGCTGGAGGAGTCTTACGAGGCATTAGAAGCGTTGGACCTCGGCGATGTCGACGCACTGGCAGAAGAGCTGGGGGACCTGCTGGTCCAGGTGACATTCCACGCAGACATAGCAAGACGCGCTGGCGAGTGGACGATGGCAGATGTGGTCGGGGGAGTGATCGACAAGCTTGTCCGCCGTCACCCACATGTGTTCCAGGAAGGTGGCCGGAGGCTTGAGACGGCGGAGCAAGTGTCGCAGCAATGGGATGCGCTGAAGAGCAAAGAGCCAGGCCGGGATTCGATAACCAACGGCCTTCCAACCGGGATGCCGGCACTGGCGTATGCCGGCGCGTTACAGCGCCGCGCGGGACGTGCCGGTTTACCGGTGCCGAGTGGCGATGGTGTGCTAAACGGGGCCGACGAAGCGGAGCAAGAGGCAGTAGCCGGTCGCCAGCTATTTGAGGCCGTGGCCCGTGTCCAGGCGTCGGGGATTGATCCGGAGGTGGCGCTTCGAGCTGAGGCGCTGCGATATCGGGATCGAATCAGACGCACGGAAAAACTTGTCGGAGACAGCATTTCGATTGCGGATGTGGCGGATGACGAGCGCGGTCGGTTGTGGGACGAGACTGGTGGTTAAATCAGGCCCTCGGTCGTGATTGGGAATGAACCTGCTCTCATCCTTTGAACACTTGGGCTCTCTCTCGGACGAGTTGCAGGATAAGGGAGATCTCCAAGTGCATGGAACACTCTTTAGACGCCAAACAATGCTCAAGCCTTAGGTGCCGTCTCCGCGCTTCCCGTCGGCTGGAATCCGACCACTTCTCGGGCGTGATCGATGTCCCGGTAGCCGTACTTGTTGTTCGAGACCACGTAGAAGATGTCAAAGCGCACCGATGCCGGTGCCTCGACGCACTTCACCGCCATCTGCGCCATGTCTGCGTGGCTGCAGTAGATCGACCGGCCACGCACTCCGTTCACCACGTCCTGTGCACCTACACCGCCGATGCGTAGGCAGATGATGGACATATCGGATGTGTTCACGAAGTAGCGAGCAAGGTCTTCGCCCATGAGCTTGCTCGCGCCGTAGAGGCTGTGTGGCTTTGGCTCCGAATCTCTGGTGACGTTGGGCCACGATACCGGTGTTTCAGAGTCGTCTTCCGATACCAGTTCGCTCCACGGCGATTCCTGCTCGTAGCCAATGACGGTCGCGCCGGTACTGGCGAAAATAACCCGTTTCACGCCTGCTGCGCGTGCAGCTTCAAACACGTTGTAAGCACCGACGACGTTGTTGTTGAGCATGGCATCCCAGCCAGCGTTCATGCCATCAGTGCTGTGCGCTCCGCCGTCAGCCGCTAGGTGGATCACGGTGTCCACGCCGATGAACGCCGGTGCGATGGCCGCCGCGTCCTGAACGGCTCCGCGGAAGTTGAGTGCGTCCGGGACGCCGTTCACGCCGGAACGCGACAGCGCCGCAATCTCGTATCGCTTCTCAAGCTCTGGTCGGATCGCTGAGCCAACTGCACCGCTGAGACCTGTCACAAGTACACGTTTGTTTGTCATATACGTCCTCGGTTCGTTGTTTGAGTTCCCTCTCTTCGGGGGCAGGGTGAGGGAGGTTATTGGAG
>JAPKBN010000002.1 GCA_026421215.1 Dehalococcoidia bacterium
CCTCGTTCTTGTTCGATACGTTAGAAGTGAAGTTGCTCGTACCCGACCCGGAGTCCAGGTCGGCTGTCCCCCGGTAGTGGCCAGTGGTGTACACGTTGCCCGATCCATCCACAGCGACGCCGAAGCCCTTATCGTTACTGTCCGATCCTCCGACAGCGAACGCCCACTGGGTCGCGCCGCTCGAGTCGAGCTTGATGGTGTACGAGTCAAAGTTACTGCTACCAAGTTGAATGGTGCCCGATCCGGTGTCCCAGTCCCCGCCTGTTCCCTTCTGGTATCCGGTGGCGTACACATTGCCCGACGAATCTGCTGCGAGGCCCTCGATCCTGTCGTGGCTGCTGGAGCCGAAGTTTTTGACCCAATCCAGGTCCCCGCTCGGGGTAAATTTTGAGATCCACGAGTCGTACCCACCCTGGCCGCCGGACGTGCCGCCGATCAGCACCGTGCCCGAACCAGGGTCGTAGTCGGTGGCGTTGTTGCCAAGATAACCGCCGATGTAGATACGGTCTGCAGAGTGGTCAATCGCCAGGTCGTTCGAAATGTCGACATTGACGCCACCCCAGGTCTTGACCCACTTCACGGTGCCCCCCGGCGTGATCTTGCTAAAGAACACATCCTGCAAGCCTGCTGACGTCACGTTGGTGGTGGTTGATGGGTCGAAGTCGATGTCTGCCGTCCCGCTGAAATAACCGGTGACGTAGACCTTGTTCGACGGGCCGAAGTCTACGCCGGTCGCCTGATCGTCTCCGGTACCACCGAGCGACTTGCCCCAAGCTACCGTTCCATCCGCCTCGATCAAGGCGACGTATGCGTCCCAATCGCCGGCTGATGCAGCCGTTCCCAATGACCCGTTATCACTATCGAAGTCCATGGTCCCCTTGAACCGACCAGCGACAGCCACCCGACCGTCAGCGGAGACGGCACAGTCTAAGATCTGGTCGTTGTCGTCGGCATCCAGCAGCACGTGCCACGAACGGTTCCCTGAAGAGTTGTACTTGGTGACTAGCGACGAGTTCAGCCCGGTTGCCGTCTCGTTTTCGGTGTTCCCAGGGTCGGGGTCGACGTCACCGGTTCCCCGGAAGTGACCACACGAGTAGACGTTACCGGAATCGTCTACCTGCACGTCCAAAACCGAACCTGTGGATGAACTCGTTGAGTTGATCAGCACAGCTCCGTCGGATGTTGACCATGCGCCTGCCGGTGAATCCGAAAGGATAACGACCATCAGCATAGTGATCAGCACGCCGACAAAACGCTTCTGGCTAACGTACGTTGAACGCCTAGCGTGTGTTATCAATTTGCGCAATTTCAGGTCGTTCATCGCGTGCATGTTCTCACACGCAGGAGGTCGCAGGTTCGAATCCTGCATCGCCCACCAATTATCGGTTTAGGGTGATAGGGGTATGCCGTCCCCGTACAACATGACCCAGAACTCTCACGACATGTCCACGCAATTCACGCTTCTGGCCGTTTATAATTCGTAAATTGGTGGACGCCTGCGCATCGGTATCTCATACTTTGTGTGCAGGTCGGCTCGGAACTACGTTCTTTGCGGGCCATCGCACCTCTTGCCGAGGTGGCGAAATGGTAGACGCGCTACGTTCAGGACGTAGTGTCCTTACGGACGTGCGAGTTCGACTCTCGCCCTCGGCACCACCCGCTTTATGGTTGGCCCAGACCTGCGGGGGGACGGAAATTTCATGCGCCTGTAGCTCAGCGGATAGAGCGCAGCCCTGCGAAGGCTGAAGTCGTGAGTTCAAATCTCACCAGGCGCACCATAATTCCGGATCGCCCGGCCGGGCCTTCAAGGGTCGTACCTCAGTCCTAAATCCGGGTAGGCATGCGGGCTCCCGGGCGGTTAGCTCAGTTGGTTAGAGCACCTGCCTTACAAGCAGGGGGTCGCAGGTTCGAGTCCTGCACCGCCCACCATCTCGTGATTCGGGTTAGCGTCGTTCGAAATTGGCCGCCACGAAACCACGGCACTTATCGCTCCGTAGTGACCGCCAGCGAGAGGGATCCATTTGGCCACGGTAACCGGGCCCGAGCTAATAGCACGGGGAATAGTTGAAAACGTCGAAAAGGTGATCGTCGGTAAGACCGAGGTTATTGAACTTGTCGTTATTGCCTTAATTTCGCGTGGGCATGCTTTGATCGAAGACGTACCGGGGGTTGGCAAGACGATGCTCGCCCGTAGCATGGCTCGATCAGTGGGATCTGACTTCCAACGAATCCAGTTCACGCCGGACCTTTTGCCGAGCGACATCACAGGAGTCTCTTTTTACAATCAGAAGACTTCCGAGTTTGAGTTCAGGCCCGGCCCGATTCTCTCTCAGATTGTCCTCGCAGATGAGATCAACCGGGCGACCCCAAAGACGCAGTCAGCACTGCTGGAGGCGATGGCGGAACGCCAGGTAACCGTGGAGGGTGTGACGCACCGGCTCGCAGACCCGTTCATGGTTATGGCGACCCAGAACCCGATCGAGTACGAGGGCACATTTCCGCTACCGGAGGCACAACTGGACCGTTTCTTCCTGCGCGTCAGGGTCGGTTACCCGACCCTGGACCAAGAAATCGCCATTTTGGACAGTCAGATACTCGCCGAACCGATAGACGATCTGACGGCGGTGGCTAACCCGGACGACATTATTCAACTCCAGAACGCAGCGCGTGACGTGTATGTTCACGATCTGATCAAGGAATACATTGTCGCCCTCACAAACTCCACGCGTGAGCACCCGGACGCCTCGCTCGGCGTATCACCGAGGGCGTCGCTGGCTCTCATGCGCGGTGCACAGGCACGTTCCATGATCGATGGACGTGACTTCGCCTCACCGGACGACGTGAAGTCCATCGCAAGGGCAGTGATGTCGCACAGGTTGATCATCTCACCAGCAGCCCGAATGCGCGGGGTAAACGGCGAGGATCTGGTCGGTGAAGTGCTTGACAGTGTTCCGGTACCGGGCGCCGAGGTCGGCGGTCCGGCCCGCAGTTAGGCGCCCACCTTTTGACCGCACGACCAACAGCTTCTGATCGTTTAAGACGATCTTCGGGCGCTCTGACTCGGTCCCGCAACCGTCGAATTTTGGACTGGTTGTACGAGCATCGGCGCGCGGGGATAGTCGTCTTGGTCATTATCATGACCTTCATGTCCGGGATGGGGACGGGATTCACGCTCTCGTTCAGGCTTGGCTATGTCCTTGTCATCATGCTGGCCATCGCATTTATCTGGTCGCGGATAGGCTTTGCGCGCATCAATGCCCAGGTTCGTCGCCCAAACCGGCCGATGCGCGTGGGTGAACAACTGTCGGAAACGGTTGAGATCTCCAACAACGGCGGACTGCCAAACCCGTGGATAGAGATCGAAGAATTAACGGACATCCCCGGCGTGATGGCTGGCCGGATAATTGACATGCCGGGTGTAATCGTGAACCGGCGTTTTCAGGTCGATGCGGTTATGGCCCAGCGTGGCGAGTTCACACTGGGCCCACTTGTCGTTCGATCCGCAGACCCGTTCGGTCTGTTTCCAAACTCACGTGAATATCAGGGTTCGGACCATCTGCTTGTTTACCCGCAGGCAGTACCCATTCCTGACTACGCGAAGGTAAACCTCAACCTGAGCGGGGACGCTGGTGATCGCCGCAGAACTCATCTCGCCTCGCCTCACGTGTCTTCGGTACGTGATTACGTTGCCGGCGACAGCATGAGCCGGATTCACTGGCCCAGCACCGCACGGCAGTCCAAGTTGATGGTCAAGCTTTTTGATCAAGGCGAGGCTGGTGAGGTATGGGTGGTGTTTGACCAGCATGCTTCCACCGTCGCCGGTCGTAACGCAGAGTCAGCTGACGAGTACGGGGCGACCATCGCAATTTCCACTATCGAAAAATACCAGGGGATGCAGCTCCCGGTCGGCTACCTCTCGCACGGTAGCGAACCGATAACGCGGCTCCCCGTGCGCGGGGGATCCCAACTTGAAGAGATCACGCGAAACATCGCTATCAGTAAGCCAGAAGGCGATGTGGAACTGGTCGATATCCTCGCAGAACTTGAGCCATCGGTTGGGTCCAACACGGCGCTTGTTGTGATTACCGCTTCGAGATCGATCGCATCCTTTGACCACTGGGTCAGTGCGCTTCAGGGGCTCGCCAGACGCGGCGTCAACATCACTGTGGCGCTGTTGGACCGCGAGTCATTTTTGGATACAGATCAGCGATCCGGAGGTAACGACGATTCCAATAGAGATGTGCTTACCGAACTGGTAGGCGCCGGGATCAGGACATACCAGGTCAAGCAGGGCCAACCGGTGGCCGTATCTCTGACAGATCAGATTCGCGAGTTCCAGATCGCCGTCCCGGTTGTTGCCGAGGACGGAATGATCGAACAGATAGCGGTCGAAGTGGGGGATGGCGAATGAGCACCGGTTCACTGAACCCGTCTGGGGCGGCCGCGTCAAGTGAGACCGACGTCTCTGCCCGAGCTAAGAACAGCCTGGAGTTGATAGGGCGGATAGCGGGTATCAGCGGCGTTGAAGGGCTGGTCACATACGTTCTTCTCGGTTTGATGGCGCTCGTCGTCGCGTGGTCCGTTCAGCTTGCCGATTGGGGGGACTCCCCGATTCTCATATGGACCGTGCTTGCTGGAACGGCGCTCGGCGTTGCGTTCGCGAGACTCGTCGGCCTCTGGCCGTTGCACCATCTCGTTGGCATTCTGGCCGGGGTGCCGTTCTCGATATGGCAGGTATCGTCCAGCGCGGACGGCTCTCACGTATTCGCCCGATTTTGGGATACATGGACCAGGCTCGACATCTGGTTTGATGTCGCAAAAGCAGACGGTATCAGCACCGACCCCCTGCCGTTCAGCGTCTTCCTCTCCGTAATCGCTTGGCTCGTTGCTTACGCTGCTGGTTGGAGCCTTTTCAAGTGGAGAACACCGTGGGCCCCGTCGTTCATATTCGGTATAGCGCTCCTCACAAATCTGAGTTACAGATTCGGCGACTTCGAATACACGTTCTACTTCTTCGCCGCGATAGCGATCGCAATGTTCGTCCACCTGACACTGGTCAACACGCGACGGCGATGGGACGCCGCAGGAATCCAGTACTCGCATGGCATTAGCCTGGACAGCATCCTGGCTCCCATTGTGATCGGAGCGATCGTCGTTGCCATCGCCGGGTTCATGCCCATGTACAAGATCAGGCCGGAAACGCTTGACCGTGCCTGGGACGCTATGAAAGACCCGTTCCGTGACAGGTTGGAGGATCAGGCGCTTCGGCTTTTCCCGAACGTCAAAGGCATAAGTTCTGGCGATTTCCGGGCGTTTGATCAAGTGCTGGCGTTCAAGGGTCGGATCAAGTTCAAACAGACGCCGCTCTTCTTCGTCGAGACCAGATACGAGACCCTCAATCCGGCGCGCACTTACTCGGTTTACACGTCACAAGGCTGGCTGGCAGGACCGGTCACTCAGTTCAATCGGCAGCCGGCTGATACGCTTCCAATTGAAGGGACCCTGCTTGAGCGTATCGCTGTCGAGCAACGTATCGTTGCGGACGACAATAAACTAGGTTTTGCCGTCCCGGGCGACTACGCCCTCAATATCGACCGTCCATACATATCTGAAGAACTGCCACCGCTGAGAGTCAGGCTGAATATGGTGGAGGGTGAGCTCGATCCAAACCTCCCTAATGACGTGCTCACGTACGCGGACGCTCTTCGCGATATTTATCTAGAGCCGGATTTATTCGGCAACGACCCGGTCGAGGGGGTAGTCGGAAATCTATTACCGCCGGATCTTGAAATCATTGAGTTTCAAGAGAAGAGCGGCGTGCTGGAATCGATAACCATCCAGCGCATCACGGAGCCAATTTTCGATCAGGTGGCGGCTCGATTTATCGACCGTGCTGAACCGGGCGAGTCAGTTCTCGTTAAACGTTTGATATCGCAGGCGACGGAAGAACAACTGGATCAAGCCGGCGTTGAATACCCGCTCTGGGTAACAGACCGTTATCTCCAACTGCCTGAGACGCTACCAGATCAAGTCGTAGCCCTTGCGAATCAGATCGTCACGGAATCGGGGGCTGTGACTCCGTACGAAATGTCTGTGGCGCTGGCAAAGCACCTGCGGGCCTTCGGTTACAGCCAGGACATCGACGGCCCGGGTCCGGAGCAGGATGGAGTCTCGTATTTCCTGTTCGACACTGCACTGGAGCCGTGCCAGGGGGCGTCCATCGGGTCCCGGTGTGAGGACGATCAACCTAAGGGCTATTCCCAGTACTTTGGATCGGCCCTTGCCGTGATGTTGCGGAGCCAGGGCGTGCCGGCGCGTATGGTGACTGGATTCCGGGCAGGTGTATTCGACCCGATACGCGGGGGAGTCTTGATCCGGGACGTCGACAGGCACGGTTGGGCACAGGCGTACTTCCCCGACTACGGTTGGATCGATCTGGAGTCGACGCCCGGAGCGCCGCAGTTGGAGCGTGGTGCGTTGCATGATCTGGAGGTCCCGTTCTTCCGGGGGGCAGATTCATTTGCGAGCGGTCCGGACCTGTTCATCGAGACCGGTGCGTCTCCACTCGGGTCCGGAGAGGGCCCCGATCTCGACGAATTGCTGAGTACGACTCGATCTGAAAACCTGGCGCTGGTATGGCCGTTCGCAGTGGGAGCAGGACTTGTACTGACGTTCATCGGCGGCGTTATCGCATGGCGCTGGCGGTTCTGGGACATGTCTCCAACTGGCCGTGCGTACGCAGGAATGTCCCGACTAGGCTGGCTCTCGGGAACCGGGAGACGAAAATATGAGACGCCCGTGGAATACGCATTACGTCTCGGCGGAACGGCCGCTGACGCCGATGAGGGAGGCCAGGTGATAGCGAAGGCCTTTGAGCTTGAGGTGTACAGCGCTCGAGAAGTTCCGGACCGCGTTCATCAGATTGTTCAAGATGAGTGGCCCGTCGTCCGATGGGCGCTGATCCGGAGGTCGTTATTACGCTTGATCGGGGTCAAGCCTCGGTCACCGCTCAGAGCGGCGCCTGTAAACCCTGTCAAGCGACCGTTGTACTCCCGGACGACTAGCACAAAGGCGTCCGGTGGCCAGGATCAGGCCTCGTCCGAGGTAGCGGGAGACAATGTCGATGCTTAAGTACGATATTTTCGAGACGGCATATGGCTGGGTCGGTGTAGTAGCGTCTGAGAACGGCATCAAGCGGATAACCCTTCCGGAACTGACCGTGGCAGAGGCCGAGTTGGAACTGGGGCAGGCGATCCACGGCGGGGAAATGGATTCGTCCCGGTTCGAAGAGCTTCGCGCTAGTCTCGAGCGCTAATTCTCCGGGGAGCCGGAGGATCTGACACGGATAGCGATAGATCTCGACGACTCGGAATTTTTCACCTGGGCACGTGCCGCCTGTTGGGCCATACCCGCCGGCGAGACGCGCACCTACGCATGGTTTGCCGTGGCGGGCGGCAATCCAAACGCCATCCGAGCTGCGGGCCAGTTAATGGCTCGGAATCCAGTCCCGTTACTGGTCCCGTGTCATCGCGTTGTCGGAAGCAACGGACGACTCCACGGTTTCGGTGGAGGGATTGGACTCCCACTCAAGGCGCGTTTACTGCAATTGGATGGCCATCTGGAGACACCTGAAGGTGTGCAACTCACGCTGCTTGTATGAGGGGACGCTCAGTTGAAATGGTCGGGATCGCCCGGCTTGGCGATGCTGATTTCGGAGAGGTTTATCAGCGTCTCAAGGGCGTCGCGGGCGACCTCCGCATCTTCCTGCGGAGTGACAAGCCTGACTGGTGACGCAGACACGCCAAGAAAACCGTATGTATCACCCGCCCTCAACTGGCACCTAATATTTGCCTGTGAGAGCAGGTCCTGCCACATCTCCGCGGTCAACTGATCAGGCGCGGTGGCGAAAACAACCCAGTTCATGAATACAGTTTACGCCGGTGCCCGGCGAGAGGATTCCTGGCTTACGCGGGGGTTTGAGCGGATGTGGCGTTCGCCAGACCCGGTATCTAAAAAACGTTCTCGCTTCCGATCATTTCCGACAGGTTTGACACGAGCGCATCGCAAGGTTGGATCGCAAATGGCATTGCCAGCGTTACGACCCGCTCCCCCGTCTCCACCTCAAGTACAAATGGATGATTGCCCTTGTGGTTCAGGAGTAGGCGGATGATGTCTTCGAAACGGTTCTTATCCTCGGCGGCCACTCCGGTCTCCGATACGCGTATCGAAAGAGCCGGTTCTGTCGGCACCGTCGTTGCTGCTTCCACATGAGAAGCGCCGTTTCCGTTGGAGATACCTGTGCCATTAACCACAGGTATAGCGGGCTTCAGCTGGTTCGGGTTGTGCGAGGAAGCTGCCGGAGCAACTGAGCGGGGATTATGAGCTCTCTGTTCTGGCTTCGCTGAATTTGGGGGTGCGTTCGTCAAAGGGGTCGCCTCTTCATGTCCGGGCAAAAAATACTCCCGTGCGCCGTCTACTGATATTGATAAGTACCCGTTGTGATCTTTCACGGTCCCGGTTAAGGCCACATGGGTTCCCTGCTTCCAGAGATGTCTTGTCGTCGGCAGCATGTTTGACCATATGACCAGTTCGATGTCACCGCCTAGCAGGCCGAACTGGACCTTTACGAACGGATCTCCCTTGCGGGTCGTCCTCTCTTCCACCGATCCGACCGTGCCGACCGATGATTTTTGCATGTTGTTCATATCGGGCGTGAGTTGGCTGGCAAATACGATCGACTCGTCTTGTAACGCGTACATTGCTCGAGTGATCGGGTTCTCTGAAATCGTCACGCCCAGTAGTTCTTGCTCCCAAAGCGTGCGTTCGTGGTCCGTGACATCTCCACCGGTCGGTAACTCAAGCGCCGGTAGCGGTGTGTTTACGGCATCGCCGAGCATATCGAACATCGTGGTCTGGCCAGACTGACGCAACGTGGTTTGGCGTCGGATCAGGGACATGATCCGGTCCAGCCCCTCGATCATTGCCCCACGATCGCCGAGTCGATCAAACGCCCCGACCTTAATCAGGCTCTCAAGTGCACGTTTGTTCAGGCTGTTGAAATCGACACGCTTGCAAAAGTCTTCAAGCGAGCCGAACGACCCGTCGGCGTTTCGTTCTTCTATGATCGGGTTGACCGCGCCAACACCCACGTTCTTGACAGCGGCCATGCCAAATCGGATGGCCTCTCCATCGTCACTGCTGTCTACAGCGAATCCAACCTGGCCATGGTTCACATCAGGCGCCAGGACGGCGATGCCCAGGCGGCGGCATTCAGAGATAGCCGCGGTGAGTTTTTCAGGCGCGCCTGTCGCTGCGTCCATGAAGGCCACCATGTACTCCACGGTGTAGTTGGCCTTCAGATACGCGGTCCAGTAGGAAACCATGGCGTAGCACACGCTGTGGGCCTTATTGAACGCGTATCCGGCGAAAGGTTCGATCAAATTGAACATCTGCTGCGAGAGTTCAGGCGTGTAGCCGTTGGCGATCCCGCCGGCGATGAACTTCTCGCTCTCCGCCGCCATCACCACCTTGTCCTTCTTGCCCATCGCCTTCCGAAGGATGTCCGCCTCTCCAAGTGTGTATCCACCGAAGCGCTGAGCAATCAGGAGCACCTGGTCCTGGTAAACGACGATCCCATAAGTCTCTTCAAGCAGGGCCTGCAGATCATCGTGCGGGTAGGTGATCTGTGCCCGGCCGTGTTTTGCATTAATGAAGTCGCCGATGAACTCCATCGGTCCCGGCCGATACAGGGCGATCATGGCGGCGACGTCCATCACCGACGATGGACGCAACTCTTTGATGTAGCGTCGCATACCGGAGCCTTCAAGTTGGAACACCCCAGCCGTCTCGCCGGAGGAGAGCAGTTTGAAGGTGGCCAGATCATCCAGTGGGATGTCCGGGAGCGTTATCGTTTCACCACGCGTCTCAGAAATGAGCTTGAGTGCACGGTCGAGGATGGTCAGGTTAGTCAGACCGAGGAAGTCCATCTTGAGCAGGCCGAGGTCGTCGAGCGGTTTCATCGGGTACTGCGTTGTCGGGACGGCGTTCGTATCGGAGTTAGTGCCACGGGCAAGTGGGACGAAGTCCGTGAGAGGCTCTTCCGTGATCATTACGCCGGCTGCGTGAGTGCTGGCATGACGGACCGTGCCCTCGATCCCCTGTGCCAGATCAAGTAAACGCTGCCCGTTGCCGTTGTCCGACGCGGCCTGTTGCAACTCAGGGGTCTCTTTGATGGCCTGTTCAAGCGTAATTTTCAGGGTCGTCGGGATCAGACGTGCAAGTCGGTCGACCTCGGATAACTCCGTGCCGAGCGCACGCCCTACGTCGCGGACAGCGGCCTTCGCTCCCATCGTCCCAAAAGTTACGATCTGTGCAACGTGGCCCTCGCCGTACTTGTCCAGACAGTACCGGATAACCTCCTCACGACGGTCGTCCTGGAAGTCCATGTCGATGTCAGGCATCTCACGCCGTTCAAGGTTAAGGAACCTCTCGAATACCAGCTTTGTGGCAAGCGGGTCAATATCAGTGACACCAAGGCAGTAGAGGACGAGGCTCGCGGCGGCGCTGCCGCGCACACCAAATACAATGTCCTCCCGATGAACGAAATTGGCGATGTCCCAGACCACGAGGAAGTAGTCCGGGAACCCGGTGCTTTCGATCACCATGAGTTCGTAATTGAGACGATCCCATACCGTCTGATCTGCGCTCGGATACCGCTGTCCCAGACCCTCTTCGCATAGTTGCCTCACGTACTCCAGCGCTGATTCGCCGTTCGGCGTCTGATACCGAGGTAGGCGGCTCTTCGTGAAGTCGATCTCGAGCTCAGATTTTTCGGCGATCAGGCCACTGTTTGAGATCGCAGCCGGGTGTTCAGGGAACAACGCGGTCATCTCGGCTTCTGACCGAAGGTAGAAGGTCGGGTCCTCCATCTTCATCCGATTGGTGTCCGTGACCAGCGAATTGGTCTGGATGCAAAGAAGGATGTCGTGGAGTTCGTGATCGGATGGGAGGGTGTAGTGGTTGTCGTTTGTGGCGACCAGCGGGGTCCCGGTCTCTTTTGCCAGTTCGAACACGCCACGGTTCATCGTGAGTTGGTCCGGAATTCTCTCGTGCCACATCACTTCTAGGTAGTAGTCGTCCCCGAACACCTGCCGGTACCAGTCCACCGTCTCCCGTGCCTTGTCCATCTGGCCACCGACGACATGCGTTCCGATCTCTCCAGACAGGCAGCCAGATAGTATGACGAGACCGTCGGAATGCTCTTCTAGAATTTCGCGGTCCATGCGAGGTTTATAGTAAAAGCCCTCTAGCTGCGCTTTGCTGGCGAGCTTGAGGAGGTTGCCGTAGCCCACCTCGTTCTTCGCGAGCACGGTCATGTGATACGGAGAGCGGTCGGCCGGGTTACGCGTCAAACGACTGCTCTGGGCTACGTACCCCTCCATGCCTATGATCGGTTTGATCCCGACGTCCTTGCATGCGCGATAGAAGTCGATCGCCCCGTACATTACGCCGTGATCCGTAAGGGCAAGCGCGCTCTGTCCGAGCTCTTTGGCGCGTTGCGCCATGTCTTTGACTGAACTCAGGCCGTCGAGAAGGCTGTACTCAGAATGATTGTGTAGATGTGCGAACAAGGCGCGACGGGACCTCTGTGTAGCCCGGAATTGGACGGCGATGGCGACCACCCAACGTGATACTTCCTAAACTGGAGCGGACCGTTTCATTGCGGAAGTACTGGCTGTCACCGGGTGCTCGGACTATAGCCCGAGCACGGGTCCCGCGTCGAGACCCTGTATCCCCTAAATGTGGTTAAGACCGGCCGCTTTATCACCACAACTTGTGGATAACTGAATGCCCGAGACGGCAGAGACTGATCAGCAATTAACTGTCGAAATCACCATTGAAAATCAGTCGATGATTCAAAAGGTGGCTGTCAGCAAACCTAAGACGGCTAGCAAACCTGCTATGGGAACCGCAATGCTGACCCAGAACCAGGCCTTAGCGATCGATGAGCTGGTCCCCGGGAGGCCGTCCACGTCTGGCCCGGCCTTCACGACGTAGGTTCCCATCCACTTATCGTGCCAGGTCTGGTGATCGGGGTTGGAATAAGCCGTCCAGAACCCGGCACCGATGGCCAGACAGCTGATTATGGAGGCCAGACCTCGGGTCCACATGTGATAGAAGCCGGCCAATTCACCGGTGTCTCTCACGACTCTTAGGCCGAGAATTCGGGCTCCAACGTCCTGTCCGCGCCGGAGCAGGTACATGGTCCAGATGAAAGCGCCCAGAGATACGAAAACTCCCAACCCGGGAATGGCGCCCAAGATGCCGACGACGATGTTCGTGATCACCCAGGCGCCCGTGCGAGCTCCCATGCCGGCGATCTCGCCGGGTACGGCGATGCCATCGGAGGCGATCGTCATAGGCGTGTATTGTGACGGATCGTCGGCGCGGACGTACTCACGTGTTGGATTCTGATCGACCGATTCCGCCGGCACAGCGGTGCCACATTCTCGACAGAAGCTCGCACCCGGCATTTGCCGAACGCCGCAATTTCCACAGAAACCAGATACGGGAGAATTCAACCGTTTGTCATCCTATTCGTAGTCGGTCCCGGCGTATCGGTGTCGATGAGTGGCTTATTCCTCAAACTTACGGATCACAACGCAGGCGTTCTGCCCACCGAAGCCAAAGCTGTTTGAGAGGATTGTGTTGACCTCGGCTTTACGGGCCTCATTCGGCACGTAGTCCAGGTCGCAAGCCGGGTCCGGGTTCTCGTAGTTGATCGTCGGGTGGATCACGCCGTCCTTGATGGTGCGTATGGCTGCTGCTGCTTCCAGCCCACCAGATGCTCCGAGCGAGTGTCCGATCATCGACTTCGTAGAACTGATTGGCGTTTTGGCTGCATGTTCGCCGAATACCGTCTTGATCGCGCGCGTCTCGGCAGCATCGTTCACGGGTGTCGATGTGCCGTGCGCGTTTATGTAATCGACATCCTGCGGATCTATGTCCGCATCGTTAAGTGCCATCAGCATCGCCCTGACCGCGCCCGCGCCGTCCTCAGGTGGGTGGACGAGGTGATGGGCGTCCGAGGTTACGCCCCATCCAGAGATCTCGCCGACGATGGTTGCTCCGCGATCAAGTGCGTGTTCAAGGTCTTCGAGCACCAAGATTCCGGCCCCTTCCGCCGGCACGAAACCGTCACGGTTCGCATCAAAGGGCCGGCTCGCCTTTTCCGGCGTTTCGTTGCTGCTCGTGGAGAGGGCGTGGATTGTGGAGAACCCACCGAGTCCGATCTCACAAATTCCGGCTTCGGCTCCGCCGGCGATCATCACGTCAGCTCCGCCACGTCGGATCACCTCAACCGCTTCGCCGAGCGCCTGTGTGCCGGCTGCGCAGGCCGTGATCGTCGTTCCTATGTAGCCGGTTGCGCCGTAAACGCGGCTAACGTTTGCCGCGGCCATGTTCGGCAGCATCATCGGTATGTAGTAGGGCGATATGCGAGTGCCACTGCGTTTTACCATCACCCGTGCCGCGGCCTCCGTCTCCGGGTATCCGCCGATGCCGGTGCCAAGAAGCACGCCGTGGCGCGTTCGCTGATCGTTCGAGAGGCCGTCTAGCCTGCTCAGCCCTGAAGATTCAAGGGCCTCGCCCGCGGCCACAACGGCCAACTGGGCGAAGCGAGCCATTCTTCGAGACTCCTTGCGGTCCATATACGTCGTCGGATCAAAATCTTGGACCGTGGCGCCGATTCGACAGGGGTAGTCGTCGATATCTTCGAGGGGGAGAGGGGTCACTCCTGACTTCCCTGCCTTCAGGGCATCCCAGAACGTGTCTACGTCGTGTCCAATAGCCGAAACTACGCCGACACCGGTTACTACAACCCTGCGTCTGCCGTTGCTGTCCGTCATCGTGTTAACACCGATTCCTGACATCGAAGTTTGGATAGTCGATCGATCGCTATGGAGCGCTTTGTTGCGATTCTGGACCGGTCTGGTCCTCTGGATCCTGAGTCGGAGCGGTTAAAGTCGGAATCTCGTACGACGGCATCATTTCGCCGCGTAGGTCCGGGTACAATTCTGGAGTTATTGAAAGCAGTATCTCTCGTACCTCAGCCGCCAAGAACAGCGAACCGGTCGCGACAATAACGTCTCCTGTGGAAGCGATAGCCCGTGCCTCACGCAATGCGCTCTCGACATCAGGTGTTACCGCCGCAACAGGGATAGTATCGCGCCGCAGTGCCTCGGCGACTGTTTCAGCGCTGACCGCCTTCGGGTGACGGGTACGGGTCACGATCACCCGTGGATTTAGCCGGGAAAATTCACGGGCCGTCGCTGCGAAGTCGTGGCCTCCCGAGCCAGCGTACATAACGACAGGGCACGTCGCAGACGGGAAGAGCGACTCGAGTGTGGAAACAAGCGCCGCTGCTGAAGAGCTGTTGTGTGCGCCATCGACGATGATCTGGATATCGTCATCCGGGGATGTGAGTACCTCGGCACGCGCTGGCCACCGGACCCCCGCGATGCCGCGTGAAACGGAGTCAGCGCTGATCGTTACATTACGTTTGCGAACGAACGTTTCGAGCGCTGCGATGGCGGTCATCAGGTTGTCGACCTGATGGGCCCCAGCGAGCGGCAGCTCCAACTCGTATGTATTTGAAGAACTTTTTAGCGCCAGGCATTGCACCGGCTTAGCGTAGTCCGTAATCGTCTGTTCCGGTCCACGGACGATGGCCATTCGATCATGGGCGTACGTGACTTCAGAGCCACGCCTCCAGGCGGCCTCCTCGATGACTAACCTTGCCGCGGGGACCTGATTTCCGACCACTACAGGAACACCGGGCTTGATGATCCCGGCTTTCTCGAATGCGATCTTCGAGATCGTGTCGCCCAGGACGGCGGTGTGATCTAGGCTGATCGGCGTGATAACCGCCACATCCGGCACCACCAGGTTCGTAGCGTCAAGCCGACCGCCGAGGCCGACCTCGATCACCTGGACGTCCGCTTTTACAGATCGAAACTCTATGAACGACATCGCTGTGAGCAACTCGAATACGCTGACTTTACCAACGTCCTCACGCTGTTCAACGGCTTCAACGTCCGGCCAGAGCTCTTCGATGAGCGCCGAAAACCTGTCAGTCGAAATCTCATTCATATCCACCCTGATCCGCTCCGTTATGCGGTGCAGGTGTGGCGATGTGAAAAGGCCGGTCCGCAGCCCGGCCGCCGTCAGAACCGAGGCGATCATGGCGGAACTGCTGCCTTTGCCCTTCGATCCGGCCACATGGATCGTTGGCGTGGCGAGTTCCGGATTGCCGAGACGCGCCAGTAACACCTCCATACGTCGGAGGTGAAAGTCTGGCGGCTCGCCCACCCGTGACTTGCGCTCAAAATCCGCCAAGGAGAGCAGCTGGGCGACAGCGTCTCGGTATTTCAGCGGAAGTTCTCTCTGTCTATCCGGGTTACGGACATGTGGTCTGAGGTCGCATCTGAACCAAAATGAAATCTGGGGATTGTTCTTCCTCGCCGCGCAGGTCCGGTGTGCGGGTGATGCAATTCTAATCTCGTCGACGGCCGGATACCGATACCTGTAGAGGGCCAATTGGAGCAATCGCATGAACGTGGCCGTATCTGCGCGAATGTCCATGTTCAGGTGGATGTTGGGAAGCGGTTATTCGGTGAGTGACCCAATATCCCGTAGGGACTCGTCACAGGGCGTGGGCTGCGGTATATTCCGGCATTCACGAGTCGTACTCATCGGAATCAAACCTAAGAGTTCACTGGAGTGGCAGACATGGGTCCACGGATCGGTATCATCGGCGGCGGAGCAATCGGCGGTTATACAGGGGGGATGCTTACCAAAGCTGGACACGATGTAACAATCGTCGATCAGTGGCCGGAGCATGTGGCTGCGGTGAAGGCGAACGGCCTCACCATTCGCCACAATGACGACGAAATAAACGTGCCCACCAACTACATCAACATCAACGAACTTCAGTCGATCGACGATCCTTTTGATTACGTTTTCGTTGCGGTGAAGTCGTACGACACCGAGTGGGCCGCTATGCTGATGCGGCGCTACTTGAAGCCGGACGGCGCATACGTGGACTTCCAGAATGGCATAAACGACTACCGACTGGCGGAGACGATAGGCGCAGAAAACGCGCTCGGATGCGTGATCACCATCGCCGCGGGTTGCTACGAGCCGGGCATCGTGCTTCGCACCGACACCAACCCGCTCGCCTACAAGATCGGCGAGCAGGACGGCTCCGACACCCCTCGTGCCCGTGAGTTGGTGGAGGTCGTATCTTCTGTTTCAGAGGGCACCTACTTCACAGACAACCTGTGGGGCGAACGCTGGGCGAAGCTGGCCATAAACTGCATGGTCAACCCGATGGCCGGGATCACAGGACTCACCTCGGACAAGGTACGCACAGACCCGAGAGTCCGAGACATCCGTACGCAGGTTGGAGCGGAGGTTATTCGCGTCGGCAGAGCGCTCGGTCACACGATCGGCGACCTTCTCGGCGTTCCAGCGCAGATGTTTGTAGACGCGGCCGAGGGGCGGAACATCGAAGATCTTGAGATCGAGATGGACAAGCAAGCGACGAACTCCGGAGTGACCGGCCGCGCATCGTTCCTCCAGGATGTCATTAAGCACCGGCGTACCGAGATTGAATTCCTGAACGGCTTCGTATCGGAGCAAGGCAAAAAGACGGGCGTCCCGACGCCGTTCTGTGATGCGTTGGTGGCGGTTGTGAGGGAGGCCGGTATTGGCAAACTGGAACCAAACCCGGATAACCTCGCACCGGTGGCGACGTTGCTGCAGAATTAAGTCGAAAAACAAGACCGTTTGACGCTGTTTGGCACGTATTATTTGATCATGCCATCAGCCAATCAGTGTGCACCGATCCGGTCGTCCACCGCGCAAGGGATCGGGAGATATCAGGGCTCTTTGCCCTCTTTATTTCGAGCGCGACCAGTCTTGGCAGGGCTGTTCGCGTTCGTATCGATTCTGTTGATCGCGTGCGGCGCGGGTGGCGACGAGACCCTTGAGCAGTCGTTTCAGGTCGGTGACTCTCCGCGTCTCGTGGTGGGTGCCGACAACGGAAGCGTGCTTGTGGAAACGGGCCTAGAGGGCACGATTTCGGTCTTAAGCGTAGTAAGTAATAAGAACGACGTTGACCTTAGCGTAACGGCTGGTGGTGATGTTGTTACGGTTCGATCCGTGACCACCATTAGCGGGAGTTTGATCGGTGGCCGTGCAGAAGGCGCGGTCGATCTCACAATCACCGTTCCTCCGGATACGGTTATCGAGATCGGAACTGCAGTTGGGCCGATCACAGTGAAGGACGTCCGGGCAGGCGGGACGATAACGGATGGGGCAGGAAACATCGAACTGCGAGGAGTCTCTGGCGAGTACTCGGGTGGTGTAGGAGCCGGCGATATCAGAATTGTCGATGGCGACGGATCGTTCCGGTTCACGACCGGTGTCGGATCGGTCATGTTTGACGGTGTAATGGTCAGTGGTGGATCGAACGAGTTCGAGACGGGTGTCGGAGACGTGACCGTGACTTTTTCGGAAGGCGTGGGCGTTGAAATCGACGCGACGACTTCAACTGGCACGATTGCTAGCGAACTCACCCTCAGTGATGAATTATTCGAAACATCAAGTGTGGGAGCGCGCATTTCGGGAATTCTTGGAGATGGCGGTGCTGATTTGCTGATAGTGGTCGGTGTGGGATCGTTGGAATTCAGCGAAAAAGCTAATTAACCAAACGATATACAGGCCGGACGGGGTACCTGGGACGTTTGGACCGCAGATTGGTTGTGGGACCGTCCGGTCTCGCCTTATCAAGCATTGCCTTCGTGGGACCGCCGAGGTCGTAACCGAGCCTGCGGTGATCTGCCAGCACGTCAAGGGAGTGCTCGCTGAGACCGGAAGCCGGCCTATGCGATTCCCCGCGGAACCGGTGACACGCCCTCTGATCTACAGCTGCAGGAACACTGGCGGCGATGTCGCAATCGTGTGCCCACGGACACATGTACGCGATGCAGCGCGTTATCTGACCAGTGAACGCCGAAGACTCTGGCGCTGCTCCCAGAAACCGGAGAGCGGTGACCTGCCGATCCGAGAGAATCCGTGGGCGTCTGGGTCTAGACCTTGTCTTGCGTGGTGAAGTAAATCGAGTCGTCATAAAACTTGATAGAAACGAGAGTTCTGTTCACGCGGAACTTGAAGGGAACCGTGTAAATTGCTCAGATTCAAAACAAGTACGTTAACCACTGGCAAGGATCCCGAGTAACGTAGCTACACGCTACCCGTTACCCGGAACCCGGTAAAGTCGTTGATGGCGCTGAATTGCGCCAGTCCCACCTAGTGCGCGGTGACACTTCCGCCATTGATGTTGATCGATTGGCCGGTGATGTACCTCGCACGGTCGGAGCACAGGAAGCCGATCAAATCTGCAACCTCTTCATCCGTCCCGGCCCGACCCATCGGAATACCCGACTCTAGGTTCGACCAGAATTCGCCACGACCCAGGATGTCCATGCGCGCCGTTTCGATAGCACCTGGGCAGACACCGTTTACGACGATGCCGTGCGGCGCCAGCTCTTTCGCCAGTGCCTGGGTAAATCCATTGATTGCGAAGTTGGCTGCGTTATACGCAGAAGTGTTCGCAGAGCCCTGCTTGCCCGCGGTGGAAGACAGATTGACAATTGCGCCACTGTCGGCATTCCGTCCGAGCATGTGCCGCGCCACAGCCTTGGCGCACAGGAAAGACCCGACGACCTTGATGTCCAGAACTCGTCGAAAAAGATCCTCGTCCAGGTCGACGACCGCCACGCGGTCCTCGCCGCGTCGGAAAGCAGCGTTATTGATCAAGATGTCGATCCGCCCGAACTCGTTTAGCGTATCGGCGACCATCTTGTCTACTTCTTCGGAACTAGACACGTCGACCACCAACGGTAGCGCACGTTGACCCTGCTCACGAACTTGATCGGCGACAGATTCGATATCGCGCCAACCGATCTCCTTCTCGTCGTCAGGGAACGCCTCTGGATCACGTCCAGTCCCGGTGATGACCACGTCAGCGCCCATCTCGGCAAGCCGCACAGCGGACGCGCGCCCGATACCTCGGAGCCGTCCGGCCCCGGTCACGATCGCTACCTTGCCCGCAAGTTCTTTACTCATCGTGTACTCCCAATTTCCTGATGCCTGTCTGGTTTCCGTAAATAAGGCTTAAACGCTGGACTAACTAGCCGGGTCGTTCGCCAAGAGTCAAACTATCTGTGAGAAGCCCTGCGCTCCCCCTGAAATACGTAATTTCTACAACCTCTCCCGCAGGGTGCGTTCGCAAGAACTGCTCAAGCGCAAGCGTGTCCGAAATTGCCACGCCATTGATCTGAATGATCACGTCATCTACCTGAAGAATCCCTTCTGCCGGGCTTCCCGGGACGACGCTAATCACGCCCACTCCACGCAATACCGGAAGGGAGAGTTGATCAGCGAGTGTTGGAGTGATGTCGAGCGGTTCGATACCTACAAAGCCCGGCTGGATTCCGCTTTGAGCGACCAGTCTCAGGGCGACATCGTGAGCGATATTAATCTCGATCGCGAAACCAATGCCATCCCCTGTCGGAATTTTGGCCGTGTTTATGCCGATTACTTCGCCCATCGAGTTTAGGAGTGGCCCGCCACTGTTGCCAGGGTTGATGGCGGCATCCGTCTGAATCAGATCAGAAAGCACCTCGGCGCCGTCTATCAGTGATCGGTCCAGGGCGCTGACCACGCCCTTGCTGACCGTCGGACCGCCGGGGAGATCGAGCGCGTGGCCTATCGCAACCACATCATCGCCAACCCGGATGACTTCTGAATCTCCTGTGGCGGCGATGAGTAGGTCGTCCGCGTCCACTCTTAGAACAGCGATATCTATTGATGAGTCAAGCCCAACTATCTCGCCCGTTAGAACCCGGCCATCGGCCAGTGACACTCGAATTTGTACCGCGTCCTCCACTACGTGGCGGTTCGTCATGATCAATCCCCCGTCCCCCCAAACAACCCCGGTTCCCGTGGTGCTTCCGGTCGTGGTAGTCACACCGATGTGGACGACGGAGGGCGCCGCCGCCTCGACAAGGTCTGCTGTGCTAAGTACTGGCGCCGAGGTCGGAAATGCGGTCGGCATGGTGATCGGTGTTGGTGTGGGCGGGATGCTAAATGGGGTCGGGGTGGGTGGAATCGTAAACGGCGTCGGTGTTGGTTGAGGCGTCGCCGTCGGTTGGGGCGTCGGCTGCGGAACAGGCTGGACGGTTGATGCGTCAAAGGCGGGACTGCTGCAAGCTACGAACGCGAGGCCAACAACGATGGTCCCTAGAAATAGGGACCAGTGGTCGTTCAACCGTTTCAATCGTCGCCAGAACAAGAAGGCGTGATCCTGCTTTCAGATGCGCGGATATACATCGTGACGGCCGACCATAGTTCGGCCGATGCAGGGATATTACCGGCTCACACGGTTATCGGGAACGGCTGACGAGAGACCTCCACAAAGTTGAGGCCCGGCAGACAACAGTATTTTCATTTTCCGCAGGCGAAAATAGAACGGGGATGATATATGTAGCGCAACCCTCGGGCCATCCGTAGAGTGAGGCCCTTAATATCACCTAGTAGAGCATTTTGGATCGGCCGAGAAGTTGAAAATATTCCACGCAGGATTGATGTTGATCCTCGCAATCGCAGTAATCAGTTGTGAGGATCAACATTTGAATTCCGGGGCGGCTCCAAGTGCTTTGACACTGTCTCCCAGCGAGAGTCCCGCGACCACTCCTCGTCTGAGTCTGATTGAGACAGATGAACCCGCGTCTGATGATGAACCCGAAGAGCCCGTTGCTACGACCGAAACCACTCCGGAGCTTCCATCCGAAGAGCTCGTTGCTACGCCGGAACCAACGCCAGAGATTCCATTCGAAGAACTCATCGCTACGCCGGAACCAACGCCATCGATTGGATCCCTTTTCCAACCTGTTGCGACGCCAACCCGGGCAACCGAGCTCATCCAAATCGATTACGCCTCAGAAGAATGGGATGACGTCTGGCTGTGTGGCAATGAAAAATATTTAGAGTACCAATCGTTCACAGCGGGCATGGGCACTGATGTAGAAATCAGCCGGTATGCAGATTTAACCCCTGATGCATATGGTGAAACATGGCCTTGCTCAGTATTTACTGCAGCCGTATTTACCAATCTCTGGATCTATGCGGCGGGTACTCCGAATCACGATTTTGAGTCGACGTTAGGTTGTTGTGCAGGATGGACGGAGAGACTCTGGACCATTCCACTCAAACCTAAACTATCAAACGAAGACCCTGTACCTGCTCCAGAACGCGGGGCGATAGCCGTCACAGTCACTGGTGTTGCGATATACGGTCCCGAAGAAGGCCCGGGTGGAGATGCGGTCGCATCGGAGTATGGCTATTTCGAGGAGGATCGCCAGCCGGTTGACCTGGGTGTTTGTGGCGGTCACTCAGGCCCAAAAGCCGATGAGTGGGCATTGGGAGGCGAATATCACTACCACTACGATTCCAACTGCATGCACTTGCACGATGAAGGCCGCACGAACATGTCTGAGTACGTCGTGGATGTTGCGGAGAGTGTAATTTCGAAAGTCGTAGGATTTGCGTTTGACGGCTTCCCCATTTACGGCACATACGAGGTTGATTCGTCTGGTGAGACTATCGAAACAACATCATCCTTCCGTTTGAAAGACGGGAAAGACGGATACGGCGGAATCGATGATTACGAATTCATTGAAGGGATTGGGACCCTTGATGAATGCAACGGGCATTTCGGCGCTACACCCGAAGTTCCAGAAGGGATTTATCACTACCATTCGACCCTGAAGAATGGAGATGGAGATCTAGGGTTTCCATATTTTCCACTTTGCTACAAAGGCGTGGTGAATGAAGAAAATTACGTGACCCATCTAGAAGCACCCTATGGATTCTGGGACCTCGTTAATGAGCCCGGTGCGAGCCTACTCCTGTCACCTCTCCCCACGATGTGCCTATCGAACTGTGGCGACCCCTTCATGGATAGGCCACCGGGGGGATTTATTGAGTTTGGTCCAGGATGAACTCGGGACCTCATTTCCCGCGGATAACGTGTCAGTTACCCTTTCTGTATGCCTTACGTTACTTCGTCAGGCCGCCGTCTTTACTACGAAGTCGCAGGCGAAGGCTTTCCGGTACTCATGCACCATGGGTTTGCGCAATCCGCGCAAAGCTGGATCGATGCCGGTTGGCGTGATCTGCTTGCGAAACAGGCACGAGTGATTACCTTCGACATTCTCGGGCACGGCAGGAGCGACACACCGCACGATATCGAGGCGTACCGAATGGAAGAGCGGATGGCGGACGTGATTGCTGTAGCTAATGCCGCGGGGACTCACCGATTTGACATGCTCGGCTTTTCACTCGGCGGTCGTGTGGCGCTCGGGATGGCGTTCCAGCGACCGGAACACCTCAGAAGCCTCATCGTTGGCGGGATGCACGCCCGGGCCACAATGCTGACGGCCGACAGTATGAATAGGCGGACGGCAACGTTGAGGAACGGCAGTGTTCGCGCGCTCAGGCGCGCCCTCGGATTGAATTCTGTCAGATCCAGAGATCTCCCGGATCCTGACCCGGAGGCGCTCGCACTCTCCGATGAAGGCCTGCTTGACTGGCCCGGCGTCGCCGGAGATTTGCATTCACTCGATATTCCGACCCTCATGTTCGTCGGTGAGCATGACCGTATGAAGGCCTGGGTTGAAGAGGACGCAGCGTCCATCCCGGGTGTGAAATACATATGTTGTCCTGACGTCGACCATATCGGGTCATTCGACCACAGTGATCTGGCGGGGCCATCGGTCATAAAATTCCTATCACGTATAGCAAACGCACCGGGGGATATAACCGCATGAACGGCATCCTTATCCTGGTCGGCGGCGGCGAGTTCGAGCCCGAAATGAAGTACGTTGATCGTATTTTGTTGGATAAAGTAATTGGCCCTCCGCACGTCGCCATACTGCCGACCGCCGCCGGGGCCGATCCGGGAAAGGCTTTGGATCTGGCGGAGACCGGCGCCGCCTATTTCCGCGCTCTCGGAGCGGAGGCCGATGCAGTTCCGGTCATAGATCGCGACTCGGCGATGGATCAAGGTCTGGCGGCCCGTATCGAGGACGCCAACGTCATCTACATGGCGGATGGCGATGCTGAATATCTGTACAACACGCTTCAATTCAGCAATGCCTGGGCAGCGATCGGAAACGTGATCGAACTGAACGGCGTCGTCGCGGCGTCTGGCGCATCGGCGACCATGTTTGGGGAACGCTCCCCGGGTTCGGCGTTACGATCAGGCCCCGCATTCAACATCCTGCCGGGTTCGGTCATCGTCCCAGATTACGAGACGATGTCATCGATCGGTATGCGGGTACGCCGGTTGCGTAGTCGAAGGTTCGCTTACTTGGGAATCGACCGCCACACGGCACTGTTCAACCAGGACTTCCGGTTCACGGTGGTGGGCGAGGGTGGTGTCACAGTCTGGAGCAAACTCCGGCATGAGACACGTGGCGATGGGGATCCCGTGCTGTGGCCGTAAGCCGGAGTGCTAACCGTCCAGATCATGATGTTCTGGATGTAAGATTCTTGAACAATAATTCTTGAGCGGTCCAAAATTTCAGGACGCGTTTCAACGGCGTAGTCCACCCCCCCCCAAAATAATCTTGCGCGGGACGTCGATGTTTGTTCCCGACGCGACGGAGGTCGCAACCAGATGCCCAGGGCGATTGATCCAAATCCGGCTTATAAACGCGCCATGGTTGTCGTGGCGCACGCCGACGACGCTGAATACGGCTGTTCCGGCTCTGTAGCCAAGTTGGTCCGTGAGGGGATTGAGGTCGTGTACGTACTGTGTACCGACGGCAGCAAGGGAAGCGACGATCCCGAAGATACCCAGGAATCTCTTAGTGCTGTGCGGAAGCAGGAGCAAATCGAGGCCGGGAAGGTGTTGGGCCTCAAAACAGTCGAGTTCCTTGGGTTTCCGGACTCTGAACTGGAACCGACTCTCGTCCTTCGCAAAGCTATAGCGCGTGAAATTCGAAGACACAAGCCAGACATCCTGATCTGCCAGAACCCAACGCGTAGCCTGGAAATCGCAGGATACGTGGGGCACCCCGATCACCAGGCTGCGGGTGAAGCCGCACTGTCCGCCGTTTACCCGACGGCACGCGACCGTTTGACCTACCCGGACCTGCTTGAAGAAGGCTTCGAGCCGCATAAGGTTCGCGAAGTCTGGGTGATGCTCGGCCCAGAACGTGGTGACTTCTTCAACGAACTCGAAGAAGAGGACATGAAGAAGGCCGTCGCCGCCCTGAAATCACACGAGAGCCAGGTGCAATATCCGGAAGTAGACGCCCGGATGCGTGAATGGCGCGGACGTACAGGTGCAAAAGTGGGCTTCAAGTTCGCCGAAGCGTTCAAGGTATTCACGCTGGGTTGATTTAGGCGGCTAATCCTTAGCGCGTTCCTGTTCAACCAGCACCCGACGGAGGATCTTTCCGGATGGGTTCTTCGGGATGGCGTCGATGAACTCGACTTCGCGCACCTGTTTGAAAGTGGCTACGCGCTCGGCAACAAAGGCAATTAGCTCTTCGTCGTCCACGGACGATCCTTTTGCCCGCACCACAAAAGCCTTCGGTATCTCGCCGGACTGCTCGTCCGGTTTTGCGATCACAGCGCAATCGGCCACCCCGTGGTGCTCAAGCAACAGCCCTTCTAGCTCCGCTGGTGGAACCTGGAAGCCGCTGTACTTAATGAGTTCCTTTTTGCGGTCGACGATCCACACGTAGCCGTTTTCGTCTACTCGAGCGATGTCGCCGGTGTGCAGCCAGCCGTCGCTCGTGAGGGTTTCGGTTGTGGCTTCCGGGTCGTCGAAATAGCCCTTCATGATCTGAGGGCCTCGAATCAACAGTTCGCCTTCCTCGCCTATCGGCAACTCCGTAGTGCCTGAATCAAGATCGACGACTTTTTGTTCCGTGTCCGCGGTCGCCGGGCCTACCGACCCGGGCAGTCCGCGCTCGGCGTCAGCAAAATCAAGATTCGTAACTGGCGATGCCTCGGTCATCCCGTATCCCTGGATTGACGGGATTCCGGTTACCTCACGGACGCGAGTCTGCAACTCTGCAGATAGTGGAGCGGCTCCGATCATCATGCAGCGCAATGCAGACAGGTTGTGCTCCTTGAGCCCCGGATACTGGGACAGGGCTACGAGCACGGGAGGGGCCGTGTAAAGGAGAGAGACGGAGTGCTGTTCCATCAAGTTGAGCATCAGGTCCATATCGAACCGGCCCATCATGATCTGTAAATTCCCGATAGCGATGCCGGGATTCATGATCACGTTCATGCCGTAGATATGAAACAGTGGCAGATGGACAAGGACCACGTCTTCCGGCTCCGGTTGAGCAATCTCGCCTGATCGTCTCAAGAACTGCTCCACGTTGGACGTCAGGTTGTAGTGCGTAAGCATCACGCCTTTTGACAGCCCCGTCGTGCCGCTTGAGTACGGCAAAACGGCTAGATCGTTCATCGGGTCGATCTCCACGTCCGGCGCCCCTGAAGGCGCGGCCGCGATACGCGCCCAGAACGAGGTCGGGTCGATGCCGTCCGGGTGGATGGCCACTATCTCTGGGGGATTGTCCAGAAGAGGCTTTGCGGCCTCCGCCATCTCCAGAAGGGAGTCGTGAACGATCAGTATCGAGGCGCGGCTATTGTTGAGCTGATGGGCGATTTCACGTTCGCGGTAGCCGGAGTTCAGTGTGGTGACTATCGCGCCGGTCTTGAGCACGCCGAAAAACGCGATTTCAAACTCCGCACAGTTAGGAGCGATCAGCCCGACACGGTCGCCCTTCTTGACACCCATATCGGCCAGGGCAGCGGCGAATCGATCACTGTGAGCGTTGATATCACCAAACGTGAACCTTCGATCTCCATCGATTATTGCGATCTTGGACGGCCACTTGTCGGCGGCATCTATCAAGTACTGCTGTACCGGATGTACGGCGTACGGTTCCAAGGAACTGCGGACAGGCGCTGATGTGCTCAAAACGGACCTCCGGCCGGATCTATCTACGGCAGATCAAGCCTTACCTGTATTGCAGCGTTGGCGATGATCGCGAAGTCGTCCCCGGTCTCGTCGGGGATGTCGATACCGCCCTTGACGGCCTTAACGGTCACCTGGCCGTGTGGGAGCGTCGCCAAAACGGCGTTTTTGTCCACCTTGTCCGGTTGCTGGACACCAATGATCACTTCTACCTGCATCGACTCGATATCGACGTCTATCGCCCGGGCGATACCGAGCGAACTGTGGTGTAGGGCGTCAAAGACGGCGCGGACCGCCGCCTTCGTGTAATCACCGCCATGAAGGTCATTTCCGGTCCCCATCTCGAGGATCACGCGTTTCAATGGCATGGGGTTCCTCCTACGGGAGATCGAGCCGCACGAGGGCGGCTGCACTTGCGATAAGGGTTCCGTCGGGGCCTTCGTCGTTAAGGATCTCGAGTCCTCCTTCGACCACGTTCACTGTGCCGGTGCCGTGTGGAAGGACCGCCAGCACGGCGTCGGTATCCACCTCATCCGGACGGGGGACGCCGATGGTTACCTCGACCCGCATCGAATCCACATCCAACCCGAGCGCGTTCGCCGCGCTGAGGGAGTTGTGCCAGAGGGCATCACGTAACGCCCTGACGGCAGCCTTTGTGCAGTCTCGTCCCCTGATGTCTGTGCCCATACCAATTTCGAGCACTACCCGTTTCCAGGTCATACGTATCTCTCCAAACGTCTTAACGGCTGATCCTCAATAAAAAGAATCGAATTAAGCGGTATCCACGTGATCTTCCGCTGCCGTCTTCGCTGCGCCGGCTATCTCGCGCAACTGGTTCATCTGGTCCTGCATAGCGAACTGCATCAGGCGCGAGTCCGACGAATGCATGATGAACCGCGCGCCGAGGTTGATAGCGGTAGCTGAGGTCTCGATGGTCTGCTGGTGGATCATCACCGGTACGCCTTTTGCGTCCGTCTTGGAGATTATGTCCTTCAGCACGTCGGTGTACTTCTCGTTGGAGTAGTCGTCCGGGATGCCGAGAGATGTAGACATGTCGTTCGGGCCGATGAAGATACCGTCAATGCCTTCAACGTCCAGAATATTGTCCAGGTTCTGGTGTCCGGGCACAGACTCGATTCCGATGATGACGATCGATTCCTTGTGGCGGTTTTCCAGATATTCCTTCGACTTGTCGCTTGGGAGGACTCCTTCTGTGACAGCCCGGATCAGGTACTCGCCCTTTAGCGGGTGCCACTTGGCGGTGGCGACCACTGCCTGAACTTCTTCAACGGTCTCGCAGTAAGGGACAAGCACGCCCGCTGCGCCGGCGTCCAGCGCCATCGCAACCCACTCGGACTTCGGGATGGGTACCCGGACAATCGGCGTTACTCCGGCCTGTCGGAGGACCATACAAAGGAGCTGAATTTCCGCACGGTCGCGTGAACCATGCTCGGAGTCGATGATCGCAAAGTCGAGCGTGCTGCCGGCCAGCGCGCCGGAGAACCTGACCCCCTGCATAGAGGAGATCATGCATCCGAACACGTGTCCTCCGCCGTTGAGAGTCTCTTTAAGTTGAACAGCGTCCATTTCTGAGTATCCCTTTCCTGAATTTGGTTCCGGGGTTCTGGTATATGAGGTGGTTTTTATCGAACGGGGTTGGGGCGGTCTACAAGAACGAAGTATTTGAATATGGATATGCCCAACGGCGTTCGCACACGATAAACGAACAACGGCTACTGTGGGTGTCTGAGTTTTACCTCAAGATGTATCCGGCTTAGCTCACCTCTCGCCAGAACGGCTCACGGTTTCGTATTTTTTCGAGAATTGTTGGATCCCATGGCTTAAGATCGAATCCCTCCGGCTGTGGAGGCCTGTCTGCCCATCCGATATGTTCGTAGACTCTGCTGTCGGTGTAGTAGGTCTCGTAAACGAGTTCAACAAATTCGGAGAACTGGATCGGAAGATCAGATTCGACGCTCGCGATGGCTGCGATCTGCCTCTCCTCATCGAGGGCGGCAAATCCACCTTCTATCCGGGATGCGATATCAAGCGACATCGCATCTAGCACCGTCAACAATCCTGATCGCAGACGCCCGTAGCGCATGGAAGCCCGTTCTAGCCGCTCCGCCAGACCAAGTCCTCCTGCTCCAGGGAAGTCGCCTGTGGATGGGATTATGAGGTCCATGACGCGCGTCAAAACCACCCGGTCTACGTCCGTCAACTGCCTATCTGTGGTCGGCATATTCGTTTTCCTGCTTGATCGATGGTACGGGTGTTATACGGGATAGAACAAAGGGCATCAGCATATTCATCCCTTCAAGTCGTCCCGCTCGTGCGCGATATAGTCGGCTGCCCTCAGGGCGATCGCCTGTAAGGTCGGCGTTGGATTGACCGCCCCGGCGGTCACAAACACGCTGCCGTCGACGATGAAGACGTTGTCCGCATCGTGCGCCTGGCACCACTTGTCGACCACCGAGCGCTCGGGGTCGTCTCCCATTCGGGCCGTTCCCATCAAGTGCCATCCTCCGCCGCGCAGCAACGGATTCGCCATGATCCGCGTGGCGCCCGCCTCTTGCAGGACCGTTGTCGCCGACTTTATGGAGTGATCCATCATGCGGTGGGAGTTTTCGCTTAGCGTGTAGTTAATTTTGGGAGCGGGCAGGCCGCTACTGTCGGTAAGTTGCTCATCAAGAGTCACCGTGTTGTGCTCTTCCGGCAGGTCCTCGCCGATCCCGGCCAGCGTGATGGCGTGGCCGAACCGTTCGGCGAAATCCTCGTGATGTCCGGCGCCCCATTTAACAGGCTGGTGGGCACCTCCAAGTGCCGTAAAAAGTGGACCGCTGCCGCGATTGAGCTGGTACGCATAACCACGAACGAAATCCCTGCGCGGGTCCGTTTCATAGAACTCCTGGGACATCAGGATGTTACCCATTGGCCCCTTCCAGGTTTCCGAGAGGTCAGGGATGAACCCGGTCGTCATGGCGTAGGGGTGGAACATCAAATTCTTGCCCACGAGGCCACTCGAGTTGAGCAGCCCGTCGGGGTGTGCATCTGATTTCGACATCAACAGAAGCCGGGGCGTGCCTATTCCGTTACCGGCCATAACCACACTACGGGCCGCCTGATGGTGGATATTGCCAGCGCGGTCGAGATAGTTCGCACCGGTAGCACGCCCATCAGTCCCGATTGTGATCTCTGAAACACGGGCGTGGGTTTTTATAACGGCGCCGAGCCGAATCGCCTCCGGCCAGTAGTTCACATCTGTGCTGGACTTGGCTTTTCGTGTGCAGCCGAACCCGACCGGACCACAGTAATTGCATGCGTCACGGCCCTTGTACGGCACGGAATTGACGTAATTGTCCGAAGGCCACCAGTGCCAGCCGAGGCGGTCAAATGCGGCGGCCATGTGTTCACCGTCCTCGCCGAGAGGGATCGGTGGCATGGGTCTCGGCGACCGAGGTGGCACGGCAGGATCCCCGTTGATACCGGAGCACCCCATCATCATGTCGTTCATGTCGTAATACGGGTCCAGGTCGTCGTATGTGAGAGGCCAGTCGTCTGCGACCCCGTCGAGCGTCTTCACCCGAAAATCGGACGGGTGAAATCGTGGCGTATGGGCCGTCCAGTGGATCGTGCTGCCGCCGACGGCTGCGAACATGAGCGGCGTGATGTCGGACTCGCTGTCGTTGACCGGGTAGTCCTCCGGGTTCCCTCGTTTGTTGGGATCCCAGTTCCATTCATGGCGGCCGAGGATCTCCCAGTTTTGCTTTGTCGTCGGGTAGAAACCCGGGTTGAACCAACGGCCTTGTTCAAGGCAGACCACGGAAAATCCGGCCTGTGTGAGCCTCCATGCGACGGCAGCGCCGGACGCCCCGGCGCCGACTATCAAGATGTCAGCCACGTCCGACGCTAATTGTCCTTCGGTAGCTATCTGGGGAGCGATTACCGTCTGTTCTTCCTGATCTGAGGTCGATGTTTCGTTCATGCAGGATAGCTCCGCTTGATATTTGCTCGAAATATTCGGGGCATGAGTACTCGACCGGAAACTTATCACGGGTCGCGGGGCAAAGTGGTACTCAGGAGTATCGACATCGGGATTTCGGCATCGAATATCCTGACGGCACTACATAGTGACTCTCTTTGAGGGGCAGCAAATGGCAATTGTCATGGTAATCGGGACCTCAGAGAGCCGGTACGAGACCCAGCAAATGGACGACACAAGATGACCGCAGATGAGCCAGCCCCACTTTCGATTGATCTTGGGGCAACTCCTTGGATCACAGGGCTAAAGGAGGTCGATCTCTGTGGAACCGTCGCCACCCATCGCCTGTTCTGATCGTTCAAACTCGCCGACCGCTGGATGACGCCTTAGTGCCTCTCGGGTAGCGTCCCTGAGCGCGCCGGTCCCCTTGCCGTGGATTATCCGGACACTGGTCAATCCGAGCAGTGCGGCTTCATCCAGGAAGGCCACCACTTGCTCGTAAACTTCGATCGCCCGGATACCTCGGATGTCCAACTCACGGGTTGGGGCGTCGACCATCGGCGTAGAGGTCGTAATGCGTGATTCGTCTGATGCCTTAACGTCCTCGGAAGGCGTGACCACCATTAACTGGGCGATGTTGAGCGTGACGCGAGCGTTGCCGAGGATAAGAGAGGCGGAGCCGTCTGAGTTCACCGAAGTCACTGTCGCCTGTGCGCCAAGACCCCGGACTTCCACTATGTCACCTGCCGTGACGGGTCGTGGCGACGGTGGAGCTTCTTCCGGATCGAGCTTCTCGCTTTCAGCTGGCCGAGTGACTTTAAATCGATCAGCGCGCTGGAGAGATCGCCTGACACGCTCTTGCTCCCGTCGCACTACCGACATATCGCGTTCCTGGCTGGCATGGCGTTGGATCTGTCGCAGGCTTGTTCGTACGTCCTCCGCTTCACGCTGTAGCTCGGCCCGGGTCTCCTCCACGAGATCGTCCTGTGCGTCCGTGATCGCTCGTACTCGTCTGTCCAGATCACGCTTTGCGGCTTCCGCTTCCGCGCTGTACGCCTCGGCGGCCGCAAGCTGACCTTCGATCTCGGCGCGTTCCCGCTGTAACTGAAGCAGGAGAGCCTCCGTTGCCAAATGTTCGGGCGATAGCATCATACGCGCCCGGTCCAGCACGCCATCCGGAAGGCCCAGTCGTTCTGCTACGGCCATCGCGTAGCTGCGGCCCGGGGTGCCCATAGTTACGTGGTAGCTGGGCAGCATGGTGTCCGGGTTCAGCTCAACGGCGGCGTTCCGCATGCCTAAGGAATCGTCGGCATGCTCAGCCACGGCGCGGTGATGGGTTGTGACGATGGTGGCGATTCTTTCTTCGACAAAGTGGTCGAGGATCGCCCGGGCCAGCGCCGATCCTTCTTCCGGGTCGGTCCCGGTTCCCAGCTCATCGAGAAGTACCAGGGAACGGTCGTCGGCTTCCTCTAGGATGTCCACGACGGCGCCCAGGTGGGACGAGAAGGTCGATATGGAGTGCTCGATGCTCTGGGCGTCACCGATGTCCACGTACACGCCGTTAAACACCGAGATCTCGGTGAGCGGATCGCAGGGGACCTGCATGCCGCTCTGGTGCATCAGAACCGCCAGCCCGGCCGTCTTGAGCGCGACCGTCTTGCCGCCGGTGTTAGGGCCTGTGATTACGAGCGCTCGGAAGCCGGGTCCGGTGGAGAGGCTGATCGGGACGGCGTCTTCACCCAGCAACGGGTGGCGCACGTCGACCAGGTTGAGCGCAGTATCGTCTCCCTCCGGGAGTGTCCTGGCCCTTGCAGCCTGCATCATGTGTGCCAGCCGGGCACGCGTGAACACCAGATCAAGCCTGCCGGCGGCTTCGATCGCCATCATGGCGTCGCCGGCGCGGTCAGAGACAAGGCCGGAGAGCCGCCTGAGGACCTTCTCTTCCTCCCGGATCACCTCGGCAGATGCCTCCCGCCAGCCGTTGCATAACTCAACGGCATCGAACGGCTCTACGAACAGCGTTTGGCCGGTGTTGGACACGTCGTGGACGATCCCGGGCACGGCCGATCGTTGATCAGACCGAACTTCAACGACGAGACGATCGCCTCTTGTGGCGATGACGGGCGCCTGTATAGCGCCTCGGACCTTTGGTCGCGCTATCAACCGCTCCAGATGGGTGGCGAGTTTGCGATATTTTTCTCCGACGCCGGATCGTAGCCGGCCGAGATTTGGCGTGGCGGAGTCCCGGATTTTGCCGCGTTCGTCGATAGCCTCCCCTATGCGCTCATCGAGCCACCTCAGGTCGGGGATTAACGCCGCCAGCGTGCCGATTAGTGGCGTTCGTCGGCCAAGTGTGTGGGCGGCCTCACGGGCCTCCCACAGTGAACGCATTACCTGCCCGACCCGTCGTAGTTCCTCGCCGTCGAGTCCGCCGCCAAGTTCGGCTCTCTCTATGTAGGGACGTGGGTCGATCAGCCCCCCGAGGCCGATGTCTCCGGCTTCGTCCAAGATGCGGCGCGCCTCAGCTGTTTCTTCCTGCAACCGTTCGATGTCATGTTCGCTCGAAGAGGGTTCTAGCGCGATCGCGAGCTCTCTCGCCCTGAACATTTGTGCTCGGCCGGCGAGCATGTCCAAGAGCTTTGGCCACTCGATCGATTCACGGGAACTCTCGATGAGCGTTGGATGTGGAACCAGGGCCGGTGTTTTGCCTTGTGGTTTATTCGGGCTGTGAGATTCGTGTTCGGACATTGATTGGCTATTCTAGTGGGGGACGGCTACCAAACCATCCGTGCGTACGAGAATATCGAGTCTGTGCTACGTCAGTTGTCAATGTCAGGTGAAGCCGCAACCGATGCGATCGCTCAATCGATTCCTGGAGGGGGAGAGGTTTACTGCGCGCTGAGAAAAAACGATGTCTGGATACGAGAGCGCCAGACCCCCTCCAATCCGTCTAAATAGCCACCTGGCAGCGTTAGGTGCCTTTGTACTTTGGTCTGAAGTCCTCTGCTCTGTCCTCTGCCTGATAGCCAATGACATCCTTTGCGTGCGAGATGTCTCTTACGCCCCAGAGGTTATCCGAGCCGGAGTAGAAGATGTCGAACATGAGATCGTCCGGTGCGTCCAGGCAGCGCTGGACCATCTGTGAGGCGTCCCGATTGCTGGTCCACAGGGAGAACGACCGATTGCCCGGCATATCGACATCGTTCGGGTTGATGTTAGCGGTCGGGCTCAGTGGAGTGTCGTCCCGATTCACCGAACTGAAGCGAATGCACAGCGCCGAAATGCCGTGGACGTCCGAGTAGTAGCGGCCGAGCGCCTCGCCCCAGACTTTGGTTGCGGCGTACAGCCCCGACGGACGCACCGGCCACGTGTGTTTGGCTCGTTCGTATGAAGCTGATTCGCCCTCGTACGTCCCGCCTATAACCTCGCCGAGATCATCTTCCTGTTCGTAATTCCAGGTCACCTGCCCGGTCGAAGCGAAGATGACTCTCTTCACGCCGGCCTCGCGTGCCGACTCAAAGATGTTGTACGCACCAACGAGGTTGGACTCACGAAGTTGATCCCACCGATCCCCCGGTCCGCCATTGGCCCCGAGGTGAACGACCGCATCCTGTCCCTCGAGCGCAGCTCGAACGGCATCGAAGTCGGCGACATTGCCCTCCGTGATATCACGGCCCGGATCGCCAACAAGATCAAAACCCTTGAGAGTGTACCGGTCCGGTGAGTCGGCCAACCGGGTCCATACGGCGGTACCGATAAGCCCGGTAGCGCCAGTGATGAGGACTTTCATTCGGGCCTCCAATTAATGGTCTTATGTGGTTGATGCCCGTCGGCCATAACAAGTCATCCGGAGCTGAGCGAAGAATGTCGCCAGGACTGGAACGCAAATAGATCGGTCGTTCAAACGCCTTCCGTTGCGAGATTCACTCCACGTGTCTACCTCTACCCTACGCTCGTCATCCTGAAGGTGATGCAGGATCAGAATCTACCGGGACAATGTGGCGAGTGAGGGAGGATCGTTTGTGCATGTCAGCGGGAGACTCCTGAGCATCACTGACCGTGATACGGGCAGACCCTGAATCGAATTCAGGATGACATCTTGTTTGAGTCAAGTTTTGGTGCAGAGCGGCATTATTTTAAGTGACGCCCGAGTAGCTACTGCCTAACACCAGTGTCCCCTCTCCCATGGGGAGAAGCTTGAGGTGAAGGAGAAGTTCCATCCGAAGGTCGCACCCGATGCGACCAATGAGTCTGTTACTACTCCTCAACTGCTGCGATCACCGTCGCCGGGTCAACCAGGAAGTCTTCCCGTAACGCTGTCCCGATCCCCGGATCCTCTGGCGCGTATACGATCCCGTTCTCGATTCGTGGGAGTCGGTCCACTACGCGTCCGTACACCTCATGGATGAAGGCCCGAGTCGTTTCCTGGATGAAGGCGTTCGGTGCGTGCATGCACAGGTGGATCCCGGCAAAAAGGTTCACCGGACCGTTGCAATCGTGCGGGGTAGCCGGGACCTTGTGCGACTCGGCGAGCGACATCACTTTGCGGGCCTCGGTGAAGCCGCCGACAAAGGTCGTGTCGAACATTAGGATTCGTATTGCACCACTTGAGAGCATCGGCAGATAGGCTTCTGCGCTTGCCAGCGTCTCGTTGCCAAGCACCGTCAGATGGGTCCGGTCCTGCACCTGTCGGATGCCCTCTATGTTGTCCGCCGTCGTTACGTCCTCTACCCAGTAGGGGGCAACCTCTTCGAGTGCGTTCACGATCTTCACGACGGACGGAATGTTCCACATGCCGTGGAGCTCGGCCATAATCTCGATCTTATTGCCGACCTGCTCACGGATCTTACGGAACGGCTCCATGCCCCTGTTTACATCTTCGGCAGAGATGTACTGGCCATTCGTTTTCCTCACGAACTGGTCGAAGGGCCAGATCTTCATCGCCTTGATGCCTTCATCAAGAAGACTTTCGGCGACCGACCCGGCGTCGTTCAGGAAGCCCTGCAAATCGTCGTACTTCCCTGGGAGTGTTTCGTGGTCGGTCGGTGACGACAGCCCAAACGCCGTCGATCCGGAACGAACGGCGTAGCGCCAGTCGGCGCATGTGTTGTAGATCGGTATCGAGTCACGGACGCGGCCGCCAAGTGCCTGATGGATCGGCGCGTTGGTTGCCTGTCCGACGATGTCCCAGAGCGCGATGTCCACCGCCGATATCGCCCGCCACTCCGCGCTGCCGTTCGGCCCGATCCGGCTGCGGGACTGCATGCCCTCGTGCAGCTCGGCAACCTGCATCGGGTCTTTGCCGATCAGGTATGGCGCAAGTTCCGTACGGATGTGCGCCTCGGTGGGGGCCGACACACCGGTCGACTCACCGAGCCCAATGATTCCCGAATCCGTGTGCACCCGAACCCACACCCAACGAGGGATGTTGCCGGTACGGACCGTCTCAACTCTGGTGATTCTCATCGGGTGATTTCTAAAGCTCACTGACCTGTACGGTCAACTGATCACTCTTGAGAAACTTCTCCGTGAAGTCGAGCCCCAATCCGGGGTCGTCCGATACAGATGCGTAGCCGTTCTCAACCTTCGGAAGCGCGGTCACAATGTCTTTGTACCAGGTTGCGTTGAAGGACCTCACCGTCTCCTGAATGAAGGCGTTCGGGACGTTCAGGCTCAGGTGTACGTCCGCCATGAAGGCGATCGGCCCAACGCAATCATGAGGAGCGATCGGAATGCCGAACGACTCAGCCATCGTGGCGATGCGCTTGGCCTCCGAGATTCCGCCGACCCATCCGAGATCGAACATGCAGATGTCGGTTGCCTGCTTCACGAACATCTCTCGGAACGACCATCGGGTCGACACGTTCTCGCTTGCGATAGTCGGTATATTGGTCGACTTCCGGAACTGGGCTAGCGCGTCCAGATTGTCCATCTGAACCGCATCCTCAAACCACATCGGTTTGAACGGCGTAACCGCCTGAGCGATCTTGATCGCTGACGGCAGGTTCCACGACTGACCCATCTCGACGGCGATCTCCATCCGGTCGCCCATCGCCTCATGGATCAGACGGAACGGTTCAGTGCCCTTTGCCAGGTCTTCGGCAGAAATGAACTGGCCGTTGGTCTTCGCTGCGAACTGTGAGAACGGCCAGATCTTCATCGCCCTGAAGCCTTCCGCATGCAGGCTTTCCGCCAGGCCAACCGGGTCGGTCAGTGCGGAGTGCTCATCGTCGTAGGGGCCGGCAGGGACGAAATCGCTCGAGCCCGCCTTCGGGCCTTTGGTGCGATTCAAGTAAAACGGATAGCCGGCACAAGTGGCGTAGACCTTGATCTTGTCCCGGCTCAACCCGCCAAGCATGTTGTAAGTGGGCTGACCCATCCGTTTTCCGTACAGGTCCCAGAGGGCGATATCGATGGCTGACAGCGCCCGCATCTCCGCGCCTTTGGAGCGCATTCCGCCGGTCATCTTTGCAAGACTGGCCCAGTGCAGATCGAGCTGACTGGCGTCTTTTCCTAGCAGATATTCGGACACGTCGGCGTGGATAAAAGCGTGAACCGGCTCTGCCGACCCGGGCGTTTCTCCGATGCCGTAGAGACCATCATCGGTGTGAATCTTGACGAACACCAGCCCTGGATGTTCGCCGTGTCGGAAGGTCTCTATCTTGACGATCCTGGGTGATTTTGCCATCGAAGCGGGTCTAAAGCTCGGTCGTTCGCACGGTCAACTGATCGCTATTCAAGAACTTCTCGGTGAAGTCCAGTCCCAGTCCGGGGTCGTCAGATACCGACGCAAAGCCGTTCTCCACCTTCGGAAGTACGGTCACGATATCGTTGTACCAGGTGGCATTGAAGGCTCTCACCGTCTCTTGGATGAACGTGTTCGTGGCATTGAGACTCAGGTGCACGTCTGCCATGAAGGCTATCGGCCCAACACAGTCGTGTGGTGCGATTGGGATGCCAAACGACTCAGACATCGTTGCGATACGCTTTGCCTCTGAGATGCCCCCGACCCAACCGAGGTCGAACATCGTGATATCGACTGCCTGCTTCACGAACATTTCGCGAAACGTCCAGCGGGTCGATACGCCCTCGCTCGCGATTGTCGGGATGTTGGTCGTCTTACGGAACTGGGCCAGTGCGTCCAGGTTGTCCATTTGGACCGCGTCCTCAAACCACAATGGCTTGAACGGCGTTACCGCCTGGGCGATCTTGATCGCAGAAGGCAGGTTCCACATCTGGTGCATCTCGACGGCGACCTCCATCTGGTCACCCATCGCCTCGTGGATCAACCGGAACGGCTCCGTGCCTTTCTCAATGTCCTCGGCCGAGATGTGCTGACCGTTGGTCTTGGTGACGAATTGGTCAAATGGCCAGATCTTCATTGCCCGGAAACCTTCCGAATGCAGGCTCTGCGCGAGTCCCACCGGATCGGTCAGGAAGGCGTGTTGGTCCTCATAGGGACCGTCCGGGCGGTAGTCGACATCACCGGGCTCGTAAATTCCATCGCGATTCACGCCGTATGAGTAGCCGGCGCAGGTGTTGTATACCTTGATCTTGTCCCGACTTAGTCCACCAAGTACGTTGTAAGTAGGCTCACCCATGCGCTTGCCGAACAGATCCCACAGAGCGATGTCGATGGCCGATAGTGACCGCATCTCCGCGCCACGGGAGCGCATGCCGCCTGACATCTTGGCCAGATTGTGCCAGTGCCAGTCGAGCTGACTGGCGTCCTTGCCAAGGAGGTACTGCGCGGCGTCGGCGTGGATGAAGGCGTGTACCGGCTCTGGCGACCACGAGGTTTCGCCGATTCCGAACAATCCATCGTCTGTGTGGATCTTGATGAACACCAGCTTCGGGTACTCATCGTGCTCAAAGGTCTCTATCTTGACGATCTTTGGCGATTTTGCCATGTAGCCATGCCTTTCGGATGGAGGTAATTGAGGTGGTTGAAGTTGGGCGTGTACATTCCCTCTCCAAGAGGGAGGGGATCAAGGTGAGGGAGAAGTCTTTCTAATGATCACGCCGTTCCAGGGGAATCAGCCTCAAAGTCCCTCGTTGGTCTTCGGAACGTCCATCCAGCTCACCTCTTCATCAGCCTTCTTCTGACCGCAGACATCGCAGTCAGCGTTCCAGTGTCCGCCAGGTGGCATGGCCACTGCGAAGCGCATCGAAGTCTCTTTACCTTCGGTCGTGATGTGATGCGTCGTGCCCCGCGGCACCCAGACAAGATCACCCTTGCTGGCGACGAAGGTCTTGCCACCGCTTAACTCCCAGCGGATCTGACCCTGCTGGACGTACCACCACTCATCGAAATCCTTGTGGAAGTGGGGCATGTTGCCGCTGCCTTCTGGCTGGGTTAGCCAGGTGCCGATATTTCGTTCGTCCGAGACGATGAACTCGTGCCATTCTTTCTCGCCGTTGTGCTTGGCATTTAGATCATCCAACGTTGTGTGAAGTACTCCGGGCCAATCGGCGTTGTCGATGCGAGGCGGGATAGGTCCGGTGACCGTGTCTGAGATAGTCAACGATCCCGGTGCTTTGACATCTGCGATACCAAACACATCGGGCGAATCCGGCGCGTGATCGCAGACATTGCACGGGGAGGCGTAGTGCTCGGCAGGAGGCTGCGAAACGGCGAATCGTAGCGACAACCCATCGCCTACGTTCTTGATGTGATGCACAGAGCCCCGGGGTACCCACACCACGTCGCCTTCGTGGGCGGTTACTTCTTTACCGCCGGTGTAGTGCCACTGGATCGTGCCGCGCATCACGATCCACCACTCGTCAAAATCTTTGTGCCAGTGCGGGATGTTGCCTGTGCCGGGGTTGTTAGCGATAAGTGTTCCGTTGTTGCGCTCGTCCCAGATCAATGACTTTGACCACGGGGCCGGACCCATGGCCTCAACAACGTCTTGTATGCGGGTGTGAATCTTTCCGGGCCAATCGTCATTATCCACCCGGGGCGGAATCGGTCCTTCGACAGTGTCCGCGATCTTGACTTCGCTCGTGACCAAAGTGTTCTCCCGAGACTGGGTGTTTTAAGAACGGGCGCGCGCCCACGGTGAAGCGAATGTTACTCCCGAGATGAGTACGTGAGTAGAGATGACGTGTAGAAATGCAGTGCCGATGCTCCTCGTATAACGAGTCTCAAATAAAAGAAACTTGCTTACACATAACCGGGTACTGCATTACCGATCGAATGGCTATCACGACACTTCTATTTTCGATGCTCGTGATGGCGTTCTCAGTCGGCGTGTTTATGGCCGCCATGCGAAGCGCTTTCCAAATACGCGCGTTCCGGGGGAGCTTCGTCTGGACTTTCGGCTACTGATGCTTACGCCGTGGGCGGGAGCCTACTCACCTTAACTGGCTATGGTGAGAGGAACCGTCTCCGGACTTTGCCCGCATGAGTGTGGTGGTTACTTTAGATCCGAACACGCCAGGAACAGATCGCAGGCAGGGAATTGACTAGCCTTCTCGGGCCAACTTCGCGATGCCCGGCTCGGTTAGCCTGTACGAGAGCCACTCCTCCATGTTTTCGAATCCGATTTGATGGTAAAACTCACGCGTAGGGTTCCAATCTAGGACCGATAGCTCAAACCGGGCGCAGCCGCGCTCCTTGGCGATACGGGCCAACTCCGTCATCAGATTCATGCCGAGCCCGTTGCCACGCGCATGCTCCTCTACGTACAGGTCTTCTAGGTGCAACCCGGCCCGGCCGTGCCACGTGGAGTAGTTGTGGAAGAACAGGGCGAACCCGACCGCCGTTCCGTCCAGCTCGGCGAGCAGCGTCTCGAATAACGGCGAATCCCCGAAACTGTCGCGTAGCACATCGGCCTCGGTCAACTGAACCGTTTCTACGGGCTCGTTCTCGTAAAGGGCAAGTGACTGAACGAGCCGGACGATCGTCGCCGCGTCCTCAGGAATGGCTGGACGAACGAGTTTTTTTGTCATTAGTTACCGCCCTTTTTCGAGATCTGGTCCTAAGAGATGAACGGGATGGTCTGTGGCCCTTCAGGAAGCACGCATATGGACGCATCGCTTCCGGCAGCGTCGACAACCGCCTGAACATCGTCGATAGGTTCGAAATGAGCCGCTTCTAGCTGTGAATCGGAGAGCCGATCTGCTTTTACCAGCACGCGGGCATGCATCTGGATTTTGGCTTGAATCTGGACCTGCCACTGATCTGGCTTTGAGTATCCGGGCGCCTCAATCATCTTTAAAAGTGCCGTCGGGTTCGGCCGAGACGAAAGGATCTCCGCGTACGAGCCGTGATCCGGGATTCCGTCTCGACATTCAGCGGCACACACAATCAGTCCGCCGGGTTTGACCACGCGTACCGCGGCGGACATGCCTTTGACGGCCTGGTATAGGTTCTGGTCGAGGGGGTACCCGGAATTGCTTGTGATCACCAGATCGAATGGCCGGTCGATATGCTGCATCGAATCGAGCCTTGCCTGGACGCATGCGGCGGCATGCATCGCAAAAATCTCACCGGCGTACACCCCCGTCACCTGTTGATCACTGTTGAGAACAACGTCCATGCTGAAGTCCGGCGGCGCCGCGCGAGCAATGGCACGCACGTCGTCATGCACGGGGTTGCCCTCTATCACGCCCCATGTGGCGTTCGGATGGCCGATCCTGGCGGCATCATGAAGCGTCACCACGGTATCGATGCCAGCCAGTCCTGGGGCGACCATTTTGGGGCCGCCGCTGAATCCGGCGAAAAAGTGTGGCTCCACAAACCCGGTCGTGATGCGTAAATCCGCTCCGACCCACTCACGGTTCAACTTCACAGGCACGCCATTCCCTATCATTCCGAGATCGTCCAGCGAACTTTCGTCCCGCGCAACGTGATTGACCACACGGCAAGTGGAAGCGATTTCATCGCCAAGCATCCACCGTATCTCGTCGTAGGTGTTTGCCCGATGCGTCCCCGTGGCGATCAGGATTGTTACATCTTCCGGCCTCACGACGCCTTCGAGTTCGTCCAGGATCGCTTGAACCATCAACTGGCGAGGCTGTGCCCGGGTCACATCACATATCGAGATCGCGACCCGCTGCCCCCTGTGGGCGATCTCCTTCAAAGGCCGGGAATTGATCGGTGACCTGAGGGCGGTTTGCAGGGAGCGTTCGGGCTCCAGTAGCGCCGATCGGAAGGTGGGCGTGATGATGGTGCTACGTTCCTCTGGCAGATCGAGAGAGAGACGTCCATCTCCGTATGCGAGTGAGACTTTCAGCGTATCGGCTTTCGGGCTTTTATATCGGCGTGAATCAGGAAATTATCTTAACGTTCCCGCCATTGACCGGCGTTGTACCTGTTTGGAGCCTGATTGGTGCAATTTCAGGGTTGGCAGCGACACATACATCGGTTAAATCTTCGGTGAAGATTAGGTACCGTGGTAAGCATGGCCGTTATTGATCCCTGGACTTCCGGAGATGGAGGCATCATGTCGTCTGATTCACAGGCGTACACATCGGCATCTGAACTTGCAGAACAGATACGTTCACGTCAGGTTTCACCCATCGAGGTGGTCGAGGCTGCACTACGCCGGATCGACGCATCTCAGCCCATTCTGAACGCATTCATCACAGTGGCCCGTGATGAAGCCCTGGACGATGCCCGTAAAGCTGAAGATGCCATCGCACGTGGCGGCGACCTTGGCCCGCTTCACGGTGTTCCATTCTCTGTCAAAGACCTGGTCAACACCCGTGGTGTTCGTACCACGATGGGCTCGCTGATCTTTGAGCACAACGTTCCCGACAGAGACGCCATCGCGGTTGCACGATTGCGTGCAGCAGGAGCGATCATGATCGGCAAGACCACGACGCCTGAGTTCGGTCACAAGCCGTTCACGAGGGCGCCGCTGTTCGGCGATACGCCAAATGCGTGGGATCGAGACCGCATTGCGGGAGGCTCAAGCGGGGGCGCAGCCGTAGCCGCCGCAGCCGGGCTTGCCCCGTTGAACGTCGGCACTGACGGCGGTGGTTCCATACGTATTCCGGCGGCCGCCAACGGGATCGTCGGCTTAAAGGCAACACTGGGTACGATTCCGCATGACGCCGCACCCGATTCGTTTGGCGCAAATATTTACGTAGGACCCATGACTCGAACCGTCACTGATACTGCCCTGATGCTACAGGCGATGGCCGGTCCGCACCCGTCCGATGCGCATTCCCTAGGAAGACGTGCGCAGGACTACGTCAAAGCCGCAGCTGTACCGGGAGATCTCGAAGGCAAGAAGATCGCATGGCGACCATTACTCGGCAACGATGTCGTCGATTCCGAGGTGCAGGCGATCACGTACGGAGCTGCCCGGGCCTTCGAGGAAGCTGGCGCGACCCTCGTCGAAGTAGATGACGTGTTTGTCACGCCGGAGCCGTTCTGGCGCGTGCTCAGCCAGGCGGCATGGCGATCGCGCTTTGGAGACTATGTGGATGAGTGGGGAGACCGGATGACACCGACCTTCCTCCGTTCGATAACTGAGGCATCCGACTATTCGGCGGATGAACTACAGAAGGCGATATACCAGCGGACCGAACTTTTTCGTGAGGTTCAGGGCTGGTTCGATGAGTTTGATCTCGTCATGACGCCCACGCTCTCCCGCACTGCCCTTGAGTCTGACATGGACCTGTACGATCCGGTGGTTATCGAGGGGCAAGAGATCGGGATCATCCGTCAAAATTGGTACCCATACACTCACCCGTTCAATCTCACCGGCCACCCGGCGATCACGCTCCCGGCGGGGTTTGCTGGCGACGGACTGCCCGTAGCCCTCCAGATCGTGGGGCGCTACGCAGATGATGCGGCGGTCATAAGGGCGGCTGCGCTCTTCGAACAGCTTCGTCCATGGACTGATCGGACGCCAGATATACCTGAGATATCAGGCCTGTAAGAAGCGATGGACCACAGGTCATGACGGTTGGAAACGGTGAAGATGCAGGATCGAGGGTATGTGGCCGCTAAGCGCCGGACAAGTACGCGAATCTCGTCAAAGGCCGTAAATCCCACGGCTCTACAACTAGGGCGCACCGAGCACACCCTGGCGCGGCGAGAGATGCTGCGGGCTTGGCGAGAGTGCGGTTCTAGCCTGAGTGGGCCTATGGTGCCATCACTTCGAACGACCAACTCCCATCCGCCTCTTGACGGTAGACCGCTCTCAGGTGCAACCGGTCCTCTGGCCGACCCTGCCAGAACTCCAAGGAATCCGGCGTGAGCCGGTAGCCTCCGTATGTGTCGGGGCGGACCACATCGCCGTCTCCGATGCTTGCCTCGATCTCCGCTTTAGCGGATATCAGAGCTGCGTGATTGGGCACATCTGAACTCTGGGGCGCTGCCAGAATCGCAAGTTGTGTATTCCGTGGCCGGGACGCCCAGTATCCATCGGATACTTCGGCGGTCGTTTTGGCCGCCGTGCCGCGAACGCGGACCTGTCGCTCCAACCCAGTCCAAAGAAATACCGCCTCTACCTTTGGATTGAAGTCAATATCTCGTCCTTTAGGGCTCGTGTAGTGCGTGAAAAACGTGATCGAGTCTTGATCCCGGGTTCCGGCCATCAACGCCCGTGCGGAAGGTGCGCCATCTGCACTTACCGTTGCGAGCACCATCGCCGCCGAGTTTGAGACTCCGGCCTCGGTGGCTTCCTTGAGCCATCGGCGTAGCTCGTCCATCGGGTCGGCGTCCTGGCAAACGAACTCGAGCATTGAGACTCCTGTATGTAACTGAAGCGTGAGTGACCTACATCTTGCGCCACGAAGCGACCGGCATGAAACTGCGGTTCATAACCGCGGAAGAATTGTCCATCGAACCAGTTCGCCCATAGCCTGCCATGAGTAGTACTCACAAGACAGATAAGGCCAGAAGAATCACAAGGATTTACGGACGTGGCGAAACTCACCGGAAAGATCATCGATTCAACCACCGGCGCAACGGTCCAGGCTCGAGTTCAGGTGCTCTCGCCAAACGGACTCCAGCTCGCCCCCGCAGACGCCATGTGGAAAGTTGGCACCGGGGAGCCCTTCTTCTACTCGGACGGTGATTTCTCAGTGGATGTGCCGCGCGGCCAGTCACGTATCACGGTTGAACGGGGCACCGAGTATCGGCCATGGACGGGGACCGTCAGCGTCGATAACACCGGGGAGATCGTGGTGCTCGACATCGAGCTTGAGCGTTGGGCGGATCTGCCGGATCGCGGCTGGCATCCCGGGAACACGCACATCCACTACGACGAGAAAGAGGAGAAGCCGGACGAGCGGCTTAGATACGACTCCCGGGTGGAGGACCTGCGGATGACGGCGATCTCCATTCTCCGACGATGGGATCTCAACTACGCGACCAACAAGTACCCGCTCGGTGTCCTGAACGACTACACGGACACCCACCACCACGTTCAGGTGGGTGAAGAAAACCGTCACAACGACAAGGACGGCTGGTCACGCGGTTACGGCCATGTGATGTTCCTGAACATTCGCAACATCGTGGATCCTATTTCACGCGGCGCGCTTATCGATACGTTTGACCCCGACTACCCGCCACTCTCATGGGCCTGCGACGATGCACGGAATCAGGACGGACTGGTGATCTGGTGCCACAACGGGCAGGGCATGGAGGCGCCTATTGCTGCCGCCCTCGGTAAAGTCGATGCGATCAACCTGTTCGACCCCTACTGGAATGACGTCGAGTACGACATCTGGTACCGAATGCTGAACTGCGGGATCAAGATGCCAGCGTCAACCGGGTCTGACTGGTTCGTGTGCTCCGCCAACCGGGTCTACTCGCAGACGGGCGGAGCATTCTTGTACGACAACTGGCTCGCCGGCATCAAGCGTGGCGAGACCTTCATTACGAATGGACCCGCGATATCGATATCGGTAGACGGCTCGCCTCCCGGGTCCACCGTGCAGGTGAGCGCAGGCGGTATGACGCACGCGAAGGTGGACTGGTCGTCGCACTACGCCGTGGACACAATCGAGATCGTTCAGGATGGCTCTGTGGTCAAGCGCGTGTCCACTGACGCTTCTAATGCGACCGCAGGCTCGCTGGAGGCCGACATTCAGATTGGGGCAGACGGTTGGATCGCTGCACGGCTTGGCTCAACTCAACGAGACTCGTTCGCGCAGGCGTTGTGGGCGCATACGTCGGCCGTCTACATTGACGCTGGTGGTAAGAAGTCGGACGTTCAAGTCGGATCGGCCGCACTGTTTGTGCGGGACATAGAGGATTCGATGGTCTGGGTCAAGACAAAAGGCCGGTTCTACACCGACACCCAGAGGGCCGAGGTAGTGGACCTGTTCGGGCAGGGTCTCGATGTGTACAAGGGCCTTGCGAGGTAAACGATGGCCTGCGACGGAGGAATTGTCGAGAGAGTACAAGAACTGCTCGTGGGCCACGCGTGGGTTTCGGAACGTCTTATGTTTGACGGGCTGGCGTTGTCGGCGATGAAGGGCCTGTTGTACGTAGTGTCGGAAGCCCCCGATCTTGACGGATGGGTTGTGCCGAACCTTGAATACGCACCGTTTCTACCTGCGAAGTAAAGACGGAAATCATGGCCGCGTTCAGCTGGCCTGAACAGACCCCGGGAGTAACACTAGATGCAGAAACGACCCTACGGCAACACCGGCGAGATGCTCTCGATTATTGGCTTCGGTGGGATCGTGGTGAAAGATGCTGACACTGACGAGTCATCCCGGCTGGTCAGCGAAGCTATTGATCGCGGGATTAACTACTTCGACGTTGCGCCGCGCTACGGCAACGCGCAGGAAAAACTCGGCCCGGCGTTGGAGCCATATCGCAACGATGTGTTCCTGGCCTGCAAGACCCGCGAGCGGGATGCGGTTAACGCTGAACGTGAGCTGCACGACTCGCTTAAGAAGCTGCGTACGGACCACTTTGATCTCTATCAGATGCACAGCATGACGACCGACGCGGACGTAGACCAAGTGCTCGGTCCCGGCGGTGCGCTTGAGACCTTCGTCAAGGCTCGTGAGCAGGGGCTCGTGCGCTTCCTTGGCTTTTCGGCCCACTCGGTAGAGGCTGCATCCAGGCTACTGGAGGCGTTCGAGTTCAACTCTGTCCTGTTCCCATTGAACTGGGTGAACTATTTCGAGGGCGACTTCGGTCCACAGGTCGTTGATCTGGCGGAGCAGAAGGGTGCTGCACGGCTGGCGCTCAAGGCCGCGGCGAAGGCGCAACTCCCGGATCGTAACGTCAGGACACACGAGAAGTGCTGGTACGAGCCGATTGTTGATCGCGATCTGATGTCGCTGGCAGTCCGCTTCACGCTCTCTCAGGCGATTACTGCTGCCGTACCGCCCGGAGATTCGGACCTCTGGCGCATGATGGCCGAGATCGGAGAGGACTTCACGCCGATCACCAAAGGTGAGATAGAAACCCTTAAGAATGAGGCCAAATCAAACACCCCGATCTTCGTTCACCCGGTTGTGTGATCTGGCAACCCGGTGCTTCTAGAGCCTAAGCACACTCCCGGGCAGGACAAGGACAAAACCAAGAAGGCCCGCTCTCACGAGCGGGCCTTCTTATTGATCTAGTTATCCGGTGCTGTTTACTGCACGCCGTCCTTGAGCACTCCGAGAGACTCAAGAATGCGGCCCGGCTTCATTGGCGCCTGCGGGAATCGAATCCCCAGGGCGTCGTGAAGTGCGTTGGCGATAGCGCCAAGCGGCGGCGCGATCGAAACCTCACCCGCTCCGCGAACGCCGAACGGGTGGATCGGGTTGGGGACCTCCACAAGGATCGTCTCAATCTCTGGCAGGTCCAGCGTCGTCGGCATCCTGTAGTCCAGGAACGATGAGTTGGCCATACGGCCTTCGTCGGTCAAGAAGTACTCCTCGTTCAATGCCCAGCCAATGCCCTGCACGGCGCCGCCCTGCAGCTGACCTTCGGCGTACGACGGATGAATTGCGCCGCCGACGTCCTGGACAACGGTGTAACGGAGAACGTCCGTCTTGCCGGTCTCAAGATCTACTTCCAGGTCAACCAGGTGAGCACCAAACGCTCCACCGGCTTCCGGGATGTCTACGGTGCTGGTTACCGAGACCGGACCGCCGGTGCCGTCGATACGGCCCGCCAGTTCCTTGAACGTCATGCTCATCGACTGAAGCTCGGCGTCCTGCATGGCCTGGAATGTTCCGTTGTCGAAAACGACTTCAGACGAATTGATGTCCCAGATCTTGGACACCCTAACCTTGAGTTCTTCGATCATCAGCTCGGCGGCTCGATAGGAAGCCATTCCAGTGGCGTAGGTCGTTCGGCTTCCGCCTGTGTTGTCGGTGTAACCGACGCTGTTGGTCGATCCAATGGATGGACGGATGTCCTCCATTGGGATGCAGAGCACCTCGGCCGCTTGCATGGCGATGGAAGCGCGTGAACCGCCGATGTCTACCGATCCCTCGATCAGCGACACAATGCCGTCGGCATTCAAATTGAGTGTCACGACTGACCGACGGCCACCGTTGCGCCAGAAGCCGACAGCGATGCCTCGGCCACGCTTCTTGCCGGGAGAATCGGCTTCTCCAATTGGGGAGGTCCAGTGAGCTGAGTCACGCGACTGCTCAAGCACCTGCGTTATGCCGATAGGTCCCCAGATGGGTCCGTCAGCACGGCGCTTACCCTCTCTCGATGCATTCTTGAGTCGGAACTCCACCGGGTCATAGCCGCGTTTCTCGCAGATCTCGTCGATCACAGACTCTACGCCGTATGCAACGTGCGTTGAGCCCGGTGCGCGATAAGCAGACGTTTTTGGCTTAGTGACCAAAATGTCGTAGCCGGTGATTCGTACGTTATCCAGGTCGTAAGCCGCGAAGCAGCAAACAGCCCCAGCCGCGACCGGCGAGCCCGGGTACGCACCGGCCTCATACTTGAGATCGGCCTCTGCGGCGATGATGATGCCGTCGTCATCCACACCAAGCTTGATCTTGATGGTGGCCGCGGCAGCAGGGCCAGTCGCCTCGAATACGTCGACCCTGTTCATGTAAGCCTTGACCGGCCGGCCGCATTTTTTCGACAGTATCGCGGCGATGGGTTCCAGGTACACGTTCAGCTTGCCGCCGAATCCGCCGCCGATCTCCATCGGAATGACGTGTACGTCTGTCTCAGTAAGTTGCAGGATGCTGGACATCTGGGCACGCACGCCGAACATTCCCTGCGTGCTGGTCCAGACTGTTACACGATCGTCTTCGTCCCAGTGCGCCGCACCGGTTTGGGGCTCGATATAGCCCTGGTGAACGGTAGCCATCTCGACCTCGCGCTCGACGACCAGCGACGCCCGTCCCATAGCACCTGTCGGGTCTCCGAGTTCGTGCCGGATGACGGCGGCGATGTTGGTGTGATTGACCGATTCGCCGAGGTGGTTCCCGACCATATCGTCATGAACGAGGACGGCGTCCGGCGCAAGAGCGTCTTTTATGGAGAGGACGGGCTTAAGTGGTTCGTATTCCACTTTTATTAGCTTGAGGGCCTCGTATCCGGCGTTGCGATCGGTAGCTGCGATGGCAGCGACCGGGTGGCCTTTGAAAAGGACCTTGTCATGCGCCATCACGCGGTTGGAGGACCACGCACCTGCTCCGCTGGCTGCGGCGACAGGCATGTCAGCGCCAGTCATCACGGCAAGCACTCCCGGGGCTTTCTCGGCGGCCGAGGTGTCGATCGACTTGATACGGGCGTGAACGTGCGGACTCCGCAGCACAACGCCATGCACGAGACCGTCAAGTTTGAGATCAGCCCCGTAGAGCGCCCGACCCGTTACCTTGTCCAGGCCGTCTGGCCGGATTGGCCGCGTGCCAACTACTCGGTAGGCTGATGGAGATGACTCGGATATCACCATTCGTTCAGAGGTCCCTTCTCTTCGTCGTGAGCGGCGATGCTTAGCAGAAATCTGCGATCGGATGAAACCGCTTGATGATCAACGCAACGCGCCTAATGATTCTAAACGCGAAACCACGATAAGTTCAGATGACTTCGCACATAACTCTGACGGGCTAGTTCTCGCTCCGAGAAAAGCGCCAGTTAAGACTCTGAAACCGGCACGTCTGCCGTGATAAGCAAATGTTCGCACCAGTCATCTGAGTTGTTGATGAACTGGTGCATCACCTTTGCCGGGATGTGAATCGCGTCGCCCTCCGTCACGTCAAAAATCTCGCCATCCAGTTTCATCTGACCGCTGCCGCGGATGATGTAGTAGACCTGCTCTTTGTCTGCGTGATCGTGATAATCCCCAGCCTGTCCACCCTGCATGCGATGGAGGGTGAATCCGTCCATGCCCAACAACGGGGCTTCGTCGGCGGTCTTGTCCGGCCATCCGACGCTTCGGAAGATGGGCCAGATAATTGCGAAATCGTGCCCGATATACGGGACGACATCCTTCCAATTCCGGATTACGGTCATCGCTACCTCCTTGGCACCCGTATTTCAGGGATCCCGCCTGTTCTACGGCGTCGTGCTCCGAGAGTGTAGTGTTAACCGAAGCGGCCTGTGATGTAGCCCTCCGTTCGACTATCGTGCGGTGTGCTGAAAAGTTCTCGGGTCGATGCATATTCAATGAGCGTGCCCTGGCGTCGTTCATCGGTCCACATCTGCGCCGTGTAATCGGATAGCCGCCCCGCTTGTTGCATGTTGTGGGTGACGACCACGATCGTGTACTGCTCTCGAAGCTCTCTGATGAGGTCTTCGATGGACAACGTCGAGATCGGGTCGAGCGCCGACGCTGGCTCGTCCATCAACAAGATCTCAGGCTCCACTGCCAGTGCCCGGGCGATGCACAGGCGTTGTTGCTGTCCGCCCGACAGTCCGAATGCGTTGTCGTCCAGCCGGTCCTTGACTTCGTCCCAGAGCGCCGCCTGACTCAGGGCATTTTCGACGACCTCATCGAAGTCCCGTTTAAGTCCGTTGATTCGGACGCCAAAGACCACATTCTCATAGATCGACTTTGGAAATGGATTTGGCCTCTGGAACACCATGCCGATACGGAATCGGACCTCGGTCGGGTCCACCTCGGGTGCGTACAGATCCTGCCCGTCAAAGATGACCTTGCCATCGACGCGGGCACCAGGGATTAGCTCATTCATGCGGTTTAGGGACCGGAGCAGGGTGCTCTTGCCGCAACCGGACGGGCCGATGATCGCCGTGACTTTATTGCGCGGGAACTGGAGGTCGGAATCGTAAAGCGCAAGCGTATCGCCGTAATGGACGCGCAATCCCTGTGTCTCAAGCGCTATTTCAGACGCGTCGAACTGTTCTACGTACCGGTCACCAAGATTGGTCGTGAGTTCTTCAGTTCTCGGCCCCGAAGAATCTGGAGTCCGGGGAGGCTCGAATTTTTTTGCTATGACGGCGATCCCTTTTTGGTTATTCGTGCAGCCGCAGTCCGTTGATAAGACACAGGTTAATACCTCGTCTGATAGCGGTTACGGATCCAGATTGCTATGGAGTTCAGTGATAGTAGAACAGCTAGCAGGATGATGATTCCGGCGGAAGCGACCGCCTGGAACCCGGGCTGTGGCAAAGACACCCAGTTGAAGATTTGAACTGGGAGCACGGTGAATCGATCGCTCGGTGACGATGGTATGAAGGTGAGGAAGACCAGAGAGCTGATCATCAACATAGGAGCCGCTTCGCCCACAGCGCGTGAGAGCGCCAAAATGATCCCGCTCATGATCCCTGGGATGGCCTGCGGAAAGACGACGGTCTTGACCACCTGCCAGCGGTTTGCGCCAAGCGCGAACGCTGCATCACGAAACTCTCCCGGAACCGCCTTTATCGCTTCCTGGGACACGATGATGACGATAGGCAGCACGAGTAAAGTCATGGTCAGGGAGCCAGCCAGCACCGATCGGTCCAGAGCAAAGGCCTGCACGAAGAGCGCCAGCCCGAGGATTCCGTAGATGATTGACGGCACTCCGGCCAAGTTTGAAATGTTCAGTTGCACGAGCCTGACCGCCCAGTGTTCCGGGGCAAACTCTTCAAGGAATATCGCCGTACCCACGCCGATCGGGATGGCGAAGGCGGCGGTACCGACAGTTATCCAGATAGTGCCGAATAGAGCAGCCCTGATGCCAGACTCCCCGGCGTGGCGGGACGGGTAGCTGTTGATAAAACTGAAATCGAGCGCGCCAAGACCGTCGGTCATTACGTCGATCACAAGCGCTGCCAATCCGAGGATCCCGATTGCGACTGATGCAAAGAACAGAACGAAGAAGAAACGGTCCCGCCATCGCCGCCATGTTGAACGATGTGAAGTGGAGTTAGGTGGCGGCGTCGGACCGGAGTGGCGCTGACGTGTGACGCTGGCGGCGATAGAGCTTGTCATCCGGGCGGAATGGATGGGCGGCTGTTCGTGTTCCATCAGTACCTCTCCGTGTACCGACGTACGACCCAACGCCCGACGATGTTCATGATCAAAGTCATGAGGAACAACAACAGTCCGACAGCGAAGATGGTTTTGAATACGAGAGTCCCCTGCGGAGTCTCGCCGAGCGAAACCTGGACGATGTAAGCAGTCATCGTCTGGATGCTCTCAAGCGGATTTAACGTGAGGTTCGGTGTCGCTCCGGCGGCGATGGTCACGATCAGGGTTTCGCCAATTGCACGGGACAGTGCCAGGATAAAGGCGGCTACGATCCCGGGAAGAGCTGCAGGAACGACGACCTTGGTGGCGACCTCAAATCTGGTCGCTCCCAGCGCGTATGCGGCATCCCTCAGTGGTCGTGGCACGGCCACCATGGCGTCTTCGCTCAAGGTAGACACCATCGGCATGATCATCAGGCCCATCACGATGCCGGCACTGAGGACGTTGAAAATAACCGGAATCGGAAGGAACGACTGGAGCAACGGTGTGACAAACGAAAGTGCGAAGAAGCCGTATACGACGGTTGGAATCCCAGCCAAAACTTCCAGAATAGGTTTAATAATTCGCCGTACTCGATCCGGGGCGTACTCAGAAAGATAGATCGCAGCGCCGAGGCCGAGTGTGAGGGCGACGATGCCAGCGATACCGGCTGCGAGCAAGGTGCCAGCGATAAGAGGCAGGACGCCAAACGCCTGGGGCTCGAATAGTGGCGCCCATCTGGTACCGGTTATGAACTCCCAGGCGGAGACGACCTGGAAGAATCCGTAGCTCTCCCTCAAAAGGGTGTAGATGATGCCAACCGTCGCCAGCACCGATACGAGTGTGGCTAGGAGAAATACCGCCAACACAACTCGTTGTTCCGCGCGGACCCATCTCCGAGCATGTCGACGGGATTCCACCGATGCCCCAAAGCCGGACTGCTCATTTTTCTGCGGGTTCAGAGAAGCCACGAGCAGTCCTTCAATTCAGCGGCCCTCTGGAGCTTGATACAAGCGCCCTGCCATCTTGGTACATCGCTTCGGGAAGTGGAACGTACCCGACCTCTTGGACCAGCGTGGTGGCGTTGTCGAGGTAGAAGTTTAAGAATTTCATGACCTCTACTCGCTTCAACGCAGCGGTGTTTACGTAGATGAACATAGGGCGCGACAGGGGTGAGTAGGTACTGTCGTTAATCGTTTCTGACGATGGATAGATACACCCGCTGCCAGAATCGACGGCGATCAGTTTCAGCTTCTCCCGGCTAGAAGAGTAAAACGCATAACCGAAGTACCCGAGGGCGTTTTTATCGCCGCCGACGCCGCGGATCAAGACGTTATCATCGGCGCTCGCAGAGTAGTCGGATCGGCTGGCGTCCTCTAAATGAATTATCGACTCGGTGAAGTAGTCAAACGTGCCGGAGTCGGTGTCAGGGCCGTACAGTCGGAATTTGCTATCCGGGAGACCATCACGCACATCGCTCCAGTGATTCACTTCGCTACCAGGCTCCCATATCGCCCGCAACTCGTCCGTAGTCAGGCATTCTAGGAAGTCGTTTGCGGGATTGGTGATGATGGAAAGGCCATCAAACCCGACGGCGATCTCGATGAACTCGATGCCGTTCTCTGCGGCGGCGGCGATCTCGATAGGTTTGATCGAGCGTGAGGCGTTTGAAATGTGTGTCTCACCAACCACGAAGCGTTTGAAGCCGCCGCCGGTTCCAGACACACCCACCGGTACCTGCACGTTCGGGTGGACCTTACGGAACTCTTCGGCCACTGCCTGAGTGATAGGAAACACGGTGCTGGAACCATCGATCTCGATTGTTCCAAACAGCAAAGAATCGGTCGCCAGCAGGCTCGTGTCGGGCTCATTCATCCCGAGCGCTACGATCCCCGCTATCAGGGCGATCCCCAGTGCAAGTGCCACGTACCGTGTCGGCAATTTCTACCGTCTCCAAGATGGAGGTTCGTATGCGGGAGTACTCTTGGAGAGCGAAATTCAACGCTCCAATTCTCAGGCACCTGTACTCAGGGGTGCGAGTTACGCTTACTATCCGAGAGTAGGTTTAGCGTTTCGCGGCGGATTTGTTAAACGATTGTTAAACAGCGGCTATGGTTGGCCGATATAACTTTAAGATAGCGATTCTGGGTCGATCTCAAAACCTTGTCTGAGCGGAAAAGACACAGTGAACATTGACCCGCTCCCCGGCGCGCTTTCCACTCTCACATCGCCATCGTGAGCCTGAGCAATGTGCTTAACGATCGCTAGGCCAATGCCGGTTCCACGCCCGCTACGCGAGGCGTCAACTTTGTAGAACCGTTCAAACACATGCGGAACGTACTCGGCCTCGATACCACGACCTGTATCTGTCACTGAGAGGTCTACGCCCTTCGATGTTCTTGTGATATCCACACTCACAACGTCACCTTCGTCAGAGGCGTGCAGTGCATTGGAAACCAGGTTGCTCACGACTTGACTGATCATTTTGCGGTCAGCCGTTATCGCAGGCAGGCCTTCGGCCGAATCTGTTTTGAGATCGATGCCGGAACGCTCCGCGATCGGCCGCAAACGGTCTATCTCCTCTATCACCACGTCCTCAAGACTGATGGGCGCGAGGTGCATGGGCGCCTGCCCCGTTTCCAGCCGGGATAACTCAAGCATTTCCGTAATCATCTCTTCCATGCGGAGAACGTTGTCATTTATGCGTTCAAGAAAATCGGTTGCAGCGTCTGGATCGTTCAAGGCACCAAGCTGGAGTGTTTCCGCAGAGGCCCGTATTGCAGCGAGAGGTGTGCGCAGTTCGTGCGAGGCGTTCGATACGAACTCGGTGCGGGTCACATTTACCCGGTGCAATTCGGTTAGATCATTCAACAGAACAAGCGCACGACTCATCGGACGCACTGATTCATCGACCAGGGCTTCGTTACTAAGGGGAACAGCGACGACGTTGAGGAGTCTTCGGGAACCGAGGAGCTCAACCTCTCCCTGGGCGGTGGTACGTCCTGTGACACAGTCCATGATGACGCGAAGCACCTCGTGGTCACGGTTGAGGGTCACCATCCGATCGCCTGCCCGGAACCCTGGCGGGGCGCCAAGCATCTCGATCGCCGCTGGATTCACAAGTTCAACGATGCCGTCCTCGCCCACCAAAAGCACGCCGTCCGTCATCGTGTTCAGGATTGATGACAGACGGATGTGTTCAGAGCCGCCGGCTTCGAGCGCCAACCGAAGCCGGTCTATCAGTTGGTTGAGTGATTCGGAGGCTTCCGAGATTTCTGATGGCCCGCCAATTCCCACTCGTGCCGTGTAGTCCCCGTCAACGGCGCGCTTGCCGACCGCGGCAAGCCGTGTCACACCGCCGGTCAGTCGGGCGGATAGAATCCAGGACGCGCCGCACCCGAGCAATGACACGATCAGAACGACGATGAGCACCGATGAGTTGGCTGCGGATGCCCCGCCGGCGGCCAACCCGACAAGCATCGCCGCTGCGACGGTCATCCCCGCAGATACCAGTGCGATACGGAATCTGAGATTGATCGATTTCATCTCGGATCCGGCGTCTTCACAGTCGAGTGGATGGTGGTCATGGCTCGAACTTGTATCCGACTCCCCGGGAAGTGACGAGTCGTTTCGGGTTTGACGGCTCTCGCTCGATCTTCATCCTCAGCCACCGGATGTGAACATCCACTGTTCGGGAGTCGCCAAGATAGTCGTAGCCCCACACGTCTGAGAGCAGTGCGTCCCGGGTGTACGGGCGACCGGGATGGGAGGCGAGATAAACGAGCAGGTCAAACTCCCGGTACCGAAGCTCTACCTGCTCGCCATCTACGGTGACTTGCCTCTTGCCGACGTCAATGGTTAAGCCATCGAACTCCATGATCTCCATCTCATCCTGTTGGCTCGAGATAGACCGGTCCATCTCGATCCGGCGCAGAATGGATGCCGCACGCGCGAGGAGTTCGCGCATACTGAATGGCTTCGTGATGTAGTCGTCCGCGCCCAATTCCAAGCCAACCACCCGGTCAAGCTCGGTATCTCTGGCGGTGAGCATTAATATCGGCACAACGGACCCGTTTTGTCTCAGGGATCGGCATACGTCCAGACCGTTCATGCCCGGCAACATCAGATCCAGCAACACCAGGTCCGGGCGACCATCTCGAGCAAGTTCTAGCCCGTCAATACCGTTCTCGGCTGTGACGACGCTGTAGCCCTCTGATACAAGGTTGTAGCGGAGGGCCTCACGGAGTGTTGAGTCATCCTCGATGACGACTATTTTGCGGTGCTGTGAAGTCATATACGTGAGGTGACAAGCGCTTTTAAGAACGCGGTGGAGAGATTGGCTCCCAGTTTTACTTGTAAGTTGCCCATTCCTCAAATGGATACAGGGGCTTCCTGCGATGAGCATAGTGGAACGTCGAAAGATCCGCAGAGGTGGCTCCGGGCGAGTTTACGAGGATCATCTGCGCGGCTATTGGCTCATATGCGGGGCGTGGAGACATCACACCCTTTGCTACCACAATCTTGAACTCCTCAGGACTCACACCTACGGAGTAGTATTGTTCAAGGCTGACGTTGCCGATGCTGGTGGACACGAGAAGGAGCGTCTGGCCGGAGTCGCACTCGACGACGGCGCACCTGCCCTGATCGTAGAAGGTCCACCCTGCGTGCAGCGCCCGGTTGTCCTCAAACGCGCCATCCGAAACCCTCGTCACGGTACCCGTGATCGAAACTGGCGTTCCGTGCAGACCATCGGTTTTACCGCCCACCTGGAGATTGACCTTTCCCCCTAGACCTACTTTGTCACATGCAGCAACCGCTTCTGGATCGCGAAGCGTTTGAAGGTAGCTGTCGGCTCCTTGCGAGATGGCTTCGGCCAGGATCAGCGTCGAGTCGCCTGCACTACCGGCACCGATGTTGTCTCCAGCATCTAAAAGCACGACGGGTTCTTCGCCTGCGGCCAGACTGTGCCTAACCGCGTCGGCCGGAGTCATTCCTACCCTTTGTGCAAACTCTTTCCTCCTATCCCATGCGCGTTGCGTCAACCACCGGGCAAGTCTGCTAGCTTCATACTCCGACGACTCGTGCAGCACATAGCATGCGAACCCCATCTCCTCCACGTCAGACCACGGATAGCCTTGTCCGACGCTGGCGTGCAGCACTCCCGGCCGTGCTTGCACCTCTTGAAGATCGTCGATGATGCCTTTCATCGGTGGAAAATTCGTATTCTGGTGCATGATCCCGATCACCATCGGCGGTGTTTCCAGAGCATGTTGAGGGCTGATTTCACCAGAAATCATGCGCATTAGCAGATCGCATGCCTCGTTGGCCCGAGGTACGGCGTCGAGGTGCGGGTTCGTGTGATAAATGACCAGTGCATCGGTCTGCTCTGCCATCTGGTCCGACACGTTGGCGTGAAGGTCGAGCGTCATCACGACCGGAATGTCGGGCCCGACCAACTCCCGGGTCCGACGGGCGATTTCTCCATCGACGTCCGGGTAGCTTTCGGAGACGGCGGCTCCCATCTGGTTGAGAAGGACTCCGTCCCATGGAGCCTGATCTCGCAATCCGACCAGTGCATCATTGACCAGTTGATCGAACGCATCGGCGGTGATCGTTCCACCCGGATCCGTCGCAGCGAACAGGATAGGGACAAGTTCAAAATCCAATCGGTTAGCCGCCTCAAAAAACCCTGAGAAGACCGTTTTGGCGCCCTTGTGCATCTCTTCGATGCGCGGCCCGTGCTGAACCCCTTCACGCTGGAGTCCTGAAGTCTGGAAAGACTCGAACGTGGTGGGCCGCGATGAAAATGAGTTCGTCTCGTGGTGAATTCCGAAGGCGGCAATACGTTTCATAGTTCGCAAGAATACCGGGAAGAACGGGGCAAAGCGGTACCTGAATTATTACCGAGTTATACCCTAGGTATTACTCGGGGATTGAATGGGTTGTGAAATAACTGAGTAAAGTCTTTCACGAGAGTAACGATCACCTGTGGAGAATGCTTGGTCACACTGAGACCGCGCTGGCGTGTTTTCCGCACTAATGCGGACCTCGGACCCGATTCGTTACGGTCGCACATTATTAAAAATAATGAATAGCGCCGGTCGTGGATGTGTCGACTTATGGCCACCGGCATACAAGAATCTAATGCTAGAAACTCTGGCAAGTATCGTCGCTGAGACCAAGGCCACGTGGTGGAGGGTGCTCGTTGCGTCACATCACAGGCCGGCGCGCGTACAAGACATCACAGACCGCTATTTTCCGGGGTACACCGAAGATCTGCTGAAACTGGCCCAGCGGGATGTTGATCTCGCCAGTACCGAGCCGACGTTATGGAGTGAGCCTGAACGCCGGTTGACGGCAACCGCTCTCATAGCGAGGAACGTGTTCGGTGCGGTTAATGACAATCTCTGGAAGTCGTATTACGCAGTGATCGCGAACGAGGGGCACCCGGAAACTGTTTGAGCACCGGGTGGAGTCCCCGTGTCGTTTCTTTCTAGCTGCTATAACCGGAGAAGGTTGCGACCCTGCGCGGAGAGATGATGTCCCGCACGCCCGCGTTAACGCCGGCCATCGACCACTCGCCTCGGAGCATGCTTGCGGCGTTTTGACCCGCACGAATCCGTGACAGCGTAGCGGATCGTGTTGAACCTCCGGCTGAGTGCGGTGTGGTGACCACGTTGGACATTGTGCGAAGTGGGTTGTCCGCCGGGGTTGGCTCGGTGGCGAACACGTCAAGGCCCGCGCCGGCGATCTCGCCGGTCTGTAGCGACTTGATCAACGCCTCTTCGTCCTGGACCTTGCCGCGGCAGGTGTTGATGAAGAAGGCCGTGCTCTTCATGGCCTTGAATTCGGCTTCGCCAAACAGCTTGTCTGTCTGTTTGTTGTGCGGAACGTGGACGGTTACGTAGTCCACTTGACGTAGAAGTTCCAGAAGATCGTGGACCTGCTCCACGTTATGTTCGTTGGCGACCCACGGCGATACCCAGGGGTCGTACACAACGGTCCGCATGCGCCAGCCCGACATCTTCCGGTTAACGGCCTTGCCGATGTTGCCGAAACCAACGATTCCCAACGTCGCTTCGTCGATCGGCGTCCGGCGGGCGAGCATAGCGGCGTCGGTCCAGTTCCCTTCGGTCATATATCGGTCCGAGAACGTAATCTGACGGGCGACATCCAGGATCAGAGCACATGCCTGGTCTGAGACTTCTTCCGCACACATGCCGGCACCATTTGCCACCATGATTCCGTGTTCGGTCGCAGAATCGACGTCCATGTGGTCGAACCCGTGCGAATACACGATGACGCCTGCGCCCTGCTCCATTTCTCGCAACACCGGATCCTGCATTGCGTACCCACGCGCAAGAACGACATCGGCGTCTTTGACGGCCTCGATCGCCTCGCCTTCGCTGTCCGGGTTGATCTGGATGATCTCTACATCCAGACCCTCGAGCTCAGCGCGCTCGTAAGTAAGTGGGTCATCTTCAGCACCCAGGAAGACAACTTTTTGTTTGGCGTCGTTCGTGACCATGAATACTCAGGCTTTCTTTTAAGGTTGATCGTCTGATCGAGGGCCTGTCATTAGGGGCGATATGTTGCGCCCGCCACCTCAAAGGTTCAAGGGCGAGTTTTAGGTGGCCGTGACGATGTTGATCGCTCCTTCGCCCTCGAGCACACGCTTGATGTTTGCGAACGCGAACTCGGCACGACGCGGAAAGCTTTCGCGGGTGGGTCCAGCAACGTGGCCACTGACCACGATGTTATCCAGCGCAAAAAGCGGGTTGTCTGCGGCGGCGGGTTCAGTCTCAAACACGTCGATACCAGCGCCCCAGATTTTGCGCGCCTTCAAGGCCTCTACAAGCGCTGCCTGGTCGACCGTGGGGCCACGGCTGGTGTTGATCAGAATCGCTGACTCCTTCATCAGAGCGAGTTCGCGAGTGCTGATGAAGTGGCGGGTGGAGTCCAAAAGAGGTACGTGGACGGTGACAATGTCGGACTCTGATAGAAGCTCGTCCAATGAAGCAGGTTTTGCACCATACTTCTGTTCGAGTTCCGGCTTAGCCAGAACGTCGTGATACAGGATGTTGCAGTTGAAACCCGATAGCAGCCGCATCACGGTGGAACCTATGTAGCCGGCTCCGACGATACCGACCGTCTTGCCGAGGATCTCAAAGGTCTCCATCCCCCTTGCGCGTTCGGGGATCCATCCGCCCTCACGGACCGATACATCAACCCATGTCAGGTGACGATACAACGCCAGGGTGAGGGCGATGAACTGCTCGGCCACACCCTCTGCGTTCGTGCCGCTAGCGGTCGCCACTGGCATTCCTAGCTCCCCGGTAAGCTGCATGTCGACGCCGTCATAACCGGCCGACCCGAGCTGGTAAAGTCGGACGTTCTTCGCAGCCCGGAGCACGGACTCTTTTGGCTTTGCGCCGAAGACGATCATCGCGTCGGCATCGGAAATCAGGTCTATCTGTTCCTGCTCGGTCGCCACCGATGCGTCCATCATCGTCACGTCCCATCCGGCGGGGATGAATTCGCGAGAGATAGTGGCCATCGGGCTTTCGGGTGGAATGAAGTAGGCGACCTTTGGCATGTGTGAGTAATTCTCCGATTGTTGGCGATTGAAAACTTCGATTCGCGGCAACGAGTCGACGGTCAGGAACGGCAGTATTCTAGCAAGCGATGGCGGCCAGAGTGGTTCTCGCAGTGGTCTATCAACTATCCGGACGGATCATACCTCTGCGTGTCGGCCACAATAAGCTCGGGACTCGACATATAAAACGCACCTGACTGATTGAAGGACCATCTACCACATGGACCGTGAACAACTTACAGCGATCGGCCTCAACCACCTGGCGGGGATGGGCGCTATTCCAGCGACCTCGTACTACGAACAACCCGTCGCGGACTACATATTGGCTCAATGCACCGATATAGGAGTTGAGACACGGGTGGACCGGTACGGCAACATTCTCGCTACGAGGCAGGGCGTGGATGCGGCGGCGGACGGCATCGCGTTCGTCGCACATATGGACCACCCCGGTTATGAGGCGCTCTCGGCGGAGGACGACGGGGTGCACGGTCGTGGACTCGGGGGGCTACCGTCGCAGGCCTACGAATCCGGCGTAGCGGTTACGTTCGTTGGATCGGACGGCAGGCGCGTACCCGGGCTGATCATGGGACGGGCAGGCGCACGTTCCGGGGACAACCTTATTTTTGAGGTCGCCCAGGACCGGATCGGACCACTACCGTGTGCCATCGTCCTAGACCTGCCGGATTTCGACTATGACGAGCAGACCAAACTCATCCGCATGCGGGCGGCAGATGATCTCGCAGGTTGCGCGAGCATTCTGGCGGTTATGCGGTCATCGATGGAATCTCCGACACCCGGCTCGGTATACGGGTTGTTCACTCGGGCGGAAGAGGTCGGGCTGGTCGGCGCTCGACTTGCGGCAGCTGATGGCCTGTTACCGGTCGGGACGAATGTGGTGTCGGTCGAGACGAGCAGCATTCTGCCCGGCGCAGAGATCGGACGTGGGCCGGTGGTGCGCACGGGCGATCGAATGACGACGTTTGGGTTCGAGGCCGAGGAATATCTGACGGCGGCCGTGTCGGGAGTTGGCGATTTTCCAGTACAGAGGCAGTTGATGCAGGCTGGGACTTGCGAGGGAACGGCGTTCGCGCGAAACGGCTACCCGACTACCGGGCTGGCTTATCCGCTTGGTGCATGGCACAACAATGGCCCGGATAGCACCATCAGGCCAGAGTTCATCCATCACGACGATTTCGCCACGGGAATTGCGCTTCTAGCCGGCGCGGCCGCTCTGGCTGGCACTAACCCGAGTTCCGCGGCTGGTGCTCGCATAAGGGAGCGACCAGAGGATGAAGAACGCCGGTTGCTTGACTCCGTAGGGTAGGACGAAGGTGTTTTGTGATCGACGTATTTAACAAGAAAAATCGCATCGGCCATCCTGCCCATTACAATGACGCCTCGCTACCTTTGACGGGTTCGGTAATACGTTCCCGTCAGATTCCCGAACAACCCACATTGCAGGATTACGAAGGACCGAAACATGGCCGAAGTCTCCGGTAGTTATCTGATCGCACGGACGCTCAAAGAAGAGGGCGTGGAAGCTCTGTTCTTCCTGATGGGCGGTCCTAATTACGAGATCGTCAACTATTCGGAAGATTTTGGGATTCGGACCATCGACTTTCGGCACGAGCAGGCGGCGGCGATGGCGGCGCATGGTTACGCCCGTGTAACCGGCAGGCCTGGCGTGACTACCGCTGCGTCCGGGCCGGGCACGCTAAACCTCCTCACGGGCCAGTACACGGCGTACATCGACAACGCACCGATGATCACTCTCGGCGGCGCGGGCCCTTACCACGACTGGGGCAAGGACGGTTTTCAGGAGCTGGACCAGGCGGCGATTTTCGAAGAGGTTTCGAAGTCGACCATGCGAGTGACCGACGCAGCTCGATATCCGGAGCAAATTTCTACAGCGTTTAGGATCGCCACTACGGGCCGACCTGGCCCGGTATATGTGGACTGTGCAGAGGACATACTCTATGCGAAAGTTGAGGAGTCGGATGTCGCTCCGGCTACCCGCCCGGAGTCGCTTTCTCGCTCCGGCGCAGATCCTGTGTCCGTGGCGGCCGCGGCTGACATGCTACGAGGTGCCAAGAAACCGCTGATATTCGCAGGCGGTGGTGTGTTCTTTGGCAAGGCATGGGACGAACTACGCGAACTCGTCGAGAGTGCTGGCATCCCGTTTTACACCTCGCCTATCTCCCGGGGGCTGATCGAGGACGACCATGAGTTGTCGTTCCTGGCGGCCCGTAGCACGGCGCTCCGTGAGGCGGATGTTGTGCTGATCGTCGGGACTCGACTCAACTGGATGATGACCTTCGGCGGGCGCATCGGCCCGGACGCGAAGCTGATCCAGATCGATATCGAGCAATCAGAGATCGGTCACAACCGTTCAGTTGAGATCGGGCTGGTTGGCGACTGTAAGGTCGTGCTCCAACAGCTGATCGATTCTGGAATCGATTCCGACGGGACGGACGTCCGCAAGGAATGGGCCGACTATCTGGACGAGCAGAACCAGTCGCGTCTTCTACGAGCCCAGCCCAACCTGAACAGCGACCAGGTGCCGATTCACCCGTTGCGACTCTGCAACGAGATCGATAAGTTTCTTGATAGGGACGCCATTGTGACGGTGGACGGCAACGAAATTCTTCATTACGGCCGGCAGTCTATCAACACCTACTATCCAGGCCACCGCATCAACTCCGGCCCGAGCGGATGTATGGGCGTCGGGCTGCCATATGCCATCGGTGCAAAGGTGGCAAGGCCGGATCTTCAAGTTCTATCCTTGCACGGCGACGGTTCGCTAGGCATGAACATGATGGACTTCGATACCGCGGTAAGGCACAACCTGCCGATCGTGGTTGTGGTCAGTAACAACGAGGGCTGGACGGCACGAGTCGAGGGCATTCGCAAGCCAGGTCGTGAACTGGGCTTTACCCGCTTCGAACTTTTGGCTCAGGCCCTCGGTGGCCACGGCGAACTGGTCGAGGAGCCGGACCAGATAGCGGGGGCGCTCGAACGGGCATTCGCAAGTGGCAAGCCGGCGCTGATCAACGTTCGAGTAGACCCGACAGCCCGAGCAATCTCCCGCTTTGTCGGCTCGAAGATGGAGTAGGTCGAGACGTCTCCGCACCCCCGGCCCTGTCCCGCGGAGGAGAGGGGTCACGTGTTACGTCAGTCTTCTGAGGCTCTCGAAGGACCGGGAACGCAGGTTTCCGCCCCTCTAAACTCGCTCGTACGAATAGCCCCCGTTCAGGAAACGGACTACGCGCCCGGAAGAGTCACGCACGAAGGGGATAGACATCCCCTGGTCTAGGCTTATGAACGAGTCTGGACCTACTTGAGTAGTGGTTATTGACAACGGTGGGCCGTCTAGTCGTGATGGCGTTTTGATTACGACACCCCCATCGCCTACTTCCACCTTGGCAGTTCCCGCGCGGAATTCATAATTGCCTGTGTATTCGGCCAGATCGTTACTGGATGGTTCCGGGTACCGAGTCTTGTATGGGAGCGGCTCGCTTGTTGTGTCACGCCACACCTGCCCACGCACCGTGTTCATCAACTGCTCGGCCAGGAAGAAGGCTTTACGGTCTCCCCGGTTTGTGAACACGACTACACCGGTCTTCTCGGACGGGATCATCATCGAGTAAGTAGAAATGCCGGGCAGCCCGCCCGAGTGCCCGATCACCTTCGTTGAGCCGCTCCAGAATACCCAGTAGCCGAGTCCGTAGCCCCAGCCGGTGTCGCCGAACGGGAACTGCACGCTTTGCATATGATCCAGAGAGCCTGCCGTCAGACCAAGAGGGGAGTCTTCGTAAGCCATGGAGGCGATCTGGTAGAGAGCAAGGTCGTGGACGGAGCTGACGATACCTCCCGTTGACAGGAAAGTCTGATAGTCGTCGTTCAGGTGTACGACGATGTAGTCGCCATGTCGCTCCCCGCTGTCGAAAGCCCCGGCATCGCCACGTGAGTAGGCGTAGGTTCGGTCGGCGCCGTTCTTCCAGTCCATAAAATCGATGGACGTATCAGACATTCCGACCGGGTCAAGAATATTTCTGGTGAAGTACTCCTCCAGAGGCACACCGGAGACCTTCTCGATGGTGTGGCCGACGGTGGCAAAGCCCTCGTTACAGTACGAGAACGCCTCGCCTGGAGCCGACTGCAACTCAGCCGAGTCGAGAGCCGCTATCAACGATTCACGAGTCGGGTACGGGTTAACGGCTTCTTCACGTGTTCGATCCTGGTGCCCGGTCCGGCCCATCCCACTGTTGTGCCGCAGAAACATCCGTGTGGTCATCCGGCGGCTGGCGGCCTGATCCTTCAACCTGAATCCGGGCAGGTACGTCTGAACCGGCTCGTCCAGTCGCAACTTGCCTGCCTCGACCAGTTGCATGGCCGACACGCCTGTGAACGATTTTGTTATCGAGCAAATTGGCCAGATTGTGCGTTCAGTCGCCGGGGCTTTCTTCGAGACATCGGCAACGCCAAACCCGCCCTCAGCGATGATCTCACTGCCACTGACGATCGCTACGGCCGCGCCCGGGATGTCGTGCTCGCCGATAAAGTTGGCGACGATTGATTCTTGTTCGGGCGTGAACCCCATTTGGACCTCGGTTCAATGATCTGGATGATCTTGCGAGTGGGTATTTCGAGTTAGAGCAGCGTCAATTCTTGGAGACATTGAAGGTGATCTGGTAGTCACTGGCGTCGACTCCATTCGCGGAGGGCGGGTCTGGCTCGAGCGTCAGCAGGTGGAGGGTGTAATCCCCGATCGGAATCTCGGCCGTGCCACCCGGGGATATAAACATCTCGATTCGGCCTGATTCAATGTCCTGGTCAACGAGCTGCATCACCACCAACGCAGTTCCGGCCATCACGCACTGAACTCCAATAGGACATCGGGAGTCGTTGAATACGCGATGAAAGGCGAATTCAAGGTTCTCACCGGCGATCTCCGCAGACTGTCCAGGTGAGAGCGATATCGTTTCTTCGAGTGACGCCTGAGTTGAGACTTGGGGGACCGGAGTGAACGTTGGGGTTGCATCCGATTCGTTGGACGAACATGCAACGATCAACATGGCCGCAGTCAACACCACGATCGGAAAACCGAACCGAAACATGTTCGGACTAAAGCGTTTGCGAATACGGAAATTCATCGTTGTTGTGTGCTCCGGGACTCAAGAGATAAAAACAGATGATCGGCAAGGTGCATTGGATCTCGGCGCCCCGACCAGAAAATAAGATGCTCGATTATGACCGCTTGGGATGTAAAATCGGAAGGGTGACGCGTGTCAGATCCGTTCAAAATAGCGTCGCCGTTCCCAGTCAGTGACAGCTACGTCGAACGCCCCTTGCTCAGTTTCAAAAAAGTGGGCGTAGTGCTGCACCACATCGTCGCCAAGCGATTGGCGCACAAACGCGCTTGTGCAGAACGCCTCGTTGGCCTCCCGCAGCGTGGTCGGCAACCCCGTAATGTCGGTTGATGTGTAACCGTCGCCGTCCAGCATCGATGGTGGTTCGATACTGTTCTCGATTCCGTCCAGCCCAGATGCGAGTGCCGCCGTGTACGCCAGGTAAGGGTTGCAGTCGGCCCCTGGCAAACGGCATTCGATCCGCAACGAATGGCCTGTGCCCACTACCCGAAACCCGACCGTGCGGTTGTCAAAGGCCCACGCCAGTCCTGTAGGCGCCCAGGAACCGCTTTGATATCGCTTGTATGAGTTCACGTTTGGGGCGTAGAACGGCATGAACTCGTATGCATGCGCCATCCAGCCGCCCAGAAACCAGCGAAATACGTCTGACTGCCCATGGCCGTCGGCAAACGCCGCTTCGCCATTTTTACGCAGACTCAGGTGGATATGACAACTTGACCCGTTGTGTCCTTCCGCAAACTTGGCCATGAAGGTCACGCTTACGCCTAGTCCCTCCGCAACTTCCTTGAGGCACTGTTTGTACACGACATGCCGGTCCGCCATCGTCAGAAGTTCCGAGTACCGGACGTTCAATTCGTGCTGTCCCAAGCCCGCCTCGCCTTTCGAAGTTTCGACAGGCACTCCCGAATCGCGTAAGTGACGACGTACCGCACCGTGTAGTGCCTCTCCCCGGGTTCCTTGCAACAGGCTGTAGTCCTCGTCGTACCATCCGGCGCGCTCAAGATCTGCGTATCCAGCCCGTGCCGCGTTGGCGTACGAATCTTTGAATACGTAGTACTCAAGCTCCGAAGCCGCAAACGCCTCAAAACCCAACGCTTCGGCGTGATCCAGCTGCTTCCGCAGCATCGAGCGCGGTGCTATCGGCACCAGTCGGTGAGTTTCGGGATCTGTCGATTCAGGAAGGTGCACATCGCACTGGACCATCGCCGTCTTATCCAACCATGACGCCACGCGCAGGGTGTTCATATCTGGCGACAGGTGGATATCTCCGTAACCCTTCGCCCAGTTAGCAAACCCGTAACCGGGTACGGGTTCCATATCGATATCGACCGCCAACAGGTAGTCACAGCCATGCGTGCCGTGTTCTACCGTTTGCTCGATGAAGAACTCGGCGTCGAAGCGTTTGCCCATGAGTCTGCCGTAAAGGTCCACGAAGCCCACGACCACTGTATCGATCTCGCCTTCGTTAACGAGCTGGGCCAGTGCATTGCGGGTCAACATGCCCTTGATGGCAGGTTCGCTCGAAGTCACAACGATGTCCTCTCTACACTTTTGGGGGCGGCGGCGCAGAGTATCGCATGCCTCTTACACGCTTCCGTACAGGCCGCGCGTATCAGTTCAAGTTAATATTTCGTGCCGGAAACGAACTTGTTATTTGTTATCGAAACGGGTTTGCCTCATCTCTGGCCTGTCCGTCGCGTATCGGCAAATTCATGATTGTTTATTTGCAGCGGGTAGTGCCTACAGCAATTGCCGCGTATTTGCCAAAACCATGAGGGATCAAAAATCCATGTTGGCGAGCGACCGAGTCAATTATTCAAATGTCCCGGGATCGGGTGATATTCTCACGCCGCAATTCGTGGAGTACGTGGTCGCGCTTCACGATCAGTTCAATGATCGCGTTCAGGCGCTGAGGGCAGTACGCCTTACGGTATCCCAGTCAGCCACCCGTGACGGCCGGCAGCCGGCACATCTCCCTCCAGGCCCGGCCACGAGGACCAACTGGCAGGTGCCGCCTGTTCCGGACGAGCTGAGGCAGCCGGGCATCGAAATATCCGGCCCCGTGGCGATGACCTCGATGTTTATCAACGCCCTCAACCCGATGCCAGACGGCACACAAGCCGTCGGTGATCTCGACGACGACGAAGACTCGGCCGGACATTCGCTGGCTGACACGGTGCAGTCCGCCATCAATCGGCGGGACGCTCTGCTGGGGACGCTGGAGTACCACGACGCGGATCGCGATAGACATTACGAGCTTTTGGACGGCCCAATTCCGTTCTTCATGCACCGCGAGCGCGGCCTGCATCTGAACGAACCAGAATTCGCTATAGACGGGTCGCCGATATCGGCCACGTTGCTCGGCACTGCGGCGACGTTGTTTCACGCCGGTCGCGTTCATGTGGAGCAAGGCAAGGGCATCTATTTCTACTTGCCCAAGACCGAATCAGTGGCGGAAATCCGGCTCTATCGAGACGTTTTCGACGCGTCGCGGGAGTTATTACCGCACCTCTCAGACGCGGTGATCCGTGGAATCATCCTCGTGGAGTCCCTTCCCGCCGTGTGGCAGATGGAGGAGATGCTTTACGAACTTGGACCGTACGCCGCGGGACTGAACGCGGCGCGGTGGGATCTGAAGGCCAGTTTGCTTGAGTTCGTGATGAACGACCCGGACTCCCTGTGGCCGGACCGGTTTGGAGTGGACGTTAAAACTACGCCATTCATCTCGAACATATTCCGGCGACTCGTCGCTGTGTGTTTGAAGCACGGCGCGGTGCCGATCGGTGGGATGGCCACACATCTCCCGAACGCCGATGATCAGGTGAACGAAGAAGCTGCGAATGCGATTCGCGCAGACAAGGTGTGGGAAGCGGAGAACGGCTTCGTACGCGGCTGGACGGCGCACATCTATCACCAGAAGACGGCGGCCGACCCATTCAAAGAGCTACACGCCACCGGTTGGCAGCCTACTGAGGCTATGAAGGAGCCGGACAACTTTCCAGTGATGATCGAGACGCCCGAAGGCCCCATCACCCAGGAAGGGTCAAGACGTAATATACGTACGATCATCGAGTATGTTGAAGGATGGTTGAACGGACGTGGAGCAAAGGGGATCGACTCGCTGGATGGTCACTCGGGAATTCATCCGGCGCTAATGGAAGACTTGGCGACGGCGAGGATCTCCGTGGCCCAGACGGCTCAACGGGTCGTGCACGGCGCGGTGTGCGCGGACACAGAACGCAGGCACGATCTGGCACTTGTTAAAGAATTGACCCGTTCCGAGGGCGTCGACATTATCGAACGACTCGGTGACAACGCTGATAGTGCGACAAAGGCTCGTTACAGAGAATCTGAACAGATCGTGCTCGGATGGATCAAGCGCTATACCAAGTTCGACTTCCGTTCACTCGGCAGCTACACCCGTGACGAGCTGCACAGACAGGGAACCAGCCCGGACGCGTTCTAGGGTCTGGTACGCTCACGTAGCGAATCACGTTTAATCGGCAATTTACGGGCTCTCTCTCGTTTAAAATACGTACGGGAGAGATTTTCGATGTGGTGCGCTAAATCACACTTGACTGATCTGATGAATCATGGCCCTTCTGGGGCTGGCGATGTGTACGTCGACGACCGACGGTCCAATCCCCTCTCCCCCGACGCCGGAGTTTGCTGCTATCAAGATTTCGTAGACGATTTCGGCCGGTCAGGCCCGGTCACGCATCTTTGTAGTGGAATTTCTAGAAGCCGGCCGACTACCCGATCAAACGGAAGACGGCGTGGAGTGGGGGTGCCCCGTGGGATATGGGCAAGGAAGCGACGGAGTTCTTGAGCTAGGCCCGGTCACCCGTTGAGAGCTTTGAGAAACTCGTTCCCGCCGGACATGATCCAGCCGTTCAGGCTCGTATAGAAGAACTTCACGCCCTGGTCCTTGAACTTGCTGACGTTGTGTGCGCCCACGGTAGTGCCAGCGATCTTCCCTGCAGCGATGATCTTTGCAATGGATTCGTCGATCGTCCGCTGGACGTCCGGGTGCTCATCGTCGCCGATATGGCCCATTGATTGCGCGAGATCGCTCGGCGCAACGTGGAACACGTCTACGTGCTGCACCGCCAGGATATCGTCTAGGTTGTTCACGGCCTTGATGTCTTCGATTAGCACCACAACCATCGTTTGATCGTTCGCCTTCTTTACGTAATCAGTGACGCCGAAGGCCTGACGTGGGCCGAACATGCCGCGGGTACCGATCGGTGCGTACTTGGCAGCGTTGACGATGTCCCGGGCGTCCTGCGCCGTATCAACGTGCGGCACCGTAATGCCCATTGCTCCCATGTCCAATGTGCGATAGATCGTGTTGTAGTCGGTACTGCCGACCCTCACGAGCGGGGTCACGCCCCACAAGTCAGCGGCGCGTGATAGATCACCGATAGACTCGAAATCGACCGGGCCGTGCTCGGCCTCAAACCAGACGGAGTCGATACCGATCTGGCCGACGAAATCGACGAGATGCGGGGAGTCCACCCCGGCGAGGCAGGTAACGATCTCTCCATTGGCCAGTTTTTCCTTGGCTCGATTTGGTCGCAGTTCAGCCATGTGTGATTACTCCGGATTTTCTTATTGTTCGATAACAGTTGAAACGGCCCCCTCTCCCAGCGGGAAAGGGTTGGGGTGAAGGAGAAAGATGGCCCGCCGGATACAATCCATGATTGCCAGAAAGTGTGAAGGTAAAGCTCCCTAGGCTTTGATCGGAACGATTCATGCGTGATCCTGACGATACGTATAAGTGGAGCACGGGTGATCGGAAGGATTCTGGCCTGGTCAGAATCTATCCTGCGACGCCCTTCTTCACCTCGTCTGTGTAGATCGCTGCCCCGTTGGTCAACCACTCATTCAGATTGGCGTTGAAAAACCGCACGCCCTTCTGAATGTAGCTTGCCACGCTTGCCGTTCGACCAACGTGACCAGGGATGCGGCCTGCGTCCGTGATCCGCTGAATTGAGCGATCGATCACCGCTTGTACTTCAGGGTGCTCGACATCGCCCAGGTGTCCCATCGATTGTGCAAGGTCACTCGGCGCAACCAGGAACACGTCGATGTTGTCGACGCTGACGATTTCGTCCAGATTTTCGACGGCGACAATGTCCTCAATCAATACGCACACGAATGTCTCGTTGTTGGCATGCTCAAGATAGTCGCCAACACCGTAGCCCTGGCGGGTGCTGAACATGCCCCGGCTGCCTAGCGGTGCGTACTTGGCGGAGTCCACCACCAATTCCGCTTCTTCACGGGTGTTGATGTGGGGCACAACTATTCCTTGCGCTCCGCAATCTAGCGTCCGGTAGATCGTGTTCGCCTCCGCACGCCCAACTCGGACCACAGAGGCCATGCCCCACAGATCGCATGCACGAGTAATATCCTCGATATCAGCAAAGTCTAGGGGGCCGTGCTCGGCTTCCAACCACACGCCCTCGACTCCAGTCGTGCCGATGAAGTCCGCCATCTGGGCCGTGTAAACGCCGCCTATTGCGGTGACTACTCCTCCGGCCGCCAGTTTCGCTTTCGCCGGGTTTCTGCGCATTTTGGGCATCGGACCGTTCCTTGTCGATAATTGTGAAGTGAGCGGACGGATTGTATGCCACCTGGCTCGCCCGGATCGACGTTCTACAAGAATTGAAACTCATGGGGATGCGTCTTGCCGTAAGGGTCCGCGCTCTTCAAATCACATCCCATCCTTTCGTAGAACCTGAACGCGAGGACTTTCACGTCTTGCGTCTCTATCTTGAGTTGCACCAGACCGTCATCCCGACATCACGAGGCGACGGTCTCGAGAAGAGTGCGCCCGATGCCACGTTGCTGTTGCTGGTATCTTGGATCTACTCGGATGCCCCAGAGCACCACGAGATCATTGCGGTCTTCGAACATGAAGACGCCCGGGGTGAGGGACGCTACGGTTGCGGCGCCGACAAGCGTTCCGGGGATCTCCGGAATATTGATTGTCGACACCGTGGCGTGTCTCGATACCTGCGTTACTTTTGGACCGGGGCTAGTGAGAAAATATCGGAACGAATCTGTGGAAAATTGTCCCATGTAGATCACGGCAGCGGTTAGTACCTTCGGGAAGATTATCGATCGGGTTTTACTTAACGCACTCGATGAACGAGTTTTCCGCCAACGTAAGTTCTAATTACGGAAATGTCACGTACGGCCTGCGGATCGATATCCCGTAAGTCTTCGGTCAGCAGGGCCAGATCCGCCAGTTTGCCCGGCTCAAGCGAGCCCTTCAGATGATCTTCGAAGCTGGCGTACGCGCCGTTGATCGTGTGCATGCGTATCGCCGTGTTCAGCGTGACTGCGTGCTCTATGCCGCAAACGTCGCCATCCTGAGTGGTGCGGGTCATTGCCTGGGAGATGCCAAGCAACGGTCGATGGTCCGTGACTGGCGCGTCGGAGCCGCCGGCAACTACTACTCCGCGGTCGATTAATGTCCCGGCCGGGAACATCACGTCAGCCCGATGCCGACCGTAATTGGCGATGTAACCGTCGCCGAACTCCCAGAAAAACGCAGGCTGCATAGACGGCACGATACCCTGCTCGATTACACGTTGTTGTAGATCGGGCGGCAGAATACCGCAGTGATCGATCCGATGCCTCAGGCCGCTCCGTGGGAACTCGGCCTGGGCGCGCTTCATTGCATCAAGTGTCTGTTCGATTGCAGCGTCTCCGACCGCGTGCACCGTGCACTGCCACCCCGCCCTGTGGGCTCGGCCGATCAAGTTGTCTAGGTCTTCCTGCTCCCAGTAGGCGATTCCGTAGTTTGATGGGTCCGACGTGTACGGCTCACGGGTGGATGAACTCGGCCCGGAGGACGACCCGTCAGTCATTACCTTGAACGCTCCAATGCGTAGGCGCTCGTCGCCAAATCCGGTGTGCAACCCAGTATCAAGGATCGGCACAAGCGGGTGGTCGAGTGCGTTCACAGTCACGAACGCGTACAGTCGGACATTTAATTCGCCGGTTAACACCATTTCCTGCGCCTGTTCCATGTATGAACCGAACAGCCCTCCCGCGTCCTGGACGCTGGTGCATCCGGCGCTGAGGTAAAGGCGATTGGCTTCGAGCAGGTGCTCACGGAGGTCATCCGTTGGCGGCGGCGGCACATTGCGGAACGGGATGTTGGCACGCTCGTATGCAACGCCGGTCATTTTGCCCGCCGTATCACGATCGTATCGGCCGCCTTCGGGGTCCGGCGTAGTATCGGTGACGCCCACCTCTTCCATCGCCTTCGTGTTGAAGGCAACGATGTGGCCGCAGGTCCGTGTGAACAGCACCGGGTTGTTCGGGGCGACGGCGTCGAAGTCGACCCGACCCGGATGTCGTTTCTCAGCCAAGCGGGACTGGTCGTAGCCGCGGCCGTATATCCACGTTCCCGGGGTCTGCATCTCTGCACGCTCTCGCACGGCCTCGACGAGAGCAGCGATGGAGCCCATACCCGGCGCTTTGCAGTCGATCTGTCTTTGAACGGCGCCCAGCCCGGAGAAATGGCCGTGGCCCTCGATCATTCCCGGCAGAAGCGATTGACCTGCCAGTGCTACGCGCTCAGTGCTCGGGCCTGCGGTCGCCAGAATGTCCAGATCTGACCCAACCGCCAGAATGCGGCCGTCCGAAATGGCAACCGCTTCAGCGATGGTGTTGTTGGCATCAACCGTGTGGACCGTGCCGCCGGTAAGTATGAGATCAGCGATATCGCCGGGCATATATATCGTTCCTCCTAGTTACCGCAGTTACCTGTTCCCGAGATCGCCTCTCCCAGCGGGAGTTGGTGAGGGAGAAGTCCCATGGTGAGATCTCCTCCTGTCAACCGGGGCTTCGACTTTATGGATATTTAAAGCGACGGCGCTTCCCAGCCGCCGGTTGATGCCTCTATCGAACTTGCTAGTGCCAGGGCCACGTCCTCCCGCCACGGCCGCGCCACGACCTGTACGCCAATTGGAAGGCCTTCGGGTGAGGTCCCGACGCGCACTACGACCACCGGCCACCCGGTCATGTTGTAAACGAGGGTGTAGCCGCCGACGGTTGTTGCCTGAGCATCCTCGTGCAATGGGGCAGGGAATCCCGAAACGGGGCAGATGATGGCATCGTACCCGTCCATGAAGGTCAGCATCTCCGTTCGGAAGCGGTCCATTTCATCTTGAACATGTGCCATCTCGTCTGCGTCCAGGGCGCCGCCACTTCCGGCGATCCTTTTCTCCAAGATTGGGCCGACCCGGGTTGTGCCATGTAGTTCAAGCAACACACGGGAATACGCGCCACCATCCGATGTCCGTGTTTCATCTAATAACTCGGACATCTGGACCATCACCGGGGGGCGGTCATCAGAGACGGTAGCTCCCGAGTCACGAAGGGCCTCGGAAGCGGTCTTGACCCCTGCCATGACCTCGGGCGTGGGCGTTAGCGTTCCGTTATCGTCGTACGTCGCCACTCGCATTTCTGAGAGGATGACATCGTTCGGGTCGAGGATCGGCATATCGACGATGTACGGGTCCCGCATGTCGGACCCGGTGATTAACGGGAAGGTCAGAGACAGATCCTCGACCCGGCGTGTGAGCGGCCCGATAGTTGTAAAGGCGTCTCGGAGTCCACCCGGCGGAACGATGTGACCGGTCCGCGGCACCCTTCCGGATGTGGGTTTGAGTCCGGCGATCCCGCAGTAGTTCGCGGGGCCTCGAATACTCCCGCCTGTGTCGCTGCCAAGATCGAGAGGCGACCCGCCCGCTGCAACGATAGCCGCCGCCCCGCCGCTGCTGCCCCCAGGTGTTCGCAACAGGTCATACGGGTTGTTCGTCTGGCCGTAGATCAGGTTGTCGGTGACCCCGCCTACCGTTAGCTCGGGCGTATTGGTCTTCCCGATTAGGACGCCGCCCGCCGCTCGCAATCGTGCTGTTGGCGGCGAATCGACATCCGGAATGAACTCGGATCGGCCGGTCGTTCCGCCGGTGGAGATGATCCCCTCGGTGTCATGTGAGTCCTTCAGCGTGAACGGCACTCCATGTAATGATCCCCGGGTTTCGCCCCGGGCCAGCTCGGTATCACATGCGGCGGCCTCGGATAACGCTCGCTCTTCGCACAGTTGCACGACGGCGTTCAGGTCAGGATTGACCGCCTTGATGCGTTCAAGGTTTGCCGTAACGACCTCAACCGATGACACTTGGCGTGAGCGGATCATCTCGGCGATTTCGGTAGCGGATGCGCTGAGCAGGCTGTCCATGTGAAGGTCCTTTTTTATTTTCTGGAGAAGGGTTCGCGGAGAACGCCTAAAGAACTGGTGGTTCCCAGCCCCCAGTAGCTTCCTCGATCACGGCCGCCAAGGCCAGAGCGACGTCCTCCCGCCACGGCTGCGCAACGATTTGGACGCCAACAGGCATTCCATTGGGCGATGTCCCACCACGTACCACGGCTCCCGGGAGACCGCTTAGGTTGTGTGCGGCGGTATAGGTATATCGAAGCCCCTCGGCGTCCTCATGAGTCGGCGCAGACTGTCCGGCGACCGGGCAGATGACGGCATCGTAGTCCTTCATGAAACCAAGTAGCTCGCTCCGCACGGCATCCACTTCGTGCATCAACGCTGCATACTCCTCCACGGAGGGTCCATTTTCTGTGGGCCCGTTTGCGCGATCGATCAAGAATCGCGAAGGCTGTGCCGTGCCGGATTCCGATAGAAGCTTGCGCGACAGGTAACCGCCATCGGACCCAAACGACCGGTACGCGATCTCGGCGGCGCGTGCGATGGCCCCCGGCCGACGGCCTTCCACCGTGGCTCCGGCACTCGCTACCGTCATGGCCGCGGAGGTGACAATCTCCTGGATTTCAGAGGTCGGTGTTTCGAGAGTATTGTCGGTGAAGAACGCCACACGCAACCCGGCGATGTTCACCTCGTCAGGACTGCGGATCGGTACCGGCTCTATAAATGGATCAACCCAGTCAGGCCCAGAAATAATTGGCAACGCCAGCTTGAGGTCTTCGACCCGCCGGGCGAGCGGACCGATTGTGCCAAAGCGATCCAACGGTCCTCCCCAAGGGAAGGCGTGGCCGGTACGCGGGACACGACCTGCAGAGGTCTTGAGCCCGGCGATGCCGCAGTAGTGGGCAGGCACCCGAACGCTGCCGCCGAGGTCTGAGCCAAGTTCAAGAAAAGCGCCACATGCAGCGACGATCGCTGCCGCGCCACCGCTGCTGCCGCCCGGCGTGCGCGTCACGTCGTACGGGTTGTTGGTCTTGCCGTACACCAGATTCTCGGTGATGAAAGACATCGTGAACTCCGGCGTGTTGGTCTTGCCAAGCACCACCGCGCCTGCGGCTCGAAGCCGTGCGACCGGCGGCGAATCGGCCTCAGGTATCTTTCCTGCCCTTCCGGTCGTGCCACCGGTGGTGACGATGCCTTCGGTGTCGTGCGAGTCTTTCAACGTAATTGGAACGCCGTGCAACGGACCTTTCGACTCACCACGCGCCGTTTCGGCGTCTCGGGCCCGCGCCTCATCCAGCGCCCGGTCGTGGGCCAGTACAACGACCGCGTTTAGCTTTGGATTCACCTCGTTGATGCGCTCAAGCGCGGCTCGGGTTATTTCCTCAGAAGAAACCTCCCGGTCACGAATGGCCCAGGAGATTTGTGTTGCTGACCGGCTCAATAGCTCGTGCATCTGCAATCCCTGCGTTGGAACACGTCGTTTATCTACGAGCGCTACTTTACGCCCAACCTGCGTACGTAATCCGACCGATACAATGCCGTTTGATAGCGAACCCACTGGCCAACCGACGATTCACCGGATTTAGAAAGATCACATGGACGCTGAACTCGTAATAATGCGCATCCTCCACATTGTCCCGGGAGTCGTGTGGGTAGGTAGCGCCTTTTTTGCCGCATTCATCCTGAATCCCCGACTGAGGGCCCTTGGTCCCGATCTTGAGACGCAAGTCACCGCCTCGATCAACAAGGTCTGGGGCCCGGTCGTACATGGCTCGGCGGCGATAACGATCATCGTCGGATTCCTGCTGATCTCTTCAACGCCGGGCCGGGAATTTGGTGATCTATTCAGCAGTCACTGGGGGTGGGCGATCGGTATCGGCATGATCGCTGCATTCGTGGCCCTTCTATTCGGAGGGTTTGCCGGATTCAGTCAGTCGAAAGCGCGGAGGATCGACGCGTCGGACACCGTAGGGTTGGCGTCGCTGGCCATGCAGACGGGCGTTTTCGAGAAGCTGCACGCGGCGATGGCGCTCGGTGCAGTGGCGGCGATGGCCGCGGCCCGGTGGGTTTAAAAACGGGTGTTGCCGAGGGTAATTAGGGGAGAACCATATGACCGGAATCTGGCCGGGCACTACCCGGTGCGTTGCGATGCTCACGTTCGATATGGACGGTCAGTCCGCAACGCTTAATCGCAACCCGGATCTTGAGGGCCAGCCGAGTATTATGTCGATGGGTGAGTTCGGGCCAAACGTGGCCGTTCCTCGAATCCTGAACCTGCTCGACGATTTGGAAATCAAGGCCACATTCTTTATCCCTGGCTGGATAGCGGAGCGACACGAAGACACGGTGCGCGATGTGGCGAATCGCGGCCACGAGATTGCTCACCACGGATACCGGCATGAGCCGCCGGCGACGCTGTCCGGAGACGGCGAAGAGGGCGAAGTTCTCGATCACGGATCGGAGATCTTGACACGTATCACCGGCCAACATCCGCTCGGCTATCGCTCGCCGTCGTGGGAGCTCAGTGCCAACTCACTGGACTTGTTGAAAGAGCGCGGCTTCGTTTATGACTCAAGCCTTATGGGAAACGACATTCCGTACTTCGTCGACGCCGAGGCCGGGCGGATGGTCGAACTGCCTGTCCACTGGTCGCTCGACGATGCGCCGTTCTACAACTACTCACCGGTAGCCGGACGGACGGCCCCGATGTCGACCCCTCCTGCCGTGCTGGAGGCCTGGAAGTGGGAGTTCGACGGAGCTCTGCGACTCAACCGCTCGTTCATGCTGACCATGCACCCGCACATTTCAGGCCGACTGTCCCGACTGGTAGCGCTGGAGAAGTTGGTTGAGCACATGCGCTCCCACCCTGGAGTCGAGTTCATGCGCTGCATAGACGTGGCGCAACGCTGGACGGATGAAGGGGTGCAGTAGCCGGGCGCTTCGAAAGGGATTCCGATTACATCGAAATCCTATTAAATCGGGAATTGGAATTCTGGAACCCTGTTTAACTCATCGCTCATTGAGGCCTGCCTTCGATCGCCACCGGTTCGATATCGTCTGCCGGTTCAAAACCCAGGATTCGGCCGTAAAAATAAAGTTCTGCCTCAAGGCTCCTTATGGCATTTTCTGCCTTTCGGAAGCCGTGTTGCTCTCCCTCGAACTCCAGTAGCGCGAATGGGACGCCGTTCTGGCGCAGCGCGTCTGCCATCATTCGCGCCTGTTCCGGTGGAACGACCTTGTCTTCGAGTCCCTGCAACAGGATCAGGGGTGCCGAAAGTCCATCGACGTGCTTGATAGCCGACCGTTCGTCGTAAACGGCCTTGCCCTCCGGGTATGGAGCGATCAACCCATCCAGGTAACGAGACTCAAACTTATGCGTTTCCTCGGCCAGCGCCGTGAGATCGGCAACGCCGTAGTAACTGGCGCCCGCTGCGAACACGTCGTGGAACGCCAGCGCTACGAGCGTCGTGTACCCGCCCGCGCTGCCGCCGCGGATCGCCATACGGTCTGAATCGACCAGGCCCCGGTCCGCTAGGTGGCGGGCCGCCGCTATGCAGTCCTCGGCATCGTAAAGACCCCATGTTCCCTGTAGAGCGTCGCGGTAGGCGCGCCCGTAGCCGGAACTGCCCCGGTAGTTCACATCGACCACGCTGACGCCCCGGCTCGTCCAGAACTGGACGCCCATGCTCAGCGACCCATCGGTTTGCGAGGTAGGCCCGCCGTGGCTCATCACGATAAGCGGCGGCTTCTCTTCCGGCGACCCGGCAAAATCGCGGTTTTTAGGTGGATACCAGATGGCATGCGATGTCTGGCCATCGCTTACGGAAAACGAGATAGGTTCTGCATCCGATAGGTAGCCCGGGTCAACCGACGCCGTGCTCCCGCGCTTCAAAATCTTAGATGTGCCGTTCGAGATACTTATGGAGACAACAGCTACGCCGGCGCGAGAAGATGCGCCCAACCCCACGACATGCGGCCCATCGGCCGTATCGTGAATTGCCACGTTCCCGTATGAGGCGCCGAGGGATGTAAATGGAATGTCTATCGGCGTCACCCCTCGACCGTCCGGATAAACAACGCCCATCCCTGCAATAGCGTCCTTGCTCCATGTCGCAATCAATCGACCATCGCTCAGGAAGCCATATGTCGATCCACCGAGTCCCCACATGGGATGACCGAACTCGGCCTCCACGGGTGCAAGTGGTAACGCTCCACCATCACTGCCGAGCACGTAGAGGTTCCACCAGCCTGATTCGTCCGAAACGAAGTACAACCGACTATCTGGCCCCCACTCAGGCTGATAGATGGATACACCGTCACACCCCGCCATCACACGAACGTTTGAAACCTCGCCCAGGTCATCAAGATCGGCGACCTCCAGAAACGATGTGTCCCAGGGCATATTCGGGTGATCCCAGGCCAACCAACAGATCGACCGGTCATCCGTGCTGAGCCTCGGTGCCGCATAAAAGTCGCGTCCGGTCGCAACAACGGCCTGTTCGCCTGTTCCATCCAGTAATAGACGAACGATCTCATTAACCGCCTCACCGCCGTCTTTCGGATGACTCTCCCGCACGCAGTACATTGCGGTGCCATCCACAGTGACGCGCCCATCGGAGAAGCGCACCCGTGAAGCGGTCTCAGGGGTAAGTGGCTCGGGAGCCCCGGCTGCGACCTGGCCATATATCCGCTGATCCTGAAAATTGGAGAAGTAGACGATGCCATCATTCACGAGATAGGCGCCGCCGCCGTATTCGTGCACCGTGGTCCGGACGTTGAAGCCGTCGGGCGTGATGTCTTCGATCGTTCCATCTGTCCGTCTTACCACCAGCACACTGCGACCGCCCTCAAGCGGCCGTCCTTCCAGCCAGTACACATCGTCGCCATCGACAGAGACGGAGCTGAGTCGTACCCCGGCCGCCGACACGTTTTCGGCGGTGATGGGCGATTCCCAGGATCCGTAAGGAGATCTGATCTTTTCTAGGGTTTCTGGCATCCGGGTCGATTCCTTCATGAGGGCTACTGTTCATTTCGTCCCGATTCCACTCAGGTCGCGGCGCTGAAGTATATTTGCCGTTCCATGCCGCATACAGGAGTCGAAGAAAAAACGCCGTGGCGTAACGTACCCGCCGCGGTCAAAGTGGAAACGGCGCGCCTTTCAGCGCGCGCAATTCAAAGTGACGCTCATGTAGGTGGCCGACCGGTTTAGACTGCCGGAACTGACGTGGGTTAACGAAATCGAGACGTAACAGGGGAGTGCTAAATGCGAACCAATCCGATGAAAGAAGGCTTGGCCAAAGGTGAAGCGCAGATCGGCTCGTGGGTCAACATGGTCCGCAACCCGGCCATCCTCCAGTTAATGAAATCTGCCGGCATGGATTTCGCAAGGGTGGACATCGAACACTCGACTCCATCTATGGAGACGATCGGCAATTTTGCTCTTCTCTCCCGTGCACTTGGCTTCCCGATCACGGTGCGACCTCCGGAAGGCAACCGTGAGTGGATCACACGGCTGCTCGACGCCGGCGTTTGGTGTCTACATATCCCGCAAGTGGACACCCCGGAGATCGCCGAGGAGGTCGCCAACGCATCGCACTACGCGCCCGACGGTCTGCGCGGGATGGCCGGATTTGGCCCCGGAACCGACTACGAGCACGGCCCACTTGGAGAGACCCAGAACTTCATCAACCAGCAGATACACGTGACGATCATGTTCGAGTCGCAACAGTCGTTTGATCACCTTGACGAGATCATGAGCGTCCCGGGTATCGACGCCGTGACGCTTGGCCCGTCAGACCTTGCGCAGGAGCTGGGTGTGTTTGCCACGCCTGACCAGGCGAAGGTGATCGACGAGTACCGAACACGCTTGATTGAGGGCGCTGTGAAGCACGGCAAACAGGTGTCGATGCTTGTGAGCTCCATCGAGCAGGGTGAACAATGGATCAAGGCCGGGGCCAAGATCATCTGTTACTCAAGCGAAGTGGAGATGCTGAGTAGAGGAATGGCCGAGGGAGCGGAAAGACTCCACGCAGCGTCCGGATCTAAATAAGCCCACACACCAGGCGAGCCTGAGTCAGCCGGCGGATTGTTCCGTCTGCTGGCTGGCGTTGTCCATTACCGACCGGTTCAACGCCTTAACCGCCTCGTTCGCAAATCCTTTCGGGCTGATCGTAGTCAGACCGCCATCGAGCGGAGTTAGCGAAACCCAGCTATTTCGCATCGCCCACACGTCCGTGTCGGGGTCGCTCTGCGATGCTGCATTTAGAGCGGATGGTGGGCGTTTGATCCAGTATATGGTTCGGACACCGCGGACCTCGGTCTCGACCTCATCCGATGCGCCAGGCGTGCGCTTGCTTGGCGCGGCGACCATCGCTCCCTTATATGGTCCGTCGCTAACCTTCGGGAAGTTGACATTTACGAACGGCTTTGGTTCGTCCAGTCCCAATGTGGCGACATGGTCGAGCATCGATTTCGCCAGATCGTGCACCGCCGCGCCTATCACCGGGTCATCGGCGTCGGCTAAGAGAGCCACTGAAATCGCAGCGGTGGCGACGCCGTTCAGGTACCCCTGCAATGCAGCTCCGATCGTGCCGGATACCGTCAGGTCTGCACCAACGTTATTGCCGGGGTTCATCCCACAGAGCACGAGATCGACAGGCTCTGTGGACAACTGCTTAAGCCCGAGTATCACCGCATCACCCGGAGTTCCCTCAACGCCCCATGCCTCCACGCCAGAGACAGGCGAATTTATCAATTTCGCCCGTAGCGGATCGTTGAGGGTTAGTCCCGCGCCAACCCCGCTGCGGTCACGGTCGGGCGCTGAGACGATGACGTCGCCGAGGTCCTTGATCGCTTCAACCATCGCCCAGAGCGCCGGGTTGAACGCGCCGTCATCGTTAGAGATCAGAATTCGCAATGCGTTGTTTACCTGCCGGAACCGAAAGTATCGGCATTCCAAGTTGTTTGTTGATGTAGTTCAAAACGCGTGACTCAGTTGAGCCGGAGATTATCGATCAGCCTGGTGGTCCCAATTCTCACTGCGACGAGTGCCAGGGCGCCGGTATCGGGTATCGGCCCACCGTGGGGTTCGAAAGTTTCGGGGTCGATGACCGCGGCGTAGTCCAGTGTAGCGAGCGGTTCCGACTGAATCACGGTCCGCATGTCGCTCTCAAGGGCTGAGGCTGCGCGCTCGCGGCTGGCCCAACGGTCACGCGCCGAGCACAGTGAGGTGTACACGATCTCAGCCGCGACCCGTTCGTTTTCTGAGAGATATGCGAGCCGACTGCTCAACGCCACCCCATTCTCGTCTCGCACCGTTTTCACCGGAACGACATCGATTTCGAACCCAAGCTCATACGCCATGCGACGCACCACCTCAAGCTGCTGTGCGTCCTTCTCTCCGAAGTATGCGAGATCGGGCCGCGTTGCGTTAAATAACTTGGCGACGACGGTAGCGACCGCACGGAAATGGCCCGGGCGCTGCGCACCTTCAAGGACATCACCGATGGGGCCGGGATTGACGGTGAATGCATCGCCCGGCGGATACATCTCATCGACGGATGGAGCAAAAACGGTGTCTACGCCCGCGCTTCGCATGATTGCGAGGTCACGCTCGCGATCCGACGGATACAGCGCAAGATCTTCGTTCTCACCGAACTGGTTGGGGTTCAGAAAAAGGGTCGCGACAACAGATTCGGCCCGGTCTCTGGCCGCGTGTAGCAACGCCTCGTGACCGGCGTGCAATCCGCCCAGCGTGGGAACGACAGCGACCGGAGGCTGCATGGACAAGCGGGCTGAGTGCATCGCTGCTACTGTTTTGATTACCTGCACAGATGGATCTCGGTTAACCCTTTTCAGAACTTGAACTGCCTGAGCCGCCCGTGCCAACAGAGAAAGACTCGGCTGTTGTCGGGAATTTATTGCAGCGCACGTCGTCCGCGTAGCTTACGAGCGCGGCATCGATCACCCCGGCCAAATCGCCGTATCGACCGGCGTGTTTCGGCCTGAAGTCCGGCAACAACCCCAGCAAGTCGTGAAACACCTGCACCTGGCCGTCGCATTCAGGCCCGGCGCCGATGCCTATCGTCGGCACGGTAAGGCGTTCTGTCACGGTTGCGGCGACCTCGGCGGGCATCAACTCAAGCACTATCGCAAATGCGCCGGCCTCTTGTAGCGCCAGAGCATCCTCAAGTATCTGAGCGGCTGCGTCCTCGGTACGGCCCTGTACCCGGTAGCCACCCAGCTGGTTGACCGATTGCGGAGTAAACCCCACATGGCCCATTACGGCGATCCCGGAATCGGTCAGCCGCTTCACCGTGGGGGCGACCGACACTCCCCCCTCCAACTTCACCGCTTGAGCGCCGCCTTCTTGTAGAAGTCGGGCGGCGTTGGTGAGCGCCAACTCCTCGCTGGCCTGGTAACTCAGGAAGGGCAGGTCGGCGACGATGAGCGGCGATGGCGCGCATCGTGCGACGGCGGCGGTGTGGCTCACCATGTCTTCCATCGATACCGGAACCGTGGAGTCGTATCCGAGAACTACCTGCCCGAGGCTATCTCCAACTAACACCATCGGGATACCGGCGCGTTCCGCTGCCCCCGCAGATAAGGCGTCGTACGCCGTGACCATGACGATGCGCTCTGAACGCCGCTTCATCTGTGAAATCTGACGGGTCGTAACTCTCATCACGAACCCCTTTCGTTTGCGTGGCCCTGAAGCGATTGACGTAGCAAGTTCTTGATCTCAACGGCGGCTTCCGGGGAGAGGCCGTCCCGCTCCTCGAACAGCGACATCGCGTCATAGTTAAGCGCCGTGTACGCGTGTCCTAACTCGGGCGAGAGGCTCTTCATCGCCTCCAGATGCATCCGGATTGTCTCGACATCGCCCCTCACCGCCGGTCCTGTTATCGCTTCCGGCAGACCCTCGCGTCCAACGGCTTCGACCGTGGCGGTCGTAAGTGGCCTCAAAGCGACGAGAGCGTCGGCACGAGAAACCCCCATCTCTGACCAGATCTCCGCCGCAAGACCCATCAGAGAAGCAACGAGCCCGCAGGCCATAACGGCGGATGCATGGTAAACAGCTCGGTGTTCGTCCCGGATCGTGAAGGGCTTTGCCTCTAGCGCGCAGACGACGCTCTGAAGCCAGCCCAGTAAGATCGGATCTTCCGACCCGACAGCGGCGGATGCGCCGGAGATGAGATCAGCGCTGTCGCTTGTCGGAAAGGTTTGCAGCGGGTGCAGCCCTCCGGTGCGGGTGCCAGATTCATGTGCCGATGCAAGATCGCTCAATGGACGAGCACCGGAACAGTGGACTACCGCCTGGCCGCTGCGCCACGAGATTCCGCTGACGACCGGCTCGACCGATGCATCAGGGGTCGTGATGAAGACGGCATCCGCTATATCAGCGACATCTTGTGAACTGGACACCGGCGCACAGCCGGGAACACTTTTGGCAAATGATTCGGCAGACGACGCGCTGCGAGAGCTAACGGCAACCACCCGGTAATCGGCGCGCTGAAGCGCCACCGCAACACTCGTGCCCAGACGGCCCGCTCCAACGAACCCGATCGAGGTGTTCCCATCGAGCGTTATGGCGTTGTCGACGGGCACTAATCCGCCTCCGGGTCAAAGGTGGCCGTATGTTCGGCGGCCGACGGAACGCCACCCAGTCCGGTCGCATGTTCAATTGATGACAGAATCGCTCCAATCATGGCGCGCATCGCCGCCGCTCGTAATCGGTCCTCGATCCCAGCGATGGCTTCTTCGCCAGACAGGAGAGGGTGTACGCCGGTAGCCAGGGCGAACACCGTGTCGCCGTCGCCGGACATGTGTGCCGGACGGACCGCCATGGCGATAGCATCCTGTCCCGCGCCGGCGAACCTGCTGGCAGCTTTCTTGTCCAGTCCGGCATTGGTCGCCACCACTCCCACCACGGTGTTGGAGGAGTTGCGAATTCCCATCAGATCTCGGAGTCGTGGCGGGTCATCCACTAGAAAGTCCATCGTGTTCTCGAACCCGGTCTCAGTTCTAGGTCCGGCGACAACGATCCCGTTGTATGGGTCGATGACGCTTCCGATGGCGTTGGTAGTCACAATGGCCCCGACCAGGATGCCGTCTCCTAACGAGACCGATGCTGTGCCGATACCGCCCTTTGTCGAGTGATTACCGCCCCTGAGCTTGCCAACAGTTGCGCCGGTCCCAGCGCCCACTGTGCCAAGCCCAAACTCTCGGCCGGCTTCTCTGGCGGCCGTGTATCCATCTTCTGCGGTCGGGCGTACCGCGTGGGAGAGAAGCCCGAGGTCGAAAATGTTCGCTGCGGGCACGATTGGGATCACGGAACGGCCGATCTTGAGACCTCGCCCATTCTCCTCGAGAAACCTCACAACTCCGGCCGCCGCATCAAGGCCGAAAACACTCCCGCCGGCGAGCATCACTCCGTGAATATGCTCGCGCGTGGCGAGCGGATGTAGAAGCTGTGTTTCGCGACTGGCAGTGGCCGCACCACGTATGTCGATCCCGCCGACGGCCGGTTCATCGACCAGCACCGCCGTGCAGCCTGTGGCGTGGTCAAGGTCGGTGTAGTGGCCGACAGAAATGCCCGGTACGTCGGTAATCCGTCCCCGATCAGGAATTCTGGAGCTCGAAGTTGCGGCGGTGTACGTCAATTTGCGATCGCTCTAAACCCCGGGGATGCGCTTCCAAAGTCTGACGTGCGCGTGGGTGAGCGGGCGGCAACGCCGCGGGCCGGGTCATCTTCTCGTAGATCTTTGTTACGCCGTACGGCTGCGCTTGATGCCCATGCCGTCGGCTAAAGGTCTACGGGTAATTGCCCCGTCACTCACCTCTCCGCGCCCGGCGATGATTCTTTCCCGGACTGTATGGAGTTAGTGGTGGGCGATGAGGTTATCACGAACGGATTCACGATATGTGATTGATACCGGTAACATCGAGTAACTTCGGGTATTGGATACTCGCTTCCGGATAACTCAGAGCGGCCGTATACTCGCCCGAATAGTCTTTTTTATATGGTGCGTTGAAATTCGTAATCTGGCCCGATTTCAGGTCCGTTGACGAACTTGATCCACCGGTAACAACAGGCCAATCAATTCGATCTCTAGTACCGTTTACGGGGGTACCCGCCAAGTTGGCACAGATCAAAGAACTCAAGCGCGCATATGGCTTCGACGATGTTGCAATTGCCCCCGGCGAGGTAACGGTTAATCCGGAAGGAGTGAACACATCGTTCACTCTGGACGGGCACGAATTTGCGATCCCATTCCTGGCGTCGGCGATGGATGCCGTCGTCAACCCGGCGTTCGCCGGAGAACTGCACCGGCTTGGCGGGCTTGCGGTACTGAATCTGGACGGCCTGCAGACCCGGTACGCAGACACCGAGGAGATCTATTCAGATATTGCAAGTAAACCCCGGGAGGAGGCGACCGCCTTCCTCCAGAAGGTCTACAGTCAGCCGTTGCAGGACGATCTCGTGTCCCAGCGAGTTGAAGAGATAAAAGCAAGCGGTGCCAGGTGCGCCGTTTCTGTTATTCCGGCAAATACGAAGCGACTTGCGCCGATAGTCAAGGAAGCCGGCGCGGAGATCATCGTCGTGCAGTCCACCGTGACCACGGTCAAGCACATCTCGAAAAGCCAGCGTGGCCTAATCTTCTCCGAACTTGTCGAAAGCATCGGACTGCCGGTGCTTGTCGGTAACACGGTCAGCCCCGAAGTGACACGGCAACTGATGGAACAGGGAGTTTCCGGCATTTTGGTCGGGGTCGGACCGGGTGCCGCGTGCACCAGTCGAGAGGTTCTGGGGATCGGCGTTCCGCAGGTCACGGCGACTATCCAGACTGCATTCGCAAGGGACCAGTACTTCGAGGACACCGGCCGATACGTCCCAATCATCACGGACGGCGGTATCAGGACCGGGGGGGATGTTTGCAAGTCGATCGCCGCAGGGGCAGACGCCGTCATGATCGGCACGCCGTTTGCGCAGTCGCATGAAGCTCCCGGACTTGGTTTCAACTGGGGTATGGCCACACCGCACTCCTCCCTTCCGAGGGGCACGCGTATCGAGGTCGGAACGAAAGCTAGCCTTGAGCAGATCTTGAGAGGCCCGTCCTCGCTAACGGACGGCACGCAGAACCTGGTCGGCGCACTTGAGATTTCGATGGGGATGGTTGGCGCGTCAAACGTACGGGAGATGCACCAGGCTGAGATGATGGTCGCACCTTCGATCAAGACGGAAGGCAAGATATTCCAGCATGCGGGGTTGGGTTCGTAGACCTCCGATCTTTGTAGTTACGGAACGGCGGATCCGGCGTAAACACCGACACACGGTTATCTCTGCGCACCTTGCCGGGTATGGACCCGGAAGGCGGCAGTTGAAGGAGTTGGCCTGATTCCATCTTTTCGCGCCCCCCGCGGCACTTACGACATACTCCCTGATGATCAGCCTTACTGGTCGTTCGCGCTCGACGTTGCGGCCAAAACTGCTGCACGATTTGGCTACGGCCGGATAGACACTCCGTTGTTTGAGCCGACCGACCTGTTTGAACGGGGCGTTGGCGACGCCACCGACATAGTCCAGAAGGAGATGTACACCTTCGAGGACCACGGCGGTGATTCGCTCACGTTGCGGCCGGAGGGGACGGCGGGCGTTTGTCGTGCCTACATCGAACACGGCCTGCACAACCAACCACAGCCGGTGCGGATGTACTACACCGGGCCTTACTTCAGGTATGAGCGCCCCCAGGCTGGACGTTTCCGGCAGTTGCGTCAGTTTGGTATCGAGGCGATCGGAGACGGTTCACCAAATGTGGACGTTGAGGTGATAGAGCTAGGATGGTCCTACATCCGGTCCCTCAACATCACCGGCACGACGCTTCGGGTCAACAGCATCGGAGATTCTGAGTGCCGACCGGCCTATCTCGACGCGCTGCGTGAGTACTACCGTGGCCACATCGACGACGTGTGCGACGATGACCGACAACGGCTTGAGCGCGCGCCGCTTCGTTTGCTGGACTGTAAGAAGACCCATTGTCAGAGGATTGGCGACGCCGCTCCGAAATCGACCGACTTCCTGTGTGATGACTGCGAAGCGCACTGGATTTCGGTAATTGTGTTGCTTGACGGTCTGAAAGACACCTATCCGGACCTCGTTTACTCCATCGATCACCGTCTGGTACGTGGCCTTGATTACTACACACGCACCGTGTTTGAGATCGAGCCAGAGAGAGCCGCGGGGCAGAGCACACTACTTGGTGGCGGCCGCTACGACGGACTGATTGAGGAAATTGGGGGAGGGGCAACGCCGGGTATCGGGTTTGCCCTCGGGCTGGACCGCATAATTTCGGAAGTGAAGTCTCAGGAGGGCTTTGTCCCGCCTGAGATCGGGCCAGATGTCGTGATCGTTCATCTTGGAGACGAGGCGGGGCTGCGTGCGTCTGCACTGGCCGCTGGACTTCGGGACGATGGCATTAAGGTGCTTGTTGCTCCAGCCGGACGCAGCATGCGAGCGCAGATGCGTTACAGCAACTCTATGAATGGCCGGTACGCGCTGATCATCGGCGACCGTGAACTTGAGTCAGGTGAAGGCTCTTTGAGGCCTCTCCAGGACGATGGAGACCAGAGTGAAATGCCGTTGACGGTGGAAGTCATCGCAAAGGCCCTCCGGGGCGGCTAACGAGATCTAACCGATCGCTTCAGGTGGGTCACGCCATGTCCCATATTCACAACAGCCCAGATAATCCATGTACCGCCTGCGTGATATTCTGAATTCGTGTTTGATTCCACTCTTCAAAAGATAAACGCGATAGTAAATCGCCATTCCGAAGTCGAACTTGAGATGTCCGACCCGGTTGTCGCGACTGATCCAAATGCGATCCGTCGCCTCGGCCAAGAGTACTCGCGTCTCCACGACATCGTGGAGCTGGCAGGTCAACACGGACGTGTGGCGGTGGAACTCGAGGGAGCTCAGGAGATGCTGGCGGCCGAGAGCAATCCCGAACTGGCCGAGATGGCGCGCGTCGAAGTCCAGGAGTTGCAGGCGGACGAAGTTCGCCTTACCGAAGAGCTGGAATTGGCTCTCCTGCCGCCGGATGCGACAGCCGAGGTCGACGCCATCGTCGAAATCAGGAAGGGAGCTGGCGGTGACGAGGCAGGTCTATTCGCTGCCGAGCTTTACCGGATGTATCAGCGCTACGCCGATTCGGCCGGCTGGAAAGTCACACTGGTGGACATCAATGAATCAGGAATTGGCGGCATCAGCGAAGTTATTTTTGAGGTTCACGGCAGGGGTGCATTCAGCAGATTAAAGTTCGAGAGTGGTGTCCACCGAGTCCAGCGTGTCCCAACAACAGAATCGCAGGGACGTGTCCACACCTCCACGGCGACTGTCGCCGTGTTGCCAAAGCCGGACGAGCTCGAGATAAACATGAAAGCGGAAGACATCCGGATTGACATTTACCACTCGGGCGGCGCCGGTGGACAGAACGTGAATAAGGTCGCCACCGCCGTACGCATGACGCACCTAGAGACGGGACTCGTCGTCACATCTCAGAAAGAGCGATCTCAGCTTCAAAACCGCCAGCATGCCATGGGCATCCTGAGTGCCCGTGTGTGGGATCTTCAACTGCGAAAGCAGCAGGAGGAGATCGCGGGAGATCGCAAGGCGCAGGTGGGGACAGGAGATCGCTCTGAGAAAATTCGTACCTACAACTTCCCGCAGAGCAGAATCACGGATCATCGTATCAACCTGACCAGCCACAATCTTCCACGTGTGCTTGAAGGTGGCCTGGACGAGTTTATCGACGCCCTTCGACGGGACGAACAGGCCCGAAAGCTGGCGGCGGTCGGCTCCGGGGATTAACGAGGCCTTGGAACGTTCTGCGGACCGCACCGGGGAACCGGGTGGCGCGTCTTTAAAAGATCTTTTGGAGCGGACCCGCGCTCGACTGAAGGCCGTCGGCATTGAGGAGTATCAGCTTGAAGGCGAACTCCTACTTCAGCATGTGTTGAATATCGACTCCGCTCGTATGTTCGCCGCGCTGAACGACCGGGTCGATCCTGAGGCCGAAACGCAGCTGCACCGATTGACTGTGCACCGTGAATCTCGCGAGCCGCTGGCATACATTACAGGCAGGAGGGCCTTCTACGGCCGTGAATTTGAAGTCACTCCGGATGTTCTTATCCCGCGTACAGAGACAGAGTTGTTGGTCGAGTTAGTGCTGGGCTGGGTTACCGAGTATCCAGAGTTTCGGTCTGGTGTTCGTATCGCCGATATCGGGACCGGAAGCGGCACACTGGCGGTCACGCTGGCCGCTGAGCTTCGTCATGCCTCTGTGGACGCCGTGGACCTGTCTCCGCCGGCGTTGGTGGTGGCGAGAGCCAACGCCAGTCGATTTGGCGTCGTCGATCGCATCGAGTACTTCGAGGGCGACCTCGCCGCTCCGTTAGCCGGTCGAAACTATCAGATCGTCGTTGCCAACCTGCCATACGTGAGATCTGACACGTTTGAGTCAGCACAGCAGGAAGTGCGTCGGGAGCCTGTGTTAGCGCTGTTGGGAGGAGAAGGCGGTCTCGATGTCGTGCGTCGCCTTGCGCCGATGCTGGAACCCATCATGGATGCATCCGGCAGCATCGTCCTCTTCGAGATCGATCCTCTGACCTATGTAGGGGCCGTAGAAGCGTTATCGGAAGCGCTTCCAAGCGCCAGTATCAGGGTGGAATTGGACCTTGCCGGACTGGAGCGCTGCGTGGTCGCCGAACTCGGCTAACAACCGGTAATGCCAGAATCAGAACGCGAAACACCCCAGGCGACTAGCGCCTGGGGTGTTCCTTTTGATCTTGATAAGCGCCCAATCGGATCCGTCCGGCAGAGCATAGCTAAGCCGGGCCTAGCGCTTGGTGTACTGAGGCGCCTTACGGGCCTTCTTGAGGCCGTACTTCTTGCTTTCCTTGACTCGGGCATCTCGCGTCAGGTGGCCGCCGGCACGCAGGGGGGCGCGCAGGTTGGGGTCCATCACGAGAAGCGCACGGGCGATGCCGTGTGCAAGTGCACCGGACTGGCCGGACGTACCGCCGCCGGTAATCTTGGCGACAACAGTGACGTTATCTATCATCTCGGTCGCTCGAAGAGGAGCGGTCGCCTCGAAGATCATCTTCTCGGCCGGAAGCGCCTCATTGGCGGGCCTGCCGTTGACGGTAATTCCGCCGGGCGTCGGGAACAGACGAACGCGCGCAACTGCGCTCTTTCGGCGACCCGTTCCGTAGTAGTAGTGCTGGTCCGTCAACTAGGCATCCCCTTTTTTGGAGCGCGCAACTTCTGCGCCCGTGATCTGCGCCTCATGCGGATGTTCCGGGCCGGCGTAAATCTTAAGCCGGGATAACATCCGGGCACCGAGTTTTGTTTTCGGCAGCATTCCTTTGACGGAGTGCTGGATGATCCGATCAGGATGCTTGTCCTGCATCGTCTCGTACGAGATTCGCTTCAGATTGCCCGGGTACTGGCTGTGCCGCAGGTACTCTTTTTGCGTTGCCTTGTTGCCAGTGATCTTCACCTTCTCGGCGTTAATCACCACAACAAAATCTCCGCTGAGCAAGTGCGGGACGTAGCCCGGCTTGTGCTTGCCCATCAAAGACATGGCGATCCCCGTGCACAGACGACCAAGCGTCTGTCCATCGGCATCGATTACTTGCCAGTCTGATTCAAGATCGCTGGCGCTTGGGTTATATGGCTTGAGCCTGGTGATCATCTAATCGTTGCTCGATCTCTTGTGGTGCGCGGAAGTCCGGTCCCGTCCGCACCTGGATAGTTTACCTTCGTCAAACACAGTCCGCGAGCCGGAGCAAGGTCTTTTGCAAGTCCACGCTCTGCCCGGTCAATCAATTCCTGGAACTGACTGCCGTCCATCCGAGCGCGGCCCACACGGACCAGTGCTCCGACCATGCGCCGCACCTGCTGGTGCACAAACGCATTTCCTCGGATATTGAACTCGACCTCGTCCCCGTTCCGGTTGACCCCTGATTCCTCCACCCGCCTGATCGTGATTGCATCCGACGGAGTTGCCGGACCGGCGAACGACGCAAAGTCATGTTCACCATTCAGGCGGGAGGCGGCCTCGTTCATCGCTGAATCGTCCAACCGATGCCTAACGTGTGTCGTTCGGAATCGAGAGAACGGCGATCGGGAACGCCGGTCTTTGATTATGTATCTGTACTCCCTGCTAGTTGCATCCCGTCTCGGATCAAAATTGTCTGCGACTCTTGAGGCGCAGACGATTGCGACGTCGTCGGGTAGGTAGTGATTTATCGCGTCCCGGATCTTCTCGTCGTTCAGTTCGGTCTCCACGTTGAAAGCCCCGACCTGTCCTGTTCCATGCACTCCGGCATCGGTCCGGCTGGCGAGGTACAACCTGACCTGCTTGCCGAATATCGTCGGCAGGACGCTTTCTATCTCTCCCTGTACTGTCCGGTCCGTGGCTTGCAGTTGTGAACCGTGCAAGTCCGTTCCGTCATATTCAATTACGAGCCCGATTCGCATTATCGATAAATCGAAGCTCCGGAGGGTACCGGAGTTGCGAATCTGGCTAGGAAACCAACTCAAGTATGACCATCTCGGCTCCATCGCCTTTACGGGGACCAAGCTTGATCACTCGTGTGTAACCACCCTGACGATCTGCGAACTCCGGGGCGATCTCGTCAAACAACCGCTTCACGACACTAGTATCGGTGATGAAGGCGGCCGCCTGTCTGCGGGAGTGGATTGAGCCTTCTTTGCCGTGCGTAATCATGCGCTCAGCAAAGATGCGTGACTCTTTCGCCTTCTGCAGGGTTGTCTTGATTCTTCCGTGTCGGAGCAGGTCCGTAACCATGCTGCGGAACATTGCTCGCCTGATGTGACCGGGCCGGCCGAATGCTCGGCCCGAAACCTTATGTCTCATTCTCGGTCTCCCCGGCGGTTACCGCTGCGACTTCTTCTGCACCGTCCGAGCTGGCTTCTCCGGAGGTAGTAGACCCAGCGGAGTCACCCTCGGCGCTCTCGGTTGGCGGGTCAGGTGACCAGAAGCCCTTCTCCTCAAGCCGTTCATACAGCTCGTCGAGAGACTTCTGTCCGAAATTCCTGATCCTGAGCAGGTCACGTTTTGGCATCTTGAGAACTTCACCGACCCGGTGAACACCGGCTCGCTTCAGGCAGTTAAGTGTGCGCGCCGAAAGGTCGAGTGACTCAACAGGTGTGAGAGCCTGGCTCGACACTGCGGGATCGGCACTAAGTGGGTCTTCATCGCTCCGACCAACCTCAAGATTGGCAAAGAGGAGGAAGCGGTCATTCAGTTGCGCTGCGGCGTTACGTACCGCCTCCATCGGGGTCAGTGTTGCGTCGGTCCAGACCTCAATGACGAGGCGTTCCAGATCGGTCTTCTGACCGACACGGGTCGACTCGACTTTGAACCCGGCCTTGCGCACAGGGGTGTACACCGCGTCCACGGGGAGCACGCCAATCGGAAGACCGGTCTCGTGCGCCGCAGGAATGTAACCTGTTCCCTGTTCGACGTTCATCTCGATAGAGACACGAGCCTCTGCCGAGTCCAACGACAACAGGTGGAGTTCAGGATTGACGATCTCAAAGTCGGACGACGCCATAACATCTCCGGCCTTCACTTCGCCCTCACCATCCACCTCAAGCCGCAAGCGGCCGGGCCGATCCGCGAGGGAGCGAAGCCGTATGCTCTTGATGTTCATCATGAGCTCGGGGACCTCTTCCTTCACGTGCGGGATGACCGAGTACTCGTGATTTACGCCGTCAATCTTGACCCAGGTAACTGCTGTGCCCGGCAGCGAGCTCAAAAGCACCCGCCGGAGAGCGTTACCAAGGGTGGTCGCCCAGCCCCGTTCGAGCGGCTCTGCCGAAAACATCCCGTAAGTGTCGTCCATCTCTATGATCGAGAGGGCGAGCTGTGGGACTTCAGGAGCCGCAGGTTGTAGCTCTTCTGTTGTGGGGAGCCCGTATAGGTTATCTAGCATCGAGGAAACCCCTTACCGCTTGGAGTAGAACTCGACGATCATCCGGGTGTCGACTTTCGTGTCGATCTCGGATGGTGCAGGCAAAGCTGCAACAGTGCCGGTTGCGTTTTCGGCGTTCAGCTGTAGCCAGCCGGGAACCGTGCGCTTTGGCAATGTTTCTTTCATCGTCTTGAAGTAGTTATTTGAACGCGACTGCTCACGCCACGAGATCACATCGCCGGGTTTGACCATGTATGACGGGATGTCTACCCGTCGCCCGTTGACCTCAAGGTGGCCGTGGTTGACTAGCTGTCGTGACTGATTTCTTGACTCACCGAAAGCAAGCCTGTAGACCACGTTGTCTAGTCGACGCTCAAGCAGTTGCATGAGTCGGTCACCGGTTACACCGGAAGCGCGCGTCGCCTCTTTCATGTAGTTGCTGAACTGGCGTTCAAGCGTGCCGTACACGAATCGGGCCTTTTGTTTTTCACGCAGTTGCGTACCGTGCTCGGAAATCCGGCGACGTCGTTGCATCCCTGCGTTTGCGGCCTGCTCGCCCGGAGGCGACCGCCGCTTGTCAACGGCGCAGCGCGGCGTGTAGCAGCGTTCGCCTTTTAGGAAGAGCTTTTCTCCCACCCGCCTGCAGAGTCTGCAAGCCGGACCGTTATACCTCGCCATTGAAGCCTGTTTTTTCCTTTCGCCCGTGAAGTGGGCGTGCTGGGGCGGATCCGGTTGAGGACAGTTGAGCCCGGATTCGGCTTTAACAACTCGTCATCGGTGTGGTGACGAGCCTCGTAACGTCGGGGACTAAACCCGTCGTTTTTTCGGTGGCCGACACCCGTTGTGGGGCACCGGGGTTACGTCTTTGATACTGGTGATTCGCAGACCCGTAGCCTGAAGGGACCGGATCGCCGCTTCACGGCCGGATCCGGGACCTTTGACCATAACGTCCACGGTACGAAGACCGTGGTCCATCGCCTTTCGGGCGGCCTGTTCCCCGGCGCGCTGCGCAGCGAAGGCGGTCCCTTTGCGAGATCCTCGAAACCCTACGGTTCCGGCGCTCGCCCAGGACAGCACATCGCCGTTTGGCTCGGTAAGGGTCACGATTGTGTTGTTAAACGTGGCGGAGACGAACGCGTGCCCCTGCGGGACAAACTTCCTCTCACGACGTCGTGTACGAACTCTTCTCGGCATTCTTTGTTTCGACTCCGCCTCCGGGCGGGTTAATCACTGACCTGTGCCATCCACAATTTGCGATGGCGTTTTGACATCTGGATATCCGGCTCGTAATGGCCGGCCTATGACAAGTGGCCTAGTGGCCGACCTTCTTCTTGTTGGCAATTGCGCGCCTACGACCGCGCTTGGTCCTAGCATTGGTCTTTGTGCGCTGTCCACGTGCGGGCAGGCCACGACGGTGGCGCAGACCACGGTAACTTCCAATATCGATCAAACGGCGGACGTTCATCTGGACATCTCGCCTGAGGTCTCCTTCGATGATTGCTCCGCTACGGTCAAGGGCGCCACGGAGCCGATTGAGCTCCTCTTCGCTGAGCTCCCGGACACGTGGGTTTCCGGGAAGCGCTGCTTCCTCCACGACGCGTTTGGCCACGGACGGACCTACGCCGTAAACGGTCTGAATTGAAACTTCAACCCGTTTGTTGTCCGGTATGTTCACTCCAGCGACGAGCGCCATATGCGATGTTCCTTAAATATCCTGAAACTCTTGAGATCCCGGTACAGCCGGCCGCGATGCCAGCATGGGTAACTAACCCTGGCGTTGCTTGTGCCGTCCATTGCTGCACAGCACGCGAATGACGCCCTTTCGTCGGATCACCTTGCAGTTGGCGCACCGAGGTTTTACAGATGCTCTTACTTTCATATCTCTAAATCCCGCCCCTGACGGTTAACTACAGACCGGTTTACTTGAACCGGTAGGTGATCCGGCCACGGGTGAGGTCGTAAGGAGAGAGCTCCACCAGCACCCTGTCGCCGGGGAGAACCCGGATGAAGTTCAACCGGATCTTTCCGGATGCGTGTGCCAGTACTTTGTGCCCGGTCGGGAGCTCCACGCGGAAGTTCGCGTTGGGAAGCGCCTCTGTGACCGTGCCCTCTACTTCGATGCCTTCCTTCTTAGCCAAATTTTCTCCGTTTCCCGTAAACCGTTTAAAGGACCGTCAAAACTTCAGGACCTTCTGGTGTTATCGCCAAGGTGTGTTCGAAATGCGCCGATAGTTTTCTGTCTGCCGTTACGACTGTCCAGCCATCGCCGAGGCTCTCAGTCCTCCACGTGCCAAGATTTACCATTGGCTCTATGCAGATGACCATCCCCTCACGAAGTTGCGGTCCCTGCCCACCAACTCCCACATTTGGAATTTGCGGCGCTTCATGCAACCGACGGCCTATTCCGTGTCCCGTGTACTCCCTGACTAGTTCAAATCCAAGAGGCCTTACGTACCCTTCCACTGCGGCGGAGATGTCTCCGACCCTAGCACCTGGGACCGCTGCCAGAATCCCCTGTTCCAGTGCACGCCGAGTTACCTCGACGAGCTCCTTCTTTTCTTCATCCCCATCCCCGGCTATTAGCGTTACCGCTGAGTCCCCGTGGAAGCCATCGACGACAGCGCCGATGTCCAACTTCACCAGATCACCGTCCTGGATCACCCGGTTGCCCGGGATCCCGTGGACTATCTCCTCGTTCAAGGAGGTACAGATCACACCCGGGAACGGAATCGCCCCCGGGATTGGCGCGTAGCCTAGAAAGGACGGTTCGGCGCCTCTATCCGAGATGACCTTCCGGGCTTCTTGATCCAGATGACCCGTAGTCATTCCGGGTTCCAGTATATTTATGAGCCGTTCCCTGACCGCCGCGACAACTTTCCCGGCAGCACGCATCGAATCCAGTTCACGGGCAGACTTAATAGTCGGTACCCGAAACATTGGATCCGATTCTGAGCCGAGATTTGTGCCGTGGTTCAAGAAAGCTCCTAAAGATTATAGCTGATGCCTGATCAGGCCGCACCTGCCGGATGGGATTGCGCGCAAGCTAGCCGAGCGCGGCGGCCAGATCTTCCTGCACGCCGTCGATCGACTGTTCTCCATCGACTTCCACCAGGGTGCCAATTTTTTGGTAATGATCGAGTACGGGCGTCGTTTGTGTTGCGTATACCCTGAGACGGTTTAGCACCGCTTCAGGCTTATCGTCCTCTCGTCGGACCAGATCGCTGCCGCAGTCATCGCACTTGTCAGCATTCCGCGGTTTATTAAAAGCATCGTGATACGGCCGCTGGCAATTTGGGCAGGTAGCACGCCCTGCAAGGCGGCGGACCAGCTCCTCTTCTGAGACCTTAAAAAAGATTGATCGGTCCACGCTCGTGTTGGCCGCAGTGAGCGCCTCGTCGAGGGCGGCTGCTTGCGCGACTGTGCGCGGAAAACCGTCTAACAAAATCCCATCAGAATCAGGGCCCTCCAGTCGGCCCTTGATCATCCCGATCATCACATCGTCCGGGACTAGGTCGCCGCGATCCATGAACGCTTTGGCGGCCAGGCCCAGTTCAGTAGCGGCGGCCACTTCTGCGCGAAGTAGATCACCTGTCGCCAGATGCGTCAGGTTCTTCTTTTGTGCGAGAGTTTTGGCCTGTGTGCCCTTGCCTGCTCCGGGCGCGCCAAGAAATACGATGAGCAACGAGTAAGTTTGCCTCTGTGCCTTTAATCGGTTAGCGGATCGGGTTGATTTAGCGGATGAAACCTTCGTAGTTACGCATCAGCAACTGGGCCTCAAGTTGCCTCATCGTGTCCAGAGCTACGCCGACCATGATCAAAAGACTGGTCGCGCTGACGATGCTCGTGGATGCGGCAACGCTCGTTATCTGGCCGGACAGGTACGGCATTATGGCGATGAATCCCAGGAATAACGCACCTCCCCACGTGATACGGAAGATCACGCGCATGAGGTAGTCGTGCGTCGGTTTACCGGGCCTGATCCCGGGCACAAAGCCACCGTTTTTCTGCAAGTTTTCCGCCAGGTTCTGCTGGTTGAACGTGACGAGCGCATAAAAGAATGTGAACACCACTACTAGCACAAACACCATGATCCAGTAGAACAGGCTTGTGGGACTCATAGCGTTTGTAAAGAACTGCGACATGTTCGCCACAACGCTGTCGCTCGCCGGGTCCGCAAAGTAACTGGCGAGGGTCGGCGGAAGGATCAAAATTGAGAACGCGAAGATCAACGGAATCATGCCCGCCGAGTTGACGCGTAACGGTATATGGGTAGCGCCAGCCTGCCGATACATTCGGCCACCGCGGAAGATATTACGTCCGTATTGGACCGGGACTCTACGTTGAGCCTCGTTAAACACCACGATGAAATAGATCATCGCCAGTGTTATACCGCCCAGCATTAATAACTGGAATCCCTGATCCCTGATCAGCGCGCCCTGACCTATGATCTGTGGCAGCGTAGACACGATTCCCGCGAAAATAATCAGCGAGATTCCGTTGCCGATGCCCTTCTCAGTGATTAATTCACCAAGCCAAACTAAGAACATAGTTCCGGCCACGAACGCGCTCAAGATCGCAACCGTCCCGAGCAGCTCCCCGCTGCCAAGGCCGATGCCTGAAATCGCCCCGCCCTGCATCCCGCCGAGCCCACCGCTCTGCAGCAGGTTCAACTGGCCGTAACCTTGAAGGATGGCGATAGGGACTGTCAGATAATGCGTGAGTTGGTTGATCTTCTGGCGGCCATATTGCCCCTCAGCCGACAGCTCTTTGAGCGACGGGATGAGCGGTGTCATGATCTGAATGATGATGGACGCCGTGATGTACGGGTACACGCCAAGCGCGGCGACGCTTAGGTTTCGAAGAGCGCCTCCACTGAACAGGTCCAGGAACCCGAGTAGGGGGCTGGCCTCAAACGCAGCGGCGAGGGCGTCGCGGTCCACTCCTGGTACCGGGAGGTGCGCTGTAAACCGGAAAACAACCAGAATCGCCAACGTAAATAAAATGCGGTACCGGAGGTCCGGAATCCGCATCGAATCTATCACGGCCTGCAGTAAGGCAGGACGTGTGGATTCTGTTCTTTGTGCCTGGGCTTCTCGGATCAACGACGTACCTTCACCGTGGCAAATTCCCGGGGATGAGTAATAGCTAGGCTATTACGACTACGCTGCCACCAGCCGCTTCGATTTTTGTCTGTGCAGACTTGCTGAATCCGTGCGCCGTTACCTGAAGAGACGTAGAGATTTCACCATCTCCCAGGATCTTAACTTTCTCGCTCGATTTCGTGATGATGCCGGCGGAAGCTAGTTCAGCAGGGCCCACCTCCGCGTTCGCCTCAAATATATCGAGACGTGACACGTTGACTGGGATGTACTCGACGCGCCATTTATTATTGAAGCCCCGCAAGTACGGCAGACGCTTCACCAACGGCAACTGTCCGCCTTCGAAAAACGGCTTTATGCTCGTGCGCTGTTTCTGCCCCTTGGAGCCTCGGGTGGAGTAAGTACCGCGGCCGCTGCCATCCCCACGCCCGACACGTCGTCGAGGACGTACCGAACCCGGTGCGGGTTTGAGGTCATGTAATCCCATTTGCCTAATGTACCTGCAATCGTTGGTTTCTCGAAAGCCAGTTCTTAGTCGGCTTCTTCAACAGTTATAAGATGCCGGACCTTTTTGATCATCCCACGGACGGCGGAATTGTCTGGCCGGACGACCTGTTGCCGGATTTTGCGGAGACCAAGAGACTGCAATGTAGCTCTCTGGTCCTGCGGGTAGCCGATCTTGCTCTTGATCTGAGTAATTCTAAGGTCACCCATTGCTTACTCCGCCGTTGCCGCCGACGCGACCGCTTCTGCGACCGGATCGGGCTGCGGGGTCGGGGTCGAGTTGTCATAGCCCATCCGACGGGCGACCTCGGCCTTCGGGTCACGCAACAGGCTTAACGCAAGTAACGTGGCACGTACGATATTAAGTGTGTTGCTAGAGCCAAAGGTCTTTGACAGGACGTCTTTGATGCCGGCAACTTCCATGACCGCACGCACGCCACCACCGGCGATGATGCCGGTGCCGGGAGCGGCTGGTTTCAGCAGCACCTTGGCGCCACCAAACTTGGCCTGGATCTCGTGCGGCAGGGTAGTGCCGTTGAGGACAACGGACTTCATCTCACGCTTGGCTCCGGCGGTGCCTTTACGCACTGCGTCCGGAACGGCCTTGGCCTTGCCGAGACTCATCCCAACCTTGCCTTCGCTATCGCCCACAACCACGAGCGCGTTGAAGCTCAGGTGACGACCACCTTTGACGACCTTGGAGACACGTCGAATCTTGATTACGCGTTCTTCGAGGCCTGAATCTTCTCGCTCCTGTGGCCGTTCGCGCCGGGGACCACGGCCTCTGCCGCGATCGCCGCCACCACGTCCACCCTGGTTTCCTGGGCCGCCTGGGCCGCCTGGGCCGCCTGGGCCGCCTGGGCCGCCTGGGCCGCCTGGGCCACCACGTCCGCCACGTCCCCCCCTGTTACCACCACCGCCACGTGCTCCGGGTGATCCACCCGGCCTGTTCTGTTGAGTCATCTAAAACTCCAGACCCACTTCGCGCGCTGCTTCCGCGAGCGCCTTCACACGGCCGTGGTACGCGTAGCCACCGCGATCGAACACCACGCGTTCGACTCCGGCATCTTTTGCCTTTTGAGCGATCGACGTGCCGACCGCAGTCGCACTGTTGATCTTGCCGCCCTTGGCTGACTCGCCCCGGAGATCCGGATCGAGTGTTGAGGCGGCGACGAGAGTGTGACCGGCTGAGTCGTCGATCACTTGTGCATAGATGTGATGATGACTGCGAAACACAGCCAACCGCGGCCGCTCTTGCGAGCCGGATACTTTTTTGCGCAATCGGCGATGACGCATCAAACGCCTTGGTTCTTTTTTCTTCGTGTATGCCATCTTGACTATTCCGCCCTAGCGGCACTTTTGCCGGGCTTGAGGTGGATCTGTTCGCCGTCGTAACGCACGCCTTTTCCGGTGTAAGCGTTTGGCGGCCGGAGCTTGCGGATGACTGCGGCCTGGTGCCCCACAGCCTGCTTATCCGCGCCCTTTACGACGACGCGTACCTGTCCGTCCGCTTCCAGCGTGATGCCTTCCAGCGGTTGAACTTCAACCGGGTGGCTGAATCCAAGCTGGAAGGTGAGGCCTTTGCCATTTTGTTGAACCCGGTAACCCGTGCCGATCAAATCAAGGGCACGCTCGTAACCGTCCGATACCCCGATGACCATGTTGTTCAACAGGGAACGTGTCAACCCGTGTAGTGCACGGTGCTTCTGTTCGTCCGAGGGACGGGTCACCTTGAGGATCCCGTCTTCCAGGGCGACAGTCATGTCTTGATGGAACTCGGATTTGAGTTCGCCGTTTTTACCCTTGACCGTGACCGCATTGCCGTCGATTTTTACGTCGACACCTGATGGTACGGGGATGGGGGCGTTACCAATTCTGCTCATCGTTAAATACTCCCGCCCTTACCAGACATAGAACAAGAGCTCACCGCCAATGCCGCGCCGCCAAGCCTCGCGCCCGGTTAGCACGCCGGCGGATGTCGAAATAAACGACACGCCAAGGCCACCGTAGTAGCGAGGAATCTCCCGTCGGCCGACGTAAACCCGAAGGCCGGGCCTACTTACGCGCTTCAATCCGGTGATGACCGGAGTCTCGTCCTCGTAGTATTTGAGGCCTAGACTCATCATCGGTTGTTTTTTGTCTTCTGCCTCTTCTATCTCGACAGAGGATATGAAACCTTCGCGCTGTAGCATCCGAGCCAGCGACCTCTTTGTTTTAGAGGCCGGGACGAGGACGCTGTCGTGTCTGACTTGGATGGCATTGCGCACCCTGGTCAACATGTCAGATATTGGATCGGTAACGGGCATTCGCTGTTCCTGATTCTTACTACACTGGTGGTTTGCCTGCCGGGCGGTTTTCCTAAAAAAACGCTCCGAGGCACCTTCCGGCGATAACCGCTGGCCACCATATCGTGGGACGGAACGGGCCTTTTTACAGGCTTGCTTTCCTGATGCCGGGAAGCTCGCCCTTGAGGGCCAGTGAACGGAAGCAAATGCGGCACATTCCGACGAATCGGATGTATCCGCGCGGCCGTCCGCATCTTTCGCACCGGTTGTGGAACTGGACCGGGTACTTCATCGTGCCCGCTGCAAGTTCGCGCTTCTGGCGCTTCCACTTCTCTACTTTTGTTTTCTTAGCCAAATGGGATTCCCGGAATTTCTGAGTGGATAAATAGAAAGAGCTACGCGGGGTCTTCAATTCGTTCGAAGGGCATCCCGAGAAGCTCAAGCATTCGGCGGCCTTCTTCGTCCGTGTTTGCGGAGGTCACTATGTTGACCTGGAGGCCGCGCAGCCGGTCGATTTCATTGTAGTCGATCTCCGGAAACACGATCTGTTCCCGGATGCCAAGGGAGTAGTTGCCACGCCCATCAAATGATCGCCTCGAGAGTCCGTGGAAGTCACGGACTCTTGGTAGCGTCAGGTTGATGAGCCGGTCAAGGAAGTCCCACATGCGCTGACCGCGCATCGTGACCGTGATCCCGACCTGCATCCCTTCGCGGAGTTTGAAGTTGGAGATGGACACCCTGGCTCGTTGTACCACCGGCTTCTGGCCGGTGATGGTGGTCACATCACCAAGTGCGGCGTCGAGCGCGTTGCGGTTGTCCAACGCCTCGCCGATACCGATGTTCACGACGATCTTGAGCGGCTTTGGAGTCTGCATCGGGTTCGAGTAACCGAACTCAGTCTGCATATCCGCGGCTACCTGCTCACGATATTTGATTTTAAGCCGGGGCTGTTCTGCCACGGTGGCTTCAGGACTCACTGCTACCTCTTACGACTCGTATCTTCGTGCCGTCCTCAAGTACGCGGAACCCGACTCTACCGGAGTTACCCGTCTCGGGATCTACGAACGCCACGTTTGATATCTGGATTGGTGCTTCTTGCTGGATGATCCCGGCCTGTGCCGTACCAGCCTGCTGTTTGACGTGGCGGGTGACCAGATTCACGCCTTCAACGACGACGGTGTTTTTCTTTCGGTCTATCCGAGCCACTTCGCCCTGCTTGCCGCGATCCTTGCCTGCCAGCACTTTGACCTGGTCTCCTCGTCGAATACGCTGTGCCATGTTTACAGCACCTCCGGGGCTAGTGAGACGATCCGCATGTAGTCGCGTTCCCGCAGTTCCCTGGCCACCGGGCCAAAGATACGAGTGCCACGCGGGTTCTGGGCCTCACCGATGATGACGACAGCGTTGTCGTCAAACTTGATATATGAACCGTCCGGTCGACGTGTGTTCTTTGTCACTCGGACGATTACGGCCTTGACCACTTCGTGCATCTTCACAGTGCCGCCGGGCGTCGCGTCTTTTACGGCGGCTGTGATCACGTCACCGAGTCCGCCATAACGACGACGGCTCCCGCCATCGACGTGAATGCACATCACTTCGCGGGCTCCTGAGTTATCGGCGACGCGTAGACGCGTTTGTACCTGAATCACTTACTCAGTCCCCGTCGACTCTTCGGTTTCGGTCGGTTCCAGCGTCGTCGACAGTTCAGATGGCTGGAAATCAGCGACGTCGCCCGTCTGCAGGATTTCGAGTAGCCGCCAGCGTTTGTTGCGTGAAAGTGGGCGCGTCTCTTCGATGCGAACAACGTCGCCCAGATGAGCCTGATTGTTCTCGTCATGGGCCATGAATTTGGTCATGCGACGGCGCGACTTGCCGATAAGACGGTCGCGTTGACTCCAATAGAACTCGACCGTGATGGTCTTGTCCATTTTGTCACTGACGACCGTGCCAGTTCTCTGTTTTTGCATCCCGGATGTCAACTCTGAAGCGCCTCAGCAATCTCGCGTTCTCGCAGCACCGTCCGGATTCGGGCAATGGTGCGACGTGTGGACTTTATTTCACTGGAATCTTGTAGTTGGAGCGTAGCCTTCCGGAACCGGAGATTCATCATCCCCCGTTGCAGGTCTTCAAGCTCTTTGATGAGCTCGTCGTGGCTTAGCCCTCTTACTTCGTCAATATTCACCTGTATCTCCGTCTAGACCAGGTTCTCGCGGGAAATAATAGTTGTTCGTACCGGCAGCTTGTGGCTGGCGCTAACAAGCGCCTCACGTGCCAAATCGATCGGAACTCCGCCGATCTCAAACATCATTCGGCCACGGCGAACGACTGCGACCCAGTGGTCTACTGCGCCCTTGCCGCCGCCCATGCGGGTCTCAGCCGGTCTGGCGGAAACGGATTTGTCCGGGAATACCCGAATCCAAACCTGTCCGCCACGGTTTAGTTTGTGAACGATGGCCCTACGTGCGGCCTCGATCTGTCGTGAAGTCAGCCATGCGGCTTCCAACGACTTCAGACCAAGCGCGCCAAACTCCAAGGAACTCCCGGCTTTTGGCGAGCCGTTCATACGTCCCCGGTGGTGCTTGCGGTACTTAACCCTTTTTGGTTGAAGCATCGTCTATACCTCCGGCTTTTCGGATGTGGCGTCAGTATCCGCAGCTGTGTCTGATTCGCCGGCTGACTCCTCGGAAGCCGCAGCTTCAAAAGACGCCTCCGCCGGGATCTCTACCGTAACGCTGCCTTCAGGCGCTTCTGATTCCACAGGAGCCTCCAGTACGGCTGCGCTGGCGGATTCCTGCTCAGCAACCACATCCGCAACGTTCAGCGTCCTGCCGGCGCGACCCTCGGGGAGGATGTCGCCTTTGTAAATCCAGACTTTAATACCGATACGGCCAAACGTAGTGGCGGCCTCGGCAATAGCAAAGTCGATGTTTGCACGAAGAGTGTGCAGGGGCACCCTGCCCTCGATGGCCTTGTCGTTCCGGGCGATTTCTGCGCCGCCCAGTCGACCGGAAGCGATGATCTTGACGCCCTGTGCGCCAGCCTGCATCGTGCGCTGGGCGGAAAGCCGCATCGCACGTCGGTAGGCGACACGCCGTTCGAGTTGATCAGCGATGTTGCGGGCAACCAGGTATGCGTCAACGTCGGCGTTGCGGACCTCCTGGATGTTCAAGCGGGCGCGTTTCCCGGTGAGATTTTCGAGCTCTGTGCGAAGCTCATCTACACGCTGTCCGCCACGGCCAATAACAATGCCGGGGCGTGCCGTGTGCACAGAGACAACAAGGTCCTGTGTACCGCGTTCGATCTCGACGCGTGTAATACCGCCGGTCTCTTCGTATCGGTCAGCGATAAGTTTTCTGATTGCCTGGTCTTCTACGGCCAGGGTGCGATAGCCGGCCGCTTTATCTGCGAACCAGCGTGCCTGCCACGGGTGTACGCCACCCAGGCGGAACCCTATGGGGTGAGTTTTCTGGCCCAACCTAGTTTCCTACTTCCTCATTGACTTCCACAGTCAGGTGACTGCTTGGTCGGTTGAAGGCTCCGACACGGCCACGGGCCCTCGGCCGGAATCGCCGAAGGGTCGTGCCCTGGTCTACGGTTACGGTGACGATCCGCAGCGTGCTGCGATCCATTAGTTCATTGTTTTCAGCGTTGGCGGCTGCGGACGCGATTGTCTTCGACATGACCGTCGCGGACGGGCTGATCATGAAACGAAGCGTGTTGAGCGCCTCTTCGACCGGCCGACCGCGCACAAGGTCAGCGACCTTCCGTAGTTTGGAGGCCGAGATCCCAATGCTTTTGTTGTATGCCCTGACTGCCATCGTCCCGATCTATCTGTTTTTAGATTTCTGTAAGCCCCGAAGTTCGGGACCTGTTGTAGTTAGTGCCGTCACAGACCTGCCGGTCTACCGGATGGAGGTTGTTCTGTCTGAACGACCGACGTGTCCCCGGAAGGTCCGCGTCGGCGCGAATTCGCCGAGACGGTGACCAACCATGTTCTCACCTATGAGAACAGGGATGTGCCTTCGACCATCGTGGACGCCGATAGTTAACCCAACCATCTCTGGCATGATCATCGAGGCCCGTGACCAGGTCCGGATGACGTTCCGAGACGACGCACGCTGGGCGCGCCGCACACGAATCATCAACTTCTCTTCGACGAATGGACCTTTTTTAATGGAGCGTGACATGTAATCCCTGTAGTGTTGTTGTTACTTCTGGTATCGCCTGCGGACGATGAACTTATCGCCAGCTTTATTGCGCCGGGTTCGCGGACCGAGCGCCGGTTTGCCCCAAGGTGTCTTCGGGTGCTTCAAGCCAATTCCGACTCGACCCTCACCACCACCGTGCGGGTGGTCGCTCGGGTTCATCGCAGCGCCACGCACCGTGGGCCGGAATCCGCGGTAACGCTTGCGTCCCGCCTTCCCGAGTTTCTGGTTCTTGTGATCTCCGTTGCCCACCTGTCCGACGGTCGCCATGCATTCAGAAAGTAGTCGGCGCACTTCACCAGAAGGCAGACGAATCTGCGTGTACTTCTCCTCGTGCGCCATCACCTGGGCTACGGTGCCAGCAGAGCGGACCATTTTACCGCCCTTGCCGGGTTGAATTTCAATATTGTGGATATATGTACCTGTCGGCAGTGTACCGATCTTGCGGGCGTTACCCGGAACCACAGCCACGCCGTCTCCGGCGATGATTGTGTCTCCCACTCCAATTCCGTCTGGCGCGATGATGTAGATCTTCGGTCCGTCGTGGTACTGGACCAGAGCGATGCGAGCCGACCGGTTGGGGTCGTACTCGATCGATATAACGCTGGCCGAGACGTCACGTCTCATTCGAGCAAAGTCGATGATTCGGTAACGTCGTTTGTGGCCACCGCCGCGGTGACGGACGGTGATCCTGCCAGTGTTGTTACGTCCACCCTTTTTGCGAAGGGGTGCAAGAAGCGAGCGCTCTGGTTTGCTCCGCGTGATATCGGAGAAGTCAGAGAGGACGGTATTTCTGTTACCCGGGGAGGTTGGCTTTAATCGTCGTACCGGCATCTAGGCGCCCTCGAACAGTTGAATTGTGTCGCCTGCTTGCAGCGTGACGACGGCTTTTTTCCAGTTTGGCCGGCTCACCGGTCGCGGGCCGAATCTCTTGCTCTTGCCCTTGATGACCATCGTGTTGACGTCGAGAACGGTTACTTCAAACACCTTTTCAACCGCCGCCTTCACGTCGGCCTTGTTGGCGCTCTTCTGTACCTGGAACACGTATTTGCCGCGTTCCTGCAGCAGTGTGCTTTGTTCCGTCACGATTGGCCTGATAAGTACGTCGAAGAGACTCATGCCGGGCTACCTGCTTCCTCGACCTGATGGGAGGCCCTTCCCGGCTTTGAGGTCGGGTGGCCCCACAACTCGTCGATCATCTCGACGGCGTGCTTGGAGATGATGATGTTGCGGGCACGCGTCGTCTCAAGCGGGCTCAGCAGCCGTGACGCCATGGTGTCCGTGTTCGGGATGTTCCGAACGGACCTGCGGAGATCGTCGGTCGGCGCTGTGGTGATGATCAAGGTCGACCCCTTGATCTCCAGAGCGCTCAACATCTCGAGGATCACCTTGGTGTTTGGCTTATCTACCGAAAGATCTTCGATAACGGTGATGTAACCGTTACGGACTTTGTCGGAGAGGGCTACGCGTAATGCGTTTCGGCGCATCCGCACGGGGAGCCGCTTCGAGTGGTCCCGCGGGTGTGGACCATGTGCGACACCACCTCCACGAAGACCGGGGTTTCCTGCGTCCCCGAGGCGAGCTCTACCGGAACCCTTCTGGGCCCTGAGCTTGCGGTTGGAGTGCACGACCTGGCCACGCGTTCGTACGCTGTGAGTCCCCTGGCGACGGTTCGCCTGCTGGGCCACCACGGCCTGGTGCAACAACGGGCCGTTCATAGGCTCCGCGAAGACGTAGTCAGTTACCTCGACGGTAGCGACGATCTCTCCTGCCATATTTTTAGTATCTAGATCCACGATGAACCAGTTCTGTAGCCGCGATTTCTCGACGGCCTAGTAGTTGTTGTTTGCCCGTTCTATTCGGACCAGGGTGTTACGTGCGCCGGGCACGCTTCCACGCACCATTACGATGTTGCGCTCAGGATCTACCATCACGATTTTCAGACCGCGGGTGGTCACTTTGTTGTTGCCCATGTGGCCCGCCATGCGCGTGCCCTTCCAAACCCTGCCCGGAGAGCTGCCAGCGCCGATTGAGCCCGGAGCCCGGTGACGGTCAGACTGACCGTGGGTCTTCGGGCCGCCGTGGAAACCGTGCCTTCGCACGCCCCCGGCAAAGCCACGGCCACGTGTCTTGCCGGACACGCTGACCGTCTCTCCAACTTCAAACACCGCAGCGTCGATGGACTGGCCGACCTCAAATTCACTCAGGTCAGATGCCTTGAACTCCTGGAGATGGCGGAACCTTCCCCCTGAGCGCTGTTGGTGACCCGCAGCCGGCTTGTTCAGACGCTTGGCGTCTAGGAAGCCGATCTGGATTGCCTCATAGCCATCACGTGTGTCGGTCCGCACCTGTGTGACGACGCAAGGACCCGTCTCGATCGCCGTTACGGCGTCGACGGTTCCGTCCTCGTTATAAAGCGTGGTCATTCCGACCTTGCGGCCTAGTAGGCCCTGGATTCCCATTATTTATTTGCTCGTTCTATAAGTTCGTTCTGGGGCAGTTATTTACAGCTTGATCGAGATGTCGACACCGGCCGGCAGGTTTAGCCGGGTCATGGCGTCGATTGTCTTTGACGTTGGCTTGTGAACGTCGATGAGCCGTTTGTGCGTGCGCAACTCAAAGTGCTCGCGTGAGCGCTTGTCGATGTGTGGTGACCGAATGACACAGAACCTCCGGATAGACGTCGGGAGTGGGACGGGGCCGGAGATGTCCGCACCGGTCCGCTCCGCCGTCTCAACGATCTGAGTCGCGGACTGATCAAGCACTCGGTGATCAAATGCTTTCAACACGATTCTTATTTTTTGTCCGGGCATAGTTCCTTCCGTTCACGTCGTAACGTGAACGGACCCTCATCGTATGATGAGGGTCCTTGACTTGTTACTTCCCGCTGCCTGCGATGTCGTCTGCGATGTGCCGCGGGGCTTTGTCGTAGTGGTCTAGTGACATTACGAACGACGCGCGGCCCGTGGTGCGGGAGCGCAGATCGGTCGCGTATCGGAATGTTTCTGCAAGTGGGACGAAGGCGTTCAAAACCTGCGTCTCGTTCTGGCCTTCCATGTTCTGAATCTGAGATCGTCTTGAGTTCAGGTCAGCGAGAACATCGCCCAAGAACTCGGATGGCGTAATGACTTCCAATTTCATAATCGGCTCTAGGATAGCCATACCGGCTCTCTGGGCCGCGGATTTGAAGGCCATGGATCCGGCGACGTTGAACGCCATCTCTGACGAGTCAACCTCGTGGTATGAACCGTCCGTTAGAACGATTTTGATGTCGGTCACCGGGTAACCAGCGAGTACGCCGTTCGCGGCCGCTTCGCGGGCACCTTGTTCGATTGGCCGGTAGTACTCCCGTGGGAGGGTTGAACCAGTGATTTCGGACTCAAAAACCACCCCTGCGCCAACAGGAAGCGGTTCGAGCCGAAGCGTACAGTCACCAAACTGACCGTGACCACCGGTCTGGCGAACCAAACGTCCCTGAGCCTCTGAGATACGTGTAACCGTCTCCCGGTAAGCGACCCTCGGATTGCCGACGTTTACGTCAAGCCCGAACTCGCGTCGCATGCGCTCCACGATGACATCCAGGTGCAACTCACCCATTCCGGCGAGAACTACCTGTGCAGTCTCTTCATCGGTGCTCAACCTGAGCGTCGGGTCTTCGTCGGCGAGCCGATTCAGAGCGACGTCCATCTTGTCCTGGTCAGATCGGGTCTTTGGCTCGACCGCTACAGACAGGACTGGCTCCGGGAACTCGATCGATTCAAGAACAATTCGGTTGTTATTGGCCGCCAGCGTGTCTCCGGTGCGGGCGTCCTTCAATCCGATAACGGTGACGATCTCGCCCGGTCCTGCCGAGGAGATCTCTTCACGGCGGTCCGCATGCATTCGCAGCAGGCGTCCGACGCGCTCCCGGTTGCGGGTGCGCGGGTTGTAGAGGGTGGCTCCGGTCTCAAGGATGCCGGAGTAGACACGGATGTAAATCAATCGACCCACGTGCGGGTCAGACACAACCTTGAAGATGAGCACACTTACGGGATCATCTACCGAGGGTTGTCGGACCAGTTCAGATCCATCCGCCGGGTCAGTGCCTTGAATGGCAGGGACATCAAGCGGGGAGGGAAGGTAGTCGACAATTGCGTCAAGCAGGGGCTGGATGCCGCGGTGTTTAAGCGCGGTGCCACACATCACCGGCGTGACCTTGAGATGGATCGTGGCCGTGCGCAGCGCTGTTGCGAGGACCTCGTTGGGGATCTCTTCATCGCTCAGGTACGCCATGAGCAGGTCTTCGTCGGTTTCTGAGACCTTCTCAACAAGATTGGCCCGATATGCCGCAACTTCATCAGCCATGTCGGCGGGAATCGGGGCCTCAACCGCTTCAACGGCGTCGGCTGATTCGTAAACCCAGGCCTTCATATGGACTAGGTCGATCATGCCGTGGAAGTCCGCTTCGGCGCCGATCGGGAGCTGAATCGGAACGGCGTTTGCGCCGAGTCTGCGGGTGAGTGATTCGACGGCCTTCAAAAAGTCTGCCCCGGCGCGGTCCATTTTGTTTACGAAGACCATGCGCGGCACCGAGTAACGCTCGGCCTGGCGCCAGACCGTCTCTGACTGCGGCTGAACACCGGCGACGGCGTCGATGATAACGACCCCACCGTCCAACACGCGCAGACTGCGCTCAACTTCAGCAGTGAAGTCAACGTGCCCGGGTGTATCGATGATGTTGACCTGGTGGCCCTTCCACTCGGTGGCGGTAGCCGCCGACGCGATGGTGATCCCGCGTTCGCGCTCGAGATCCATGAAGTCCATCACGGTTGTGCCGTCATCGATGTTGCCGATTTTGTGCGTCATTCCGGTGAAGAACAACACGCGTTCACTGACCGTCGTCTTGCCGGCGTCGATGTGGGCGATAAACCCGATGTTTCGGATCTTTGTGAGATCTATTTTTGAAGCCACTGTTGTAGCCATTCGCGTTAAGCCCGTACTCTCCGGCCATATAGCCGGTAGAGTCGATGACCCCCCGGAGTTGATGCTGGTCTCACCAGCGGTAGTGGACGAATGCCCGGTTTGCCTCGGCCATCCTGTGTAGCTCTTCACGCCTGCGCACGGCGGCGCCCTGTCCGAGTGACGCGTCCAGCAGTTCGTTGTAAAGACGCCGCGAAATCGGCGCTCCCTGGCGGGCTCGGGCCGCCGTGATGAGCCACCGCATCGCCAGAGAGACCCTGCGTTCAGGCCGGACCTCCGTTGGCACCTGATAGGTGGCGCCACCAACACGACGAGGCTTCACTTCAAGCATCGGCGTCGCGTTGCGAATCGCCTGCTCGAACACTTCCAGCCCTGGCCGGTTGGTTTCATTCTCAAGCATTTCCAGGGCGCTGTAGACGGCGCGCTGCGCCACCGTCTTCTTACCGCCCTTCATGAGGCGGTTCGTAAAACGCGCCAGTTCCACGTTTCCAAAACGTGGATCCGGATCAATTACTCGTCGCTCTGCGCGTCTTCGCCTTGCCATCTTTTATTTGTCTCCCGATCGGAGTTCCCTATTGATCTCGCCATGGCGAGATTTGAGCGATCATCCGTATTCCGGGAGCGTTCTTTCCTTTCCACCAAAAACCCCGACCTGGGTTGAGTCTGCCGCCCGGAAGGGCTATGACTGACTCGTTTGTCGGGGTGGTTGGGCCATTTCCGGGCCCTTGAGATTAACCTTGCGGTTTTACAGCACCGTACTTGCTACGACCACGGCGACGGTCATCGACACCGGAAGTGTCGAGTGCCCCCCGCACTACGTGATATCGGACCCCGGGAAGGTCCTTCACGCGTCCGCCCCGTATAAGGACGACCGAGTGTTCCTGGAGGTTGTGGCCTTCGCCGCCGATGTAGGCGGTGACCTCGAGCCCGTTGGTCAGCCGGACACGCGCTACTTTGCGAAGAGCCGAGTTCGGCTTCTTAGGCGTAACCGTCTTCACCTGCAAACAGACGCCACGCTTTTGCGGACTCCCACTACCTCGTCGCATCCGGTCCTTCAACGAGTTGTAGACGAATCCCAACGCCGGAGTCTTAGACTTCGTGCGTGTTCGCTTGCGCGGCTTGCGCATCAATTGGTTCGCTGTCGGCATTACCCCGCCCTGGATATTGGTTCCCGGCATCACGTTTGTTCAGGCGTTCAGATACGATGACGGAGGGAATACCCCTCTCGCCATAACCCATTCACACCAGACGACAAACGAGAAGTATAAGAATCCCTGACGGTCCAAGTCAACGGAAAAGAGCACCAACTCGCGCCCTGACCTCGGTTTTATTGCAGGTATCTTCATTTTCGGGCCCAGTCCATAATAATATTGTGCGTCATTTCACGTTCATTGCGCCGCCAGACCGCGGCGACGCGGCTTATTTAATGGGAATGCTTATTTCGCCATGTAACTGGCCCCGAGGGGGCTTTGCTGATTCCCGTCGCGCTATGTTGCAGACCGAATTACGTCGTACACCGGCGCTTAACCGGGCAACTTTGGTATGACCACTGTGTTGCTTATCGGGCTTCAAGACCATGAAGCGTTCCCATTAGAAGCAGCTATCGGAACCTCTGGCCTTGACCTGGCGCCGATCAGGCTTTCGGAAGTGCGTATTCCGGATGGTATCGATGCCCGCCGTTGCGTTGCAGTTCTTCCGGGCACCGCCGATTTCGAATTGAACGAACGCGTTAATACGGCGTTTGGGCTGGGCCTGCCGGTGCTGGTGATCCTGCCGGGCTTCGACACATGTGATCTTGACGTGTCTCTCGGGAACATTGATTTTTACTTCCCACCGTTCCGTGCGGAAGAGTTCATCGTAAGGATCGGCCTCCTGATCGCACGTTCAGGAGGAAACGATTTCGATAATGTGGTTCAACAGGGCGAAATCCGCATAGATCTGGAACGATATGAGGTCACCGTATCCGGAAGAAAGGTGGACCTGACGTTCAAGGAGTACGAGTTGCTGAGGTTATTGGCATCCAATCCCGGGCATGTTTACTCTCGTGAAGCTCTATTACAAACGGTCTGGGCCTATGATTATTACGGTGGCACAAGGACCGTGGACGTCCACATCCGACGATTGCGTAGCAAGATCAACGACGTGGAACATCGGTTCATCGAGACGGTCTGGAACGTTGGGTATCGCTTCCGTACAAACAACAATTAGGGTCAGTGGCCTCGCCTGCGCGGCGTCATGAGGCAACCGGGTTCTGCAACCGAGCACACTTGCCCTGATTGAAATCTCACCGTAGTCTCGGATCTGTTTGGGAGCGTGCTTTGGGCCCGACTTCTGAATTTGCTCCTCCAATGCAATCATGAACGGCATACACATGGCCGTAGTTCAAAACCGTGAGAGCAGCCCGCCGACGGCAATTACCGGCCCCGGACCGGGCGAGTCCACGCTGCCGAAGAACGGCGGCATCATTCTTGAGCGTCTGATCGGCCTGCCCGGCGCCACGCTCGAATGGTCACTTGTGCCGATCCGAGTCGCTCTTGCGATAAGTATTTTGGTGCTGGCTTTTGCACAGGAGGATATGCAATCAACACGATCACTCTGGGTGTTCGTGTTGATTGTCGTCGTCACGTACTCGGGACTCATTGCCTACTCGCTCCGATGCGGCAGAATTGAGCGAGCAGTCGCCTTAGGGATAACAAGCGACGTGGCCCTGGCGACGTTTGTGTTTCCGGCTTTGTACTTTGTCGGATCCCGGGATGATCCAGACAATCTTTATGCCCTTTTCGAGCCCGGCGTAGTCATAGTTACGCTTGCGATCTTACTGTCAACGATGCGGCTCAAAGTGTGGCCTGCTGTGGCCGTCGGGGCTTTTATAGCTCTGGTTCCGGCAGGCTTGGCATGGCTTGTGGTGACAAAGGCGACTATGAGCGTTGACCCAAGGGGAGATTTACTCACATTCATAGTTTCGGCAGTCGTATTCACGACCATAGGCCAGGCGGTACAAAGGTCGCTGCATTACCAGCAGACGGAATCTGAAGCGACCGAGGGTACGGTCCTCGCCGAAATAGGACGAATTGTTGATTCTTCACTTGTTATCGATTCGGTGTACTCAAGGTTTACGGATCAATTTAGGAAACTGATCGACTTCGACAGAATTTCGATCTCGTACGTCAATTCGCAGCGTAGTTCGGCGATGTACGCGTGGGCTGAAGGAGAAACGCAGACCGGATTTGGAACCGGCCGCGAAATACCGATCAAAGCATTCGTAGGCACACGATTGGGTCAATTCATGCGCAGGCGAAAGGGCGCGGTTCTCGACGAGGCCGAGATTAACGAATTTTTTGATCGACTCCCCTGGCCAAACGAGACCAATGCCCGATCGATGATCTGTGTACCCCTTGTATCCGGCGGTCGAACTTTTGCAGGCCTGGCGGTAACTTCGCTGAAACCGGGTGCGTATGGGGATCGCGAACTGGAGATAGTGACGCGCGTTGGAGGGCAGGTGGCCGGAGCAGTGGCCAATGCACACCTTCACGGTGAACTTCAAGACGCCAGTGATGAGTTGAAAGACATAAACGCACAGAAGACCGACCTGATGACCACGGTTGCGCATGAACTCAGGAGCCCACTCACAGCCTTCAGTGCATTCGTGGATCTTGTCCTTGATGGGACCGCTGGTGAAGTGCCAGAAAAACAACATGAACTGCTTTTGAAAGCTTCCCGGTCGTCTGTGCGGATGCAGAACATTTTGAACGTGTTCTCGCACTTGGAGATGGCTGAAAATGCGGGCGTCCCCCTAACCGTCACGATGTTCGATATTGAGAACTTAATCGCAAGCGCGTTGGACCTGTTTCAGGCCGCCGCAAGACATGCAGGGGTGACGGTCACATATGAACGGACCGGCAATCTGCAAATGGTAGAGGGAGACCGGCAGGCTATTGATCAAGTAATTAGCAACTTGGTCTCAAACGCCATCAAGTACAGCCGTGAAGGTGGCCATGTGCTGGTGAAATGCGTGGCACAAGACGATGAGGTTGTCGTATCGGTATCGGATACCGGCCTAGGAATTACAGTAGAGGATCAGGAGAGGCTGTTTGAGCGGTTCTACCGTGGAAGCGATCCGGTGAAGATTCGGATCCCTGGCACCGGACTTGGACTGTACGTAAGCAAAGCGCTTGTCGGCAGGCACAGCGGCCGGATCTGGTGTCAGAGTGAAAAAGGACAAGGCGCCGACTTCTCCTTTGCCATTCCATTTGAGCTACCGGCAGAGAATGTTCCTGTTGCATGACGAGTCGATCGCCGCGGTAGCCAATGGATGGTTAAACCAGCGCTCGCCCATCTCGCTTGACTAGCCGGCCCTCGATCACAACGTCCGTGCAGTCGAACAGGTCTTTTATGTCGTTAGACGGATCTCCGGATACGGCCATCAAATCGGCACTGAGCCCTGCCTTGATCGCGCCGGTCTCAGAGGCGAGACGTAACGATTCAGCGGTATCGATCGTTGACGCGGCAAGCGCCTCCCAGTTGCTAAAACCGAGAAGATCTACGAAGGACCACGCGTTCGCGGCAGACATATCAAACTCGCCGTGTGTCATGCCCATATCCAGTCCCGTCACAAATCGCACACCACGTTCACGCATGTCGCGTAGCACTGCATCGTGCTGTTCTTCTGGGACCGTGGTGGCGGAAACGGCCCAGTGCGGGACACGTGCCGGAACGTCGCCTGCTTTGATCCTGACATCGCCGACCATGATGTGTCCGGTCGTAGGGTCAGCCCATATGCCCTTATCTGCCGCCATCTGTGCAACGTCGGGATCATAGGCGAGACCCTTGCTGAAATCTGAATCGTGCCAGCGGGCGTGGATCAGAGTGTGGATTCCTGCTTCCACACAGTTACGCACACCGTCCGCGGCCAGGCAGTGGGACACGATCTGTACGTTGAGTCGCTCTGCCTCCACCACAGCAGCGCGAAGCGTTTCCACCGGGTACTGGGCAGAGCGAGGGTTCGCCGTAGGAGTAAACATCCCGCCTGTAGACATGATCTTAATAAGGTCAGCGCCCAGTTTTACCTGTGCCCTGATCGCTCGAACAACTTCCTCCGCCGTATCTGCCTCGGAACCAAAAAACCAACAATGTCCGGCTGTGGTTGTAATTGGGGCGCCCGCCAGTTGTAGGCGAGGCCCGGGGATGACACCCGCACGAACTGCATCACGCACCGGGAACACCACGTCGGTGGGGCCACCGAGATCTCGCATCGTCGTCACACCGCTTAGAAGCGTGGTTCGAATGTGGTCGACCGCGCGCATGATGAAAAACTCTTTTGAGTCGTTGAACGCCGATTGTTGGGTATACACCGGGTCGGGCCCGGCCGCCGTGTGCATGTGTGCATGCGCCTCAATGAGCCCCGGAAGCAGAGACACATCACCCAGCTCATGAACTGCATGCGAATCGGTAATACCGTCCGCAATGGAACTTTGCGAGACAACCTCCGAGATGCGACCGTTTTCGACGATGACGGCATGATCGGGCAGCCAGGCAGTTACCTTCGCGTTGGCGACACGGGCTGCTTTGAAGACGGCGTTTTCTGTCACGTGTAGGCGTTCCTTTAGTTTGGGCAACTTGTCCCGAACGGATGATTAAAACGAGAAAATTTCGGTTGTTTAGACGAGCGCTCGGCCTTCCAGTTTCACCGGCACTCCGCCCTTCACTACGTCTGTCGAACTCGCCAGCGCTCGAATGTCCTCTGACGGATCGCCTGCCACAGACATCATGTCGGCGATCATGCCGGACCTAAGCGAACCAACGGTGCCGTTAACTCTCAACGCCTCGGCGGTCACAGAAGTTGATGCAGCGATGGCTTCCCACGGCGTGTAGCCAAGTGACTCTACGAACGAGATGGCGTTGTATGCGGATTTGTCGTAGTCGGCGTACGCCATTCCCATGTCCAGACCCGTGGTGTATCTAACTCCCTTGTCACGCATGTCCTTGAGCACCTCAATGGTCTGTTCCGGTGAGGGGCGCGCTGCCGATACACCCCAGTGAAGCCGTCGTTGTGGCGCACCGGCGGCTCTTGCTTCGGCTCCCAGCACCGAGAGGCCAATCGTGGGATCCACCCATGTGCCGTCGCCCGCGAGTCGGGCAGCGCCTTCAGGATCGTAATCCATCGCGACCGTTGGATCGGAAGAAAGCCAGCGACAGTGAATAATCTGGTGGATTCCGGCGTCGATACAGTTACGGATCCCATCGGTGGCGTGTGAATGTGCGACCACATAGATGCCCAGCCGTTCTGCTTCAACCACTGCTGCGCGGAGGGTTTCGGCTGGGTACTGGGTCATGCGCGGATTTGATGTCGGAGTGAAGTTACCGCCAGATGCCATGATCTTGATCACGTTTGCGCCCAGTTTGACCTGTTGGCGAACTACCCTCACGACGTCTTCGAGCGTGTCCGCTTCGGTGCCGAACATCCAGCAGTGCCCTGCCGTTGTCGTGATCGGGGTTCCGGCCAGCTGCAAGCGGGGGCCGGGTATGACGCCAGACTCGATGGCGTCACGGACAGGAAAGATGACCTCGTTACGAGACCCAATGTCCCGCATCGTCGTAACCCCGGATAGAAGCGCCTTTCGTACTGCACCTACCGCCCGCATCACCATCCGGTCGTCGGTCTCGGTAGTGATGTTCGCGAACCCATCAAGATCGGGGCTCACGTGAACATGTGAATGAGCCTCGATCAGTCCTGGAAGCAGGGACACGTCTCCCAAATCGTACGTTTTCTTGCCCGAGGTGTCTCCAAGTGTGGAGGACGGTATGACCGCCTCAACTCGCCCTCCGGTATCGACGACAACGGCGTGGTCGTTCAACCAGCCATCGTTGTCGGAGTTGGCAATCCGACTGGCTTTGAAAATAGCGGACTCTGGCAAATTATGATCCCCTGGCTGAGGTCCGGCATTTTTATGCTGGACGAAGGATGGCGAGAAGGTGGTTTGAATTTCGCCTGTTGGGCGCCTGAAAGTTTCGGCGGTCCGGGCGGATTCTAACGGGACGCGTAGCCTAGTGGAGCGGAATGGCCTCTTGCGGAATGCTGAAGGACTGCATCTCGCAGTATTTCGACAGGACGTGAGTGCTCGGGATCCCGTCTTATGGCTGTTGCGACTCGCTTGGAGCGGGGGCATAATGCGGCTTACGGGGTCGCCGCTCCGCCGGGCGCGTTTCCGCGCGTTGCGAATGCTTCCGGCGTCGCCCCATATTTTGTATGCGGCCAGATTCATATAAGGAGCTCAGCTTTTGCACCCGTTTGAGTATGTCCGCGCCAAGAGCGTAGATGAAGCTATAGCCGTCCTCGCCAAGCATGGGGAACGCGCCAGGCCATTAGCCGGAGGAACCGACGCCCTAGTAATGGCGCGGGCTGGCCGATGGGAGCTTGACGCACTGGTAGATATCAAGCACATCCCGGAGACTAATGTCCTTGAACTTGGTTCTTCTGAATTCCGTCTGGGATCTGCGGTCGCCTGTTATCGCGTCTACGAGGACGAACAGGTCGCCGCCAAGTTCCCTGGTCTGGTGGACAGCGCCAGTATCATCGGCGGGATACAGATTCAATCTAGGGCAGGTCTTGGAGGGAACCTCTGCAACGCCTCACCAAGTGGTGACGGCATAGGATCCCTCATTGTCCACACGGCCACCTGCGTAATCGCCGGCCCCAACGGCACGCGTGAAGTGCCGGCTGAGGATTTTTGCACCGGGCCGGGTCGGTCAGTGTTAAAGGACGGCGAATTTCTGGTCGAGATGAAAATGCCGATGCCTCAGAAGGGTTTTGGCGCCGCTTACGAGCGGTTCACGCCGCGAAACGAGATGGACATCGCGGTCGCTGGCGTCGCCAGCTCAGTCCAGTTGGACGGCGACACGATCGTTTCCGCACGTGTCGCACTCGCCGCTGTTGGCCCGACGCCCATCCTTTCATCTGCTGGGGATTTCTTGGCCGGGAAGGAAGCCACTGCGGAGAACATATCCGCCGCAGCACAGGCTGCGAGTGGGGACGCATCTCCGATCTCCGACATGCGCGGCACAGCCGAGCAACGTATACATCTAGTTGGCGTTCTGACCCGCCGAACCCTAGAGAGGGCCGTGGAACGCGCCCGGGAGAGCAATTAAGTTGGTCGAGAAAATAAGAGTCCGGGCAACCCTGAATGGAGAACCGGTCGACTTTTTGGTAGCACCATACGTAAGTCTCCTCGACACGCTTCGTGACGAGCTGGGTCTGACGGGCACCAAGGAAGGCTGCAACGACGGCAACTGCGGCGCATGCACTGTCAACCTTGACGGCCGAATCGTCGATTCATGCTGTGTACTTGGGGCAGAGATCGACGGCAGTGCCGTCGAGACTATTGAGGGGATGGCGGAGCCGGGAAAGCTACACCCGCTTCAGCAGGCTTTCCTTGAAGAGGCGGCTCTCCAGTGTGGCATTTGCACTCCGGGGTTCCTTATCTCAGCGAAGGCACTGCTCGATAAAGAGCCGCACCCGAGCGAAGACCGAATCCGTTTCTGGCTCGCCGGAAACCTTTGTAGATGTACCGGATACGACAAGATTGTGAAGGCGGTCCAGAAGGCCGCGGAATCGGCCTAGGGAGGTCGCGATGACAACAGAAACCACCAAAGGCAAGTACAACGTAATCGGTACCCGTCCGATCCGTCACGACGGATACGACAAGGTCACCGGTAGGGCGATTTACGGAGCTGACATCAAGCTCCCCGCTCTCCTGCAAGGCGCGGTTCTCCGGAGCCCGCATGCACATGCCCGCATCAAGTCGATAGACACCTCTGCCGCGAAAGCGTTGCCGGGCGTGAGTGCCGTGATCACGAGCGCTGATTTTCCGGGAGCACACGACACCCTCATCGATCTCGGTGAAGGCGCCATCAACTTTCGATATGCATCTAACAATGTGATGGCGGGAGACAAGGTCCTGTACAAGGGGCATCCCGTTGCCGCCGTCGCTGCGCTGGATAAAAATACCGCTCTTGAAGCGGCGGCCCTGATCAAGGTGGACTACGAAGTCCTTAAGCCTGTCTCAACGGTCATGGAAGCCCTGAAGCCGGGCGCGCCGATCGTGCTGGAGGACCTGGAAGGCCAGGACCTCGGTGAGAAGATCGACGGTCAGACCAACCAGGCGAACCATATCCGCCACGAATTCGGTGATGTCGAAAAGGGATTTGCCGAGGCGGACATCGTCATCGAGCATGAGTTCGACACTGCGATGGTTCACCAAGGCTACATAGAGCCACATAACGCTACCGCCACGTGGGACGAAGAGGGTCGGGTCACGATTTGGACGAGCACGCAGGGATCATTCCCGACACGCCGCCAGACTGCCGGGATTCTTCGACTGCCCGACTCCTCAGTGAAAGTAATTCCGCTGGAGATTGGCGGCGGCTTTGGGGGTAAAATTCCAAGTTACCTCGAACCTGTTGCAGCGATTCTCTCCAGGGAGACAGGACGCCCGGTCAAGTTGCTCATGGAACGGACATCCGTGTTCGAGTCCACAGGCCCGACGCCGGGTACCTGGATGAGCGCCAAGGTTGGCGTGAAGAACGACGGCACAATCACGGCCGCGACTGCGGACCTTCGGTTTGACGCCGGCGCGTACCCGGGATCCCCGGTTGGCGCAGGGATGATGTGTGTTTTTTCCTGCTACGACATTCCGAACACACGGATCGACGGATACGACGTCGTTGTAAACAAGCCCAAGACGGCCGCTTACCGGGCTCCTGGCGCAACGCAGGCTGCGTACGCGATGGAGACGGTGGTCGACGAGATCTGCCAGAAGCTTGGCATGGACCCGCTCGAGTTCCGGATTAAGAACGCAGCGAAAGAAGGTACGCGCAGGGCTGACGGGCCGATCCACCCGATCATCGGGGCGGTCGAAACCCATGAAGCTGCGAAGGCCTCTGATCACTGGAACACCCCGCTTGAGAAAAACGGCTCGGATGGCAAACTTCGCGGTCGTGGAGTTGCATCGGGTTACTGGTTCAACATCGGCTTGAAGTCTGCCGTGACGATCTCCGTAAACGAAGATGGAACCGTCGCACTGACAGAAGGCTCAACTGACATTGGCGGTTCGCGCGCATCCATCGCAATGATGGCGGCGGAAGTGCTCGGGATTCCTGCCGAGGAGGTACGCCCGCATGTCGCCGACTCGGAAGGGATTGGATACACGGACGTCACCGGTGGAAGCCGCACAACGTACGCAACCGGCTACGCTGCACACGATGCGGCGCAGGATGTTGTCGTACAGCTCCGTGAGCGTGCGGCCAAGCTCTGGGATGTGGAAGTCGACGAGATCGAGTTTGCCAACGGCAGCTACCAGTCGAAGTCTGACCCTGAGCTGCGCCTCTCTCACAAAGAGCTGGCAAGCAAACTGGGCTCGACCGGCGGACCGGTGATTGGTAGCGCTTCGGTAGACCCTGAGGGGGCCGGTGGAGCCTACTCAACACAAATCTGCGACATCGAGATAGACCCGGAGACCGGGAAGACGGACGTGATCCGCTACACCATTGTCCAGGACGTTGGAACGGCCATTCACCCGTCTTACGTTGAAGGCCAGATGCAGGGCGCGGTCGCGCAGTGCATCGGATGGGCGTTGAATGAGGAGTATTTCCTCAACGACGACGGCGCAATGGTCAACTCCAGCTTTCTGGACTACAGGATGCCGACCTCCCTGGACCTGCCGGAAATCGAGACGATAATCGTCGAGGTTCCGAACCCGGGGCACCCGTTTGGTGTCCGCGGAGTCGGTGAAGTTCCGATCGTCCCGGGGGTGGCAACGGTCGCTAACGCGATCCACGACGCGCTGGGCATTCGGCTCCGGACGACCCCGATGAATGCAGGAAGCATTCTCGCCGCTCTAAAAGCGAAGAAATAAAGTCATCGTTTAGGTCTAAGTACCGATAACAAAGACATGAGAGGCGGTCCGTTGATCCGGGCCGCCTCTTTTTATTTCAGTCGTTACTCGTGTCCCGCTGGGCTATGATCTTGTCGATCCCCGAAGGATTGGGCTGAGACAGGTACAGAACAGAGGGCTCTATGAATCACAAGGAAGAGATTTGATGGCCCTCGTTTTCATTCCGCATGCGATGCGAAAACTGACAAACGGTCAACTGGAAACGCAGATTCCGGGTAAGAATCTACGTGAGGTGATTGAAAATCTCGAGAAAGAGTTTCCAGGCGCTGCTGAATACCTTTTGCAGGACGGAAACCTTAAACCGGGAATAGCTGCCGTGGTCGGCGAACAGACGACCCGCCAGGGCCTGCTCCACAAGATTGATGACGACAATACAGAGGTCCACTTCCTCCCGGCGATCGCAGGCGGCTAGCTATGCGTGAGTGGATTGGGGTTACGGGCCGTTCTCAACACCCACGATCACTCACGCAGATGGCTTGGTAAACTGGGCACTCCTTACTAATTTGATGTTTCTGGTTTAATCGTGCAAGTCGATTGAACCAGATAAATGAATGATGACTATATCCTACATAAATGAACAATAACCATCTGATGGATTCTTACAGAACGAGAGGGTTGCTGAAATTAATGTTGACAATAGACAACAATTATTTAACAATGATGGCTATGTTCACCAACGACTAACCACCGGTCGTAAGCCGTTGATGCAGCGACAGGGAGGGAACTTGCATGATCGAAGAACAACCCGTAATGGCACCGGACGGGCTCAGGATGGCCCCGGCTCAACTCGAGTTCGAGGACGGACCTGTCCTCAACGCAGAGTTTAAAAATCTAGTGGCCGGTGCGATCAGCACCATTCTTGAAGCCGTAGGTGAGGATCCTACCCGGAGCGGTATCGCCGATACTCCGTCACGCGTCGCTCGTATGTATGACGAACTGTTATCCGGCTACAAGACCGATCCCGTGGAGTTGCTGAACAACGCCCTGTTCGATGTCGAGTACGACGAGATGGTGGTTGTGAAAGATATCGATTTCTACAGCATGTGTGAACATCACATGCTTCCCTTCTATGGACACGCCTCTGTGGGCTACATTCCTGAAGATAAAGTGATCGGCCTTTCCAAAATCCCCCGTATCGTGGATATGTTTGCTCGTCGGTTGCAAGTCCAGGAGCGAATGACGCAGCAGATCGCCACTTTCCTAGAGGAACTGATCAGGCCCCGTGGCGTCGCCGTCGTCGTTGAGGCCAGCCACCTGTGCGCGGCCATGCGCGGCGTCAAAAAGCAGCGTACGCGCATGTTGACCAGCGCCATGCTGGGAGCGTTTAGGGACAACCCGTCCACCCGGGCCGAGTTCATGATGCACATCCGCGCCGGCTCCGATCCCAAGATGTGATGGGACGTACAAGGAATACAGCTGCGGTACAGCTCAACGGATGAACGCACAAAACAAAGTCGCCCTCGTTACCGGAGCCGGGGTACGCGTCGGGAAGGTCATTGCACGCCGACTGGCTAACTCGGGCGCTCGTGTAGCGGTCCACTACCGAAACTCGGAGATAGAGGCCCGGGAGTTTGTCGACGAAATTGTTTCCGGCGGTGGTCAGGCCGACATGTTCCAGGCTGAGCTTAGCGATCGTTCCCAGGCGGAATCTCTGGTCCCGGCCGTGGTCGAACGATTCGGCTCGCTGGATATCTTGATCAACAGCGCTTCTGTATTTCAGGATCGCTGGCTTGACGAGACGGACGACGCCAACTGGGACATGAATTTCGCCGTGAACGTAACCGCTCCATTCCTCCTGTCACGGTCGATGGCAAAGTATTTGGATGGCAATCCCGGGAAGATCGTTAACCTCACTGACTGGAATACCACGCGTCCCAAGCGCTTTGCGTACGGCGTTAGCAAGGCGGCACTGGGTGGGCTGACGCGCTCACTCGCTGCGGCGCTTGCGCCATCAATTCAGGTCAACGAACTGGGGCTGGGGGCGATATTACTGCCGGTCACCGCCGCGCCCGATGAAGATGCTGAATTATTCGAGAAGCTGGCCTCCCGTACGCCCCTCGGCCGACTCGGGACTCCCGAAGAGGTGGCACAGGTCGTTATGACCCTGATTGAAAACGACTACATAACCGGTGAGACGATCTACGTGGACGGCGGCCAGAGGCTGTCTCGAGCATGATCTATCGGAGATCCACATGACACATGATCCCAGCACAAAGGTTGCATTGATTACCGGCGCGACGGGTGGACTCGGATCGGCGATCGTGCCGGCATTTGGATCGGCCGGTTACAGCGTTGTTAGTTGCGATGCTGCGCATCCTCATGTGGCTCGGCAGTTCGACGTGACAGACCCGGCCGCAGTGGAAGCTGCTGTTAGTCACATCCTGACCGATTTCGGGCGGATTGACGTACTGGTTAACCTGGTTGGTGCGTGGCGGCCGCAGGATCCAATCTCCGAGATTACCGACGAAGATTGGGACGGGCTTTTCAAGATCAATTTCAAATCTGTACTGGTCATGTCACGCGCCGTCCTCCCGCACATGATTGAACGGGGTAGTGGGTGCATCATCAACATCGGGGCCAAACAGGGCGAACGTGGCGCGGGCGGGAACGGCCCCTATTCGGTGGCGAAGGCAGGCGTGCTGGCGCTAACGGAGGTCATGGCGGACGAGACACGAAATTCTGGGATTACCGTTAACGCCGTGGTGCCCTCTGTGATCGACACACCTGGAAACCGCGCCAGCATGCCCGATGCAGATTTTGATGTGTGGGTCCCCCCGGCGCAGATCGCAGCGACCATGGTGTTCCTCGCAAGCAACGAGGCGGCGAGTATCTCGGGAGACCGTATCCACGTGTTCAACAAGTCATGACGACGGATCGCATCCACATCACCGGGTTGCGCGTCGAGTGCATCGTCGGCATTAACGACTGGGAACGCGTCACAAAACAGGAGGTGGTCATCGATATCACCCTGCACGCCGACCTCACCAAACCCGGCGAATCAGACGATATCAAAGACACCATCAACTACCGTGACATCAGCAAGGCTGTACAGGCACATGTCGAGGCGTCGTCATACGGACTGTTAGAGGCCATGGCACGAAAGGTCGCAACGATATGCCTTGAGCCCGAGGCTGTAATCCGGGCTGACGTGAGCGTTCAAAAACCTGGAGCGCTTCGTGGTGCGGACTCAGTTGGAGTGCAGATCAGCCGTTCGTGAAAATCACAGCAGTTACATCTGGTACGAATGCGGTCGCTAGAGGGCTCTATCTACCCGCCCGTGTCACCCACTCTGGGCGCCCGGTCCCGGCGGATCGATCTCCAGCCCTCCACGTAACCCCGGCATGGCCCATGCTGCGTCGGGATCGTCAGTTTCGACCTGCGCTACCAATTTGATGAAACCCTGGAGTCGGTTGTACTCACCCCTAACATCCGCGCTGGGATGCTTCCAGTCATACATGTAACGCACCGACCGCACCCTCGCCTGCACCAGCTCCTTCGTGCAGTTAAAGCATGGGCGCAGTGTTGTGTACACGTCGGTCCCCTCTATTGGAGTGCCGAAACGGGCCGCTGATAGGATGGCGTTCTGCTCGGCGTGTACGCAAATGCACAGGTCGTATGCCTCGCCCGAAGAGTATTTTGTGCCCCGGTTCTCGCAGCGCTGGCATCCTCCGTCTTCGCAGTTCGGGAGCCCCTGGGCTGTCCCGTTGTATCCGGTGGACACGATCCGGTCATCACGAACGATCACAGCGCCGACCTTGCTGCCAAGGCAGTTGGCGCGTGCCCGCACGGCAATGCCGATAGCCATGTAGTACTGGTCGCGATCGGGCCGGATATGAGGCGTTTCAGAGGCGATAATAGGATTCCCGGATACAGGCAGATAGCGGGCCAAACAGGCTGCTATTCTAGCTTCATTATTATGATCGTCAGCCCCAATGTCGCTTCATACGTGACCGCAAGTGACGAAAACGGCACGCGCATTAAGGCCAGGAAAACCAATTGAGCGGTACCACTACCCGACCCACGCTACCCGACTCCCGCGGCCGATTTGGGGACTACGGCGGACGTTTCGTTCCTGAAACCCTGATGGCGGCGCTTGAAGAACTTGAACTCGAATACAAGTCGGCACGCTCAGATCCGGCGTTTGTTGCAGAGTTAGACGATCTGCTCGCCAACTACGTTGGGCGCCCGTCACCTCTCTACTTCGCCTCCAATCTCACTCGGGAACTGGGCGGAGCGCAGATCTACATCAAGCGCGAAGACATCATCCACACCGGCGCACACAAGATCAATAACGCCGTCGGACAGGCGCTCCTCGCCCGTCGGCTTGGCAAAAAGCGGATCATCGCTGAAACAGGTGCCGGGCAGCACGGTGTTGCCACGGCTACCGTTTGCGCCATGTTCGGGATGGAATGTGTCGTCTACATGGGTGAAGAGGACATACGCCGCCAGGCGCCTAACGTCCGGCGCATGGAGATACTCGGAGCGACAGTCGAGACAGTGACCTCCGGTAGTCGAACGCTAAAAGACGCCATCAACGAGACGATACGGGACTGGGTTACGAACATCGAAACCAGCCATTACATCATTGGCAGCGTCGTCGGCCCGCACCCGTACCCGATGATCGTTCGAGACTTCCAGTCGGTAATCGGGAGAGAGTCCCGATCACAGATTCTTGAGACAACGGGGCGGCTTCCCGATTACGCAATCGCGTGCGTGGGAGGCGGCAGCAACGCCATCGGCCTGTTTAGCGGCTTTATTGACGACGACTCCGTGCGATTGATCGGCATTGAGGCAGCGGGGGCGGGCGTCGATACCGCCGAGCACGCCGCGACAATGACGAAGGGACGCCCGGGCGTGCTGCATGGCGCAATGTCATACCTGCTCCAGGACGAACACGGACAGGTTCAGGAAGCGCACAGCATCTCAGCAGGGCTGGACTACCCTGGCGTGGGACCCGAGCACAGCTACCTGCGGGACACCGAAAGGGCCCAGTACGTCGCCATCACGGACTCTCAAGCCCTCGAAGGGTTCCAACTGTTGAGCCGGACAGAGGGAATTATCCCAGCCCTAGAGCCTTCACACGCACTTTCATATCTCTCTGATTTCGCTCCCACGCTCGACCCGGATTCAATTGTTTTGTTGCTTCTTTCCGGGCGAGGAGACAAGGACCTAGATACGGTAATTGACGCTTTGGACAATGTGTCCTGAGGAAGGTCACAGGGTGAGCACATAGAATCTCGGGTCGAGAGTTCGTAAACATCGTTGAATGGCATTTAATTGAGTGCTAATCTCAACCTCGTAGATAGACGAAATTCGTCGCTCTTTCGCGTGTAATCAAACAGATCAGCCGCGTGACGGAATGAATCAGAAACAGAGGGACCCTCTTTGACTGAAGGGTTAGGCGATAACTGGACGATCATCGCCATCGCCGGCGCTGTCGGAATGCTGGCGATCGGCATACTGTTTCTCGCCTCCTACATTTTCGCTCCAAAACGCAAGAGTGAACGGGGTCGAATTCCCTACGAGTGCGGAATTGAGGCGACGCCTTTCTCCTGGTCCCGCACGAACATTCGCTACTATGTTTTTGGCCTCGCCTTCCTCATCTTTGACGTTGAGGCAGTTTTCTTGTTCCCGTGGGCCGTGGTCTTCCTAGAGGCCGCCGCCGCCGTTTTCTACGAGATGCTGATCTTTCTCGGCATTCTGATGTTCGGGTTGACTTACGCCTGGCGTAAGGGGGGGCTGAATTGGCGATAGAGGGCATGGAAATAATCGAGGGCAAGGGCAACACCCCGGCGCAGAGCCCGTTTCAGCGGTCTGCTGTCCCGGGAGTGATCACCGCCAACGCCGACCAGCTTGTGGCGATGGCCCGTGAATCGTCACTGTGGCCGCTGACTTTTGGACTTGCATGCTGCGCGATCGAGATGATCTCGGTGTACATGCCGCACCACGATGCAGACCGTTTTGGCATCGTGACATGGCCGTCTCCAAGACAGTCAGATGTGATGATTGTGGCGGGCACCGTTGTAAAGAAGATGGCAGAGCCTATCAAGCTACTGTACGAACAGATGCCGGACCCAAAATGGGTGATCGCCATGGGCAGTTGTGCCACAAACGGCGGCCCGTACTACCGCTCTTACTCCGTGGTCATGGGCGTCGATCACCTGATTCCCGTGGATATATACGTTCCGGGATGTCCGCCGCGCCCTGAGGCGCTTATGGACGCCTTTCTGAAACTCCAGGACAAGATCAAGTCGGACGCTCGAGAAGGTAAAGTCGGTTGACCTCTCGGGAACCATCAGGCGGCGAAAACAATCTTTCGAACTCAGGCGCGAAATCCACTCCGGCACCGGTGAAGCGTCGCGAGCCGGAAGTACAAAGGGCCGCCGTAGTACTGCCGCCGGAAGGATTAGCGCTCGCGGAGAGGCTTCCTGAAGCGCTTGCGACCCACGAAATTGAGGTCGGGGCTGCCATCGACGAAGTCGTCTGTAGGGTGCCGGCAGATCATCTGGTCGATGTGTGCCGGCAACTAAAAGATGACCCGGCGTTCAGATTTGACTATCTGCGGCTGCTTACGGTGGTCGACTACGTCGAGCAGGACGGCGAGTTCGAGGTCGTATACCACCTGTACTCGATGACACATCATCACAAAATGATGGTGAAGACCCGACTGCCTGAACGCCGCCCATCCATATCCTCTGTGACCGGCGTCTGGCGTGGCGCCGACTGGTATGAGCGCGAGATGCACGATCTTTTCGGGGTCGAATTCAACGGCCACCCTAATTTGGTACCGCTTGTGCTGCCTAGCGATTTCGACGGCTTCCCAGGCCGCAAAAACTACCCGTTGAACGACTACGAAGAGTGGTAGGCGTATGACGGAGAACGCAGCACCTACGAACATGGGGAGCACGATCACCCAGGTTCCGAATCCCGAGCCGGGGACCGTCGACATGATGGTCAACATGGGTCCACAGCACCCTGCGACGCACGGCGTGTTCCGGATGGAACTGCGTGTTGACGGGGAACAGATTCAGGACCTCGTACCGCACATCGGATATCTGCACCGTGGTTCCGAGAAGTTGTGCGAGCACGAGTTGTACAGCCAGATAATCACGCTCTTCGACCGGCTTGATTACGTATCAAACTTCAACAACGAGCTTGTGATCGTGTCCGCCGTAGAGAAGCTCATGGACGTTGCACCGCCGCCTCGTGCCGAACTGATCCGCATCATCATGTGCGAGTTCAATCGCATCGCCAGCCACCTGCTCTTTTACGGCACGTTCGCCATCGACATGGGCGCGATCACGCCCCTGCTGTATAACTTCCGGGACCGGGAGAAGATCCAGGCACTGTTCGAATCAGTCAGTGGCGCACGGATGATGCACAACTACTTCCGGGTGGGTGGCGTCAAAGAGGATGTGGCGGACGATTTTGAGTCCCGGTCGCTGGCATTGTGCAATGAACTTGAGTACGGAATAGACGAGACGGACCGCCTATTGACCGAGAACGAAATCTTTCTAGAACGTACGTCTGGGATCGGCGTGATCTCGGGCGAAGATGCTCTGGACTGGGGCCTCTCCGGCCCGGTACTACGGGCGTCCGGGGTCCCGTACGATGTCAGAGTAGAGGAGCCGTACTCGCGTTACGACGAACTGGATTTCGGGATCCCTGTCGGCAGTGCGGGCGATTGCTGGGATCGTTTTTACGTTCGGATTCTCGAGGCCAGAGAGTCGGTCAGCATCATCCGACAGGCCATAGCTTTGATGGAACCGGGCGATACGATGGCGCAAATACGTCGAATTGCACGGCCACCGGCCGGCGAGGTGTACGCCCACTGCGAGAACCCGCGCGGAGACCTCGGGGTCTACATCGTGAGCGAAGGCGGCGATCGGCCGTACCGGCTCAAGGTAAGGCCGCCGTCCTTCTGCAACCTGCAGGCCCTCCGTGACTTGACCGTGGGTCACTACATAGCCGATGCCGTCGTGATACTTGGGACGCTCGATATCGTTCTCGGGGAGGTGGACCGTTGAGTTTCACCGATATCTTATTTGCGTTTGCCGGGCTGTTTGGTCTGTTTTCCGCACTTGCGGTCGGCGTGCTTTCGCTCACCTGGCTGGAACGCAAAACACTTGCGCGTATCCAACAGCGGGCCGGGCCGTCGGTAGTTGGGCCGCACGGCCTATTGCAACCTTTTGCAGACGCTATGAAACTGGTGACGAAAGAAGATATCATCCCGGCCTACGCCGATAAGTTGCTCTTCTGGATGGCACCGGTATTCGTTGCCATTCCTGCATTCCTGATCTGGCTCGCGATCCCATTTGGGGATGGGATCGCTGTACGCATGCTGGACCTTGGACTTCTTTATGTCGTCGCCATCAGCGGTATCGGCGTAGTCGGCCTCCTCATGGGTGGTTGGGCGTCTTCGAGCCGCTACTCGATGCTTGGCGGGCTACGTGCCGCGGCGCAGCTCGTCAGCTATGAAATCCCGATCGTGATAGTGATCCTGTCCATAGCAGTACTCGTACAGTCACTTTCACTTGACGCCGTTATCGCCGGGAACACGATTACCGTCGGAGAAGCGACACGGGACCTTCCGGGGCAGGGCTTGATTCCGTTCGCGTTCGTGATGCCGATGGGGTTTGTGATCTTCTTCATCGCGGGGCTTGCGGAACTCGGCCGGACTCCGTTTGACATCCACCACGCCGAGTCAGAGGTCGTTGGTGGCCCATTCGTTGAATACAGTGGCGCGCACTGGGCGGTGTTCTTCCTGGCCGAGTACCTCAATACATTCGTCATCAGCGCTCTGATCGTTGTCCTGTTCTTTGGCGGATGGAGCTGGCCGAGCCCGCCCGAATCGATCTTCGGCCACGATCTGTCGGGCACTACGACGAACTTTGTGGGTGGCGCATGGTTCGTGTTCAAGAGCTATATTGTGGCAGTCACGATATTCTGGATACGGGGAACCTATCCGCGTCTGCGGATCGATCAGTTGATGACGTTCGCATGGCAGGTGTTGATCCCGCTTTCGTTTGTCAACTTCGTCCTGATCGCCGTCGTGCTGTTCTACGACTGGCCGTTGTGGATGATGCCAACGCTTTCACTTCCGATCCTCATCGGCGCAGTGATCGGTGTGCAGAGAGGTCGAGGCGTGCGTGGCCGGCCACAGACGGTGCGAGTACTCAGGAGATCGGCGGGCGAGATCGGGCGACCGATGCCCAACGCTCCAACTCAGACTCAGATTGCGGGTGAGGGACACGCAGGTGACTAAGCGATGCTGAGCGGACTCCGGGGCCTTGGAGTAACGCTCCGTGGGGCGCTGCGCCCCAAGGTTACGTTCGAGTACCCGAAGGAACATCTCCCGGTAGATAATCGCTTCATGGGCTTTCCCGCGCTCACGTGGGACGTAGCCCGTGACGAGCCGTATTGCACCGGCTGCATGGTCTGCGTGCGCTACTGCCCGACACAGTGCATGTCGGCCAAAATGCAGGACAATGAGAAATTCTCCGAGGGCGTCAGTCACCGTAAGAAGATCATTGAATCGTTCGAGATCAACCTCGGTCGCTGCATCCTTTGCGGTATCTGCGTAGACGTATGTAACTTCGATGCCATCGAGATGAGCCTCGAGCATGAGCGAAGTGAACGGCTCAGGAACGCGAACCGAGTCGATCTCCCGACTTTGCTCGATATGGGGCGGGTCTATCAGGTGGAAGTGGGTTGGAAGCAGTCAAAGCCGAACGCCGCATCTCCGAACGAGCGGGCAGCTGCAAAAGCTGCCGGCGAGGAAGCAAAGGCATTTGAAGAGTCCGTCGTCGAGCCCTCTGATCCAGACGATTCGGTGAACACGGCTGAAGAGACCGGAGAAGACGCAGCGTGACCGCACAGCTCATCATCTTTTACCTACTGGGCGCTGCCACGGTTCTGAGTTCGCTCGGCGTCGTCCTGACCCGAAACGTCGTGCACGCCGCCTTTATGTTGCTGGTGGCGCTTCTCGCGGTTGCGGGGATCTTTCTCGTTGCCGTCGCAGAGTTCCTTGCTCTCGCACAGATTCTCATTTACGGCGGTGCCGTGACCGTTGTCGTGCTATTCGCCATCATGCTGACGCGCACGGACGACCAGCCGCGTGCAGATCACAGCCAGCGCGCTCTGGCCATGCTCGCAGCTATCGGCGTGTTTGGATTGCTGGTCGTGGCCTTCGTCGTATCAGACGTGGCGAGCCTTGAGAGTGCGACGGGTGTCGCCACAGATGGCGAGACTGGATTCGAAAACCTGGCGCTGGGGCTGTTCACGGATTGGGCGATCCCGTTTGAGATGGCCTCTTTGGTGCTGCTCGTTGCGCTAATCGGGGCGATCATGCTGGCCCGTAACCTAGAGGATGGCGAGTAGACACACATGCTCGAACTCGCCCACTTCCAGGTTCTCAGCGCCGCTCTGTTTAGCATCGGGATATTCGGCGTGCTGGCACGTCGCAGCGCCGTGCTCGTATTGATTTCGATCGAGATCATGCTCAACGCCGTCAACGTCAACCTTGTCGGAATAGCCGCATTCTCGGACCGGGCAGCCGATGTTCGCGTGTTCGGCCAGATCCTAGTGGTGTTCATCATCACCATCGCCGCTGCAGAGATAGGACTGGCTCTGGCGATAGTTCTCCGTGTATTCCGCAATCGTGGCTCTGCCAACGTCGATGAACTCAACGTGATGAAGTGGTAGCAGTGATTCGCACGGGTGAACCTGATTTGAACGGCGTTTCGAGCACGAAGGCGGCGGTTGGTGGGAACTGAGGCAGCATTCTTGGCTCCCGTGATCCCGGCGATCGCGTTCGCACTGATCCTGATCACTGGCAGACGTCTTCCTGGAATAGCCCCTTACCTGTCGATAGCGGCCATCGTGGCGTCGTTCGCGGTGTGGATTATCCTCTTCGTCACCTTCCTTGATGACGGCGCGGGAACGCGCTCGATCGAGTGGTTTACCGTCGGCGGGTTCGAGTTCACGTGGGGCACTACGGTCGACGAGGTTTCGCTAGTGATGCTGGGCGTCGTGTCATTCGTCGCAATTGGCATACAGATCTACTCGCTTGAATACCTGCATGAGGAGCCACGCCTCTGGTGGTACTTCGCCTTGCAGTCGCTTTTTGCTGCGGCGATGATGACACTCGTCCTTGCCGACAACCTGTTGCTGCTCTACCTCGGCTGGGAGCTGGTCGGCCTTGGCTCGTATCTGCTCATAGGCTTCTGGTGGGAGCGAAGATCCGCCGCCGAAGCCGCCAAGAAGGCGTTCATCACAACACGAATCGGCGATGTGGCGCTTCTCATCGGGTTCGTCCTACTGTTTCGGGCCACCGGGACCTTTGACATTCGCGACATAACGCAACTGGCGCACGCTGGAAGTATTGACGAGACACAGCTCAAGTGGGCATTGATCTTTATATTCGGCGGCGCTGCCGGTAAATCGGCGCAAATTCCGCTGCACGTGTGGCTCCCAGACGCCATGGAAGGCCCGACGCCGGTCAGCGCCCTCATCCACGCCGCAACTATGGTGGTTGCGGGCGTGTACTTGGTCGTACGCCTGTTCCCGATCTACAACATGGTCCCGGACGCGCTGGACCTGATCGCCGTAATCGGACTTCTGACAGCCTTGCTTGCGGGAGTCATGGCGTTGGCGATGACTGACCTGAAGCGGATCCTGGCCTATTCCACGATCAGCCACCTCGGATTCATGATGCTCGCGGTAGGAGCGGGTTTTCCGGGCGTGGCGATGTTCCATCTGCTGGCGCATGCATTCGCCAAAGCAAGCCTCTTTCTGGGCGCTGGAAGTATCAGCCACGGAACCGGAGAGACCGACATCCGGGAGATGGGTGGTCTATGGCGAAAGATGCCGTTTACGACCGTTGCGTTCTGGATAGGCGCTCTGTCGCTCGCCGGCCTCCCTTTGCTGGCCGGATTTTTCTCCAAAGACGAGATTCTTCTAGCGGTACACACCGGACGCCTGAACGACGGTTTCCTAGTTGTGACGTTTGTGGCTGTCGCCTTTAGCGTGCTCTACACGGGCCGGATGCTTTACCGGGTATTTCTTGGACAACTGTCGTCTTCAAACGAGGATGCACACGAGCCTGGCATCCGGATGTGGGCGCCCGTCGGCGTATTCGCCCTGCTGGCTGCTGGCCTCGGCGCGACCGCTTTTGAGTGGAGCCATGCCTACATGGGTTTCGTGTCGTGGGTCACTGATTCCGAAGAGGGATTCCATATCAATACGGCGATCACGGGTGTGTCTGTTGTGATCGTCGTAGTCGGGCTCTTCCTGACATGGCTTATCTACATACAGCGTAGTATCTCGGCGACGGCCATACGCCTTCGGCTCGGATTCGTGGCGATCGCGGCGGAGCGCAAGTTCTACTTTGACGAGGTATACCAGTGGGCCATCAACCAGGTAGTGCTTCCCACGGCCCGGCTCACTGCCTTTATCGACCGCGCCTGGGTGAACGACATCGGCGTTGACGGTCCGGGCAAAACGACACGCTGGGGCGGCGGCGTTCTTCGATACATACAAACGGGCATGGTCTACAACTACGCCCTCGGAATGGTGATCGGGGCCGTCGTACTTGGCGTGATCTGGTGGTCTGTCTAGCTAATGAACGGTTTTGACAATAGCCTGCTGATTCTGCTGCTGGTGCTGCCCTTTGCGGCGGCGCTAGCGCTCATTCTGTGGCCCGGCGAAGGCGATCAACTTCGATCCATGAAGTGGTTTTCGTCGGGGGTGGCGCTCGCCACCACCGCTTTGGTGGTGTGGATATTGCTGCGATTTGACTATACCGACGGAGCGCAATACCAGTTCATCAGCGAAACCGACTGGCTCGAACAGTTGGGCATCGGGTTTGATCTCGGAGTCGACGGCATCGCCGTTGCGATGCTGGCACTTACTGCGATCGCGTTCCCGGCGGCGATCCTGATCGGTTGGAATGTTGACGCCCGGAGCAAGGATTACCTGATCCTGCTCAATCTGCTGGTCGGCGGGGTATACGGGACCTTTGTATCCCTCGACCTGTTCTTCCTGTTCTTCTTCTACGAGATCGCTGTACTGCCGATGTACCTGCTGATTTCCTTCTGGGGTTCCAGCACCAGTTTCCCGCGTTTCACTCGGTCGAAGGAATACAGCGCCATGAAGCTGGTGCTATTTCTCGTGGGCGGAAGTGTGCTCATCTGGGTTTCGATCATCGCGATGTTCGTCGAGGCGGACCTGAATACATTTAGCCTCATTGATCTACAAAGAGTCGGATTCGACGAGTCGTTCCAGAAATGGGTATTTCCGTTACTGATGGTCGGCTTTGGCCTACTTGGCGGACTGTGGCCGCTGCACACATGGTCGCCCGACGGACACGTCTCTGCCCCGACATCCGTGAGCATGCTGCATGCCGGTGTGCTGATGAAACTTGGTGCGTTCGGGATTATCCGGGTCGGGATACAGACTATGCCTGAAGGTGCTGAGGCCTGGGCGCCACTGTTACTTGGGATGGGGGCCGTAAACGTCATATACGGCTCTATAGCGGCTATGTCACAGACGGACCTCAAGTACGTCATCGGCTACTCCAGCGTCAGCCATATGGGCTACGTATTCCTCGGGCTCGCCACATTGCACACACTCGGGGTTACTGGGGCCGTGCTGCAGATGTTTTCCCACGGCATTATGACCGCCCTCATGTTTACGCTCGCCGGGGCCATCTACCAGACATCCCACACCCGGGACATCGGTATCCTGAGCGGGCTGGCCAAAGTCATGCCTGTTGGCGCGTTCTTTTTTGCCATCGCTGGGTTTGCGTCACTTGGATTACCCGGATTTAGCGGTTTCGTGGCGGAACTACTGGTCTTCCTAGGACTGTTCCAGACCTACCCGTGGGTAGGCGCGCTTGCGGTCATAGGCGCTGGTATCACGGCGGTATACATGCTCCGGCTACTTGCAAAGGTCTACTTCGGCGAGACGGCCAGACGCTGGGAGAGCCTTCCCGACCTCAAGCTCAACGAGAAGCTGGTTGCCGGGACACTTGCCCTGATCCTGCTCGTGGTCGGGTTCGCACCGTTCTTCCTCATCGACGTTATTCGTGAAGGCGTACGACACATACCGGTGGTGACCGGATGAACGTTAACTTCTCCCTGCTGGCCCCCGAATACGTCCTTGTAGGCGTTGCGTTCGCCGTGTTGACGATCGATTTCATGCTGCCGCGGCGACACCGATTTCACCTTTCGTGGCTTGCTGCCGGTGGGCTGGTGCTAAGTGCCGTTGTGGTGATGGTCCAAAGATGGGACACCGTAGAAACTCTCTACGGTGGGCTGTTCATCGCCGATAAGTTCGGCCTCTTCTTCTTCGTGTTCTTCACGACACTTACCGCCGTGCTCGTACTTATTTCTAACGACTACGTTCGGCAACACATACGCCAACCTGGTGAGTTCTATGCCCTAATGGTGTTTGCCGCGGTCGGGATGATTGGGATGGTCGCGGCCGGAGAGCTGCTGACTGCGTACGTCGCTCTAGAACTCCTGAGCTTCAGCCTGTATGTGCTGGTGGCTTTCAGGCGTGATGATGCACATGGCAATGAGGCCGGTGTGAAATACATCGTGCTCGGGGCGTTCTCTTCGGCCATATTGCTGTACGGGATAAGCATGGTCTGGGGAGCTGCCGGCACCACCTACTACGATGGGATCTCGGAGCATCTAGCCTCTAACGCTGGGAGCCTAGACTCGACGCTGATACTCGGGCTGGCGCTCATCATTGCCGGGCTCGGATTCAAAGTAGCCGCTGCGCCGTTCCACATGTGGGCGCCGGACACGTACCAAGGCGCACCGACGCCGATTACGGCGTTCCTTGCGGTCGCATCGAAGGCCGCCGCATTTGCTCTAATCCTAAGGCTGTTCGCACAGGCGCTTATGCCGGCGCTCGAAGAATGGCAGGTACTGATTGCCGTCCTTGCGGTCGCCACGATGGTCATCGGTAATCTGGTGGCGATCGTTCAGAGCAACATCAAACGCATGCTGGCCTACTCCAGCGTCGGGCAGGTCGGGTTCCTGCTGGTTGGCGTTGCCGCACTCGGACATATCGAAGGCGGGGCCGTAATCCCGGTTACGCTGGCTTCGGACGCCGTGATTCTGCATCTGGTCGGGTACGCCTTCGCCAACCTCGCTGCATTCACGGTTGTTATTGCCGTGTCCAACCACATCGGGACCGACGAACTGTCCGCTTATTCGGGCCTGGCCAAACGATCGCCATACCTTTCACTGGTGATGGCAGTGGCACTATTCTCGCTGGCCGGATTGCCGTTCTTTGTCGGCTTCTTGACCAAATTTTATCTGTTTACGGCGGCGGCCGAGGCGGGATTATTGTGGCTTGCCGGGATTGCGATGGTGGCAAGCGTTGTTTCGCTTTACTACTACCTGATGGTCGTAAAGCGTATGTTCATCGATGACGTGGCCGAATCCGACAACACCCCTCTGACGATAGGAATCCCACGACTAAGCTGGGTGCTGCTTGGGGGACTGCTGATCGGGACTGTACTACTCGGCGTCTACCCGCAGCCGTTGGCGGACGCGGTAAGTGCGGCATCAGGAGCAATTCTCCCTGGCGCTTGATTCTGTACGCTCCGCTTCCCGCGGATGTTGTCCGGCCCGGGAACAAGTGCTACGTTTGCCCCCCGTTTGGCATCAACCGTTCTGTGCACAGCGTTCCGATGTCGGAGCGTGACGGTTGTGTACAGCACACAAGGAGCATTACGTGGCGCAGGCGCCTGACCTTCCGAAGACGCTCACTCCGTACCCGGTCGTTGCGAACATCGAATTCGCAGAAGGCCCAATCTTTGACGAAGACGGGTACCTGTATTTTGTGAACTACCTTCGCCGCGGCACGTTGGGCAGGCTGGCACCGCGCGGGCTGGTGGAACTGTGGATCGATACCGGAGGTGTGGTCAACGGGCTCAAATACGACGGCAACCGAGGGTTGATATGTGCCGATCACGATGGGAAACGGATTACCCGAATTGATATCGATCGGAAGCTGATCGAGGTCCTGACCGAGTCCTTTGATGGCGAACCGTACATGGCGCCAAATGATGTGTGTATGGATCTAAAGGGCAACGTGTATTTCACTGATCCGGGCGTTAGCGCCGACCCGCAGCCCGGGGCCGTGTATCGGATTGCCATGTCTGAGCCGGGCGTGGCTGGGGCCGTTACCCGCGTAGCTGAGAACCTCGAATACCCAAACGGACTAGCCATACATCCCGACCAGTCTCGCCTGTTTGTGGCCATGTCGCGGACAAACAGCATCGTGTCCTATGATCTCGATTCCGACGGTAACGCTTCCAATGAGAAGCTCGTCTACCAGTTTCCAAACAAGATGGTCGACGGTTGCCAGTTCGATGAACACGGCCGATTGTGGGTTGCAAGGTGGCTCAATGGCACCATCGACGTGCTGGATGTCGAGGCCGGAGAGCTTGTGAGGAGCTACCCAATGCGTGGAGACCGGGTCACGAACATGTGCTGGTGGGAAGACTCCGTCTACGTAACCGTCGCCGGTAGTAACAGCATCGAACGTCTGGATGTTGGGGTTCGTGGTGCTCAGATCACGCCACGCCCAAGATAGTCACGATCAGGCAGGCGCCTTCCTGAATCTCTCGAAGGGAGCGTTCTGCCGAAACAGAGCGCAACAGGGAAAGGAAATTCAACCGCATGGCAGGACCGTTGGACGGTGTACGGGTCATCGAATTCACCGAGATCATCGCCGGTCCGGTTAGCGGAGTGATGCTTTCAGACTTGGGCGCGGACGTGATCAAGATTGAACCGCCCTGGGGTGACCCGTGGCGCGATGGCGGTGGCCCGTTTGCAGAGCACGAGTCTCGTGCCTTCATAGCCGTCAATCGCGGCAAACGTTCTATCCAGCTTGATTTGACTAAAAGCGACGGACGCGCCGCCGCGCATCGGCTGGTCGAGAACGCGGACATTGTGGTCACCAACCATCGTCCAGACGTCCCGGCAAAGCTCGGGATCGATTACGACACGCTCTCGGCCATTAACCCGCGCATCATCTACGCAGAAGCCTCAGCCTATGGGTTGAAAGGCCCCTACGCGGGCGGACCCGGTTATGACGTTCTCGCCCAGGCTTTTAGTGGAATCATGCAATCAGAAGGAATCATGTGGAGAGGTGTGCCACGGATGATTCGGACGACACCTTTCGTGGACTTCACCACGGGATACGCGATCGTTCAATCGGTCTGCGCCGCGCTCTATCATCGCGAGAAGAGCGGACGCGGGCAGAAAATTGGGACTTCACTTCTTGCGAACGCTATGACCACCCTGTCTGGCCACCTGGCACGTATCCCAGGTAATCCGACTAAACCGCAACAGTGGTACGACGAAGACCTTCCGATGCTGCAACAGACAGATCTGTCTTACAACGAGCTCAATGATCTGTACAACGAGGCTCGCTGGTTCCCATCTGCAATGCTTATCTATTACCGGCCGTACCGCACCGAAGACGGGCTTATCGCGGTGGCATGCCTTAGTGATCCGCTCAGGAAGCGCATGGCCGACTGCGTTGGCTTCGACGACCGGCGATTCCAGCCGGGTTACGATCTCGAAGCGCCGGAGGCGGTTCAGTTTGCAGATGATCTGCTGGTTAGGGTCGAGGGGCTGATCGCCGAGAAAACATCTGAGAATTGGCTACGACTTTTCCACAGGGCGGGAGTGCCCGCAATGCCGGTGCAGTTCGTTGAAGGCTTACTCGATAACGAACAGGCGCATGCAAACGATCTGGTGATCGAACAGGATCACCACGCGGCCGGCAAGATGCAACTCGTGGGACCCAACACAAATTTTTCGGAGACCCCGTTGGACGCCGTCCTCCCATCGCCTGCGTTAGGGCAGCACACCGCAGAAATATTGGCGGAGGCGGGTTATTCTCCCGACGAAATCACCGCACTACTCGAATCTGGAGCCGCGCTGGGCTAAGCTGCGCTCACGCGGCAGGATGCGTTGCCGCACACGGCAGATTCAAGCAGGTGTATGCATGACTGGTCCGCTTGAGGGCATCCGGGTAATTGAGTTTTCACAGATCATCGCTGGGCCAGTCAGCGGCTTGCTTCTTTCAGACCTGGGCGCGGACATTATCAAGGTCGAGCCACCGTGGGGTGATCCATGGCGCGCTGGCATCGCTCCAATTACCGATTCCGAGAGCAAGGGATTCATCACGGTCAATCGCGGCAAGCGATCGGTCTGCCTCGATCTGAACTCAGAAGAAGGTCAGGCGATCGTCCACAGGCTTGTTTCGAAGGCCGATGTCGTCACGGTCAACAACCGTGCGGACGTCCTCGATGCCCTCAAGATCGACTACGACACACTGAAGAAGATCAAACCCGACCTCGTTTACAGTGAGATAACAGCATTTGGACGGCAGGGGCCGTTCGCCGGTAACCCGGGATACGACCTTTTGATGCAGGGCCTGACTGGAATCATGGCGGCTGAAGGCAACATGGACGGGTATCAGTATGGCGATCAAAAGCTGAACGAGGGTGTGCCGCGTTACCTCAGCGTCATGCCGATGGTCGATTACGCAACCGGATACTCGGTCGTCCAGTCGGTCTGTGCCGCTCTATTTCATAGAGAAAGAACCGGCGAGGGGCAGAAGATTGAGACCTCATTATTCGCGAATGCACTGACCATCCAGGGCCTGTCATTGACCCAGGTCGAAAACGCGCCCTCGCCCACGTTTGACTTTGTTCAGAACGAGTTGCCCCTGCTCAGGGAGGCCGGGCTCACTTACAGAGAGATAGACGCCATATATCGTGAGCGCCGTCCGACGCCATTCGGCGCGTTTATCTACTATCGCTCTTACCAGACGGCGGACCAGGTAATCACTCTGGGCTGTCTGAGTGAGCCGCTCCGGAAGAGGGCGGCGGATTGCCTTGGCGTAACGGACATTAGGTTCGATGACGGTTACGACCCGACCACCGAGGAATCAATCGAGTTCGCGTTCACCCTTGCCCGTAAGGTTGAGGGGATGATCAAGGAGAAAACGGCCGAGGAGTGGCTTCGCATCTTCAATGCGGCCGGAGTTCCCGCAGCGCCGCTTTTGTACATCGAGGAGATGATCGATCACCCTCAGTCACATGCAACAGGAATGATCATAGAGCAGCAACACCCGGTCGGTGGCAGGGTTCGTTACGCAGGCCCCCTCTCGAAGTGGTCGAAGACGCAGCCCGAGCCTGTGCGGATATCACCGTCCAGAGGCGAGCACACCCGTGAAGTGCTTTCGGAAGCCGGCTACTCTGAGGCTGAAATCGAGGCATTTCACAAAGGTGGGTCAGCGAAAACGGGATAGGCGGGACCGGAAGCCAGACCTGATACCACTCTGGGCGTACACTGCGCCCCGTCCCACGTTTGTTGAGGACGAAAGCAGGTGATAGATGACCGGTCCACTTGACGGCATCAAAGTCGTCGAATTCTCGGAGATCATCGCCGGGCCCGTGAGTGGGGTACTGCTCTCGGACCTTGGTGCCGAAGTAATCAAAGTCGAGCCGCCCTGGGGCGACCCGTGGCGCGGCTCCCCGACGCGAGTCGGGCCTGTAGATGCCAAAGAGAGTCGCGGATTCATCGCCGTTAACCGCGGCAAACGCAGCATCCGGCTCGATCTCACGAAGCCGGAAGGCGTGAGAGTAGTACATCGTCTTGTCAGCCAGGCGGACGTGGTGATCATGAACCATAGACCTGACGTACCTGCAAAACTCAGAATCGACTACGACACACTGTCGGCCATCAAGCCCGACCTCGTGTTCTGTGAGATAACGGCATTTGGACGTTCAGGGCCGGAGAGTGCCAAGCCTGGGTACGACATCATCATGCAGGCGCGTACCGGACTTATGGCGACCAACGGGATGATTGACGAAGGGGTTCCTCGCGTCATCCGAGGCACTCCTCCCATTGACTTTGCGGCCGGGTACGCCGTTTGTCAGGGCGTTCTGGCAGCTCTATTTCATCGTGAACGAACCGGTCGAGGGCAGAAGATCGAGACCTCACTGCTATCTAACGCGCTCTATATCCAGACTCTGCCGCTGACCTACGTCTCATCCAGCCCATCTGCCCAATCACGTATGGTTATTGAAGACCTTCCGGCCGTCCGTGAGGCCGGATTACCGTACCCGGACGTGAACGCGTTGTACCAGCAGGACGACCGGTCGCCAGCCTATCGGCCTTACTACAGAACCTTCCAAACGAAGGACTGGATCATCGCCGTCGGCTGCCTGAGTGAGCCGCTGCGCAGGAAGATGTCGGACGCAATGGGCCTCGCCGACCCTCGCTTTGAACCCGGATATGACCAACAGAGTGAAGAGGGGATGGAATCGGCACGGCAGATCGTTCTGAAGGCGGAGGGAATGTTTCTGGAGCAACCTTCCTCTTACTGGGTAGAGCTTCTCGAAGCCGCTGGTGTACCCGTAACGCCGCTCAAATTCGTGGAAGAGATGGTGTTCGACGAGCAGGCGATCGCAAACGGCATGATCGTGGAGCATGAACATCCGATTGCTGGCACTGTTCGCACGGCGGGTCCGATTTTCAAGATGTCCGATTCTCCAACCTCTGCCGATACTTCGTCTCCCATGCTTGGCGAACACACCTATGACGTGCTGTGTGAGATCGGATACAGCAGTTGCGAGATCGAAACCCTGATAGAGTCCGGCGCTGTGTCAGGAATCGTTAATCCAGTCTCACCAGACCACGAGGAGGTTGAGTAGATGCCCGGTCCCCTGGAGGGCGTGCGCGTCCTCGAGTTCACGGAGATCATCGCCGGTCCCGTCGGAGGGATGTTTCTGGCCGATTTCGGCGCAGATGTCATCAAGATCGAGCCGCCGTGGGGCGACCCGTGGCGTTCAACATCGCCCGGACAGGCCGGAGGACACAATGAGAGTCGGGGTTTTATCGCAGTAAACCGGGGCAAGCGAAGCATCAGAGTGGACCTGACTAAGCCCGCTGGTAAAAGCGTTGTGCATAAGTTGGTTGAAGGCGCTGATGTCATCGTGCTCAACCACCGCCCAGATGTTCCAGCCAAGCTAGGGATCGATTACGAAACCCTATCGGCGATCAACCCGAAGATTATCTACTGCGAGGTCACCGCATACGGTCGGATGGGGCCAAATCGGGAACTTCCTGGCTACGACGTTATCGTGCAAGCGATGACTGGGATGATGACATCCGAAGGTCACGATGTGGACGGACTGCCACGGTCCGTAAACGTGTCTCCCGTATCTGACATGGCAGCGGGCTACGCCATCATGATGTCGGTCTCGGCCGCGCTCTACTACCGGGAGCGGACCGGTAAAGGTCAGAAGATCGAGAACTCCCTTTTACAGAACTCGCTGAGGATGCAGCAGAGTAGTCTGACGCAACTGGATGACTATCCAACGCCACGTCAGGCTTGGCGAGACGAGGATTTGCCGCTTCTCAAAGAAGCCGGTGTCGACTTCAGCGACATATATTCGGCTTATCGCGACAAACGCCACAATCCAGAGTTCGCCGCTTATTACCAGCCGTATGAGACGAGCGACTGGGTGATCTCGATCGGCTGCCTGAGCAATCCGCTACGCCAGAAGATGGCCAATGCGCTGGGTGTACATGACATCAGGTTTGAACCGGGCTACGACCGTGAGTCGCCAGAATCGATCAAGTTTGCCGAGGACCTTATCTTGATCTACCGGAAGATATTTTCGGGAAAAACCACCGACGAGTGGATGACAATACTGAACGATGCTGGCGTGCCATGCGGCCCAATGAGGTTCATTGAAGAAATGGTCTATGACGAGCAAGCGCTCGCCAACGGTATGATCGTGGAGACGACACACGCCGTCGCCGGGAATACTCGCGGTCCGGGCCCGCTATCGATCATGAGCGAGTCCCCTCTGGAGATAACCCGGGGCGCCCCAGCCTTCGGCGAGCACACAGACGAAATCCTCGAGGAAGCCGGCTACTCAGCGGCAGAGCTAAAGGCGCTCAAGGTCAATGAGGACGTGTTTTAGGAGTGGATGTCCTCATGGGTCGATCACTTTTAGACAGATTGTGGCGCGCATATAACAGCTGGATATTCCTCAAATCGCTCTCCGATACACCCTAAAGTTCGGCCAACTTCACGTCTCGGCCTTCTGATGCGCTTTTGATGGCTCCCAGGGCGAAGGCAAGGGCGTGTACTGCTTCTTCGCCGTCCATGTCGGGTTGCCTGCCGTTCACTATCGCATCCGTGAAGTTATGTGCTGCGACACGGAAGCTGTCTCCCCAGTTCGTCTCCATGTCACTGTAAGAGCGCATTTCGCCGTCTCTGTACATTTCTACCGGCGGCTTCCCGAGCAGATCTCCCGTGCACCGATTGATCCAGATGATTCCCCGGCTACCCGTGATCTCAATCCATTCATCGAGCGGGTAGTACTTCGTGCGGACCATCATGTTCGGAGCCGCGACCATATTCCAGTTGCCGTACTGGCCGCTTGTGTGCCGCCAAGAAATAACTGCCGGGATGCCGGTAAACCCTTCAGGTCCGTCCAGGTCCGACATCGCGTTGACTTTGTCGATCTTCCCCATGAAATAAGTGACGATCGATGTGACGTGATAGCCGTAGTCCAACATCGACTGTGCCGGACCTCCGAGCGCTAGGTCGTCCCGCCAGGCCTGTGCCGATGGAGGAGTATCGATCCCGCCTCGACCCTTCCCTCTAACCATCATCACGCGGATGGTGATCAGATCGCCGATATCGCCCGCCTCGATCATCGCCTTGGCCCGCATATACGGCTCGTACGTGCGGTAGTTCTCCACCACCCGAAATATCTTGTCGCTCCCTGCTGCTGCTGCTGCTATCTGCCGTCCCTCATCCATCGAGATCGCCATTGGCTTCTGGAGCGAAACATGTTTGCCCGCCGAAAGCGCCTCAAGCGTGATCGGGAGATGGAGATGGTGGGGCAGCAATATCTCGACCGCATCGACCGACGGATCGGCCAGAAGATCTTTGTAGTTGATATACGCCTTCTGTGCGCCCCACTGTTCCTTACGTGATTGGGCGAGTCCGGGCGCGGAGTCCGCGATTGCATACAGCTCGCCCGTTTCATTGTCGTGATACCCGAGTTCGTGCAGGTGCGAGATCGTTCCCGCACCGATGAAACCGACCTTCACCCGACCGTTGCTCATCCTTTGACTCCCTCAAATTCCAATTCACCAACCATTATTTCGCTGTGTTCCGGCGCACTTTTACTGGGCGCGGACCAGCAGATCTGGCACTCGAACCATCTCCCATGGGCCGAGCCGGTCGCCGTCCGCGAACCTCAACGTGATCATTGAGAATCCTATGGAACCCTTAATCGAAGTACCACCCTTCCTCGGTATAATGCACCTATGTTCAGAACAATCGGTCACACATTTGGACTCATAAAAGTCAGCTGGAGCGTCCTGATGAAGGACAAGGAGCTGATCTTCTTCCCGATCATGGGTGGCGTCGGCGTGCTGATCTTGCTCGGGGTGTTTTTTGCCATCGCTAGCGCGACTGGCACGATCGACCACCTGAACGAGCCATCAGTGATCAACCCGAATACTGGTCTCCAAGAAAGCACCATCGTTCCCGTGGACATAATTCTGGCCGGGACGACATTTTTCGCCGCGTATTTCATTGTTATTTTCTTCAATGCCGCGCTGATATCCGCCGCCCAGGAACGTCTTCGTGGGGGCGACCCGAACGTTGGTTCAGGCCTGTCACACGCGGCAAAGCACGTCCACACAATCCTCGGTTGGTCAATCATCGCCGCTGTCGTGGGCTTGATCTTGTTGTACCTGCGGAGCCGGTCACGCGGAAACATGATGGGATCGATTGGCACGAGCCTTCTGTCGTCCGGGTGGGCGATGATCACGTTCTTCGTCATCCCGATTCTCGTCACGGAGGGAGTCGGCCCTATTACGGCCATGAAACGCTCAAGCGGCCTTTTCACAACCACGTGGGGCGGGCAGCTAACTGCTAACTTCGGATTCGGGATCATCTACATGGGCGTGATGCTCGTGGTTGGCCTTATTACGGCGATGTTCAGCGCGATAACTCCGATTATCGGGATTCCGATTGGGGTGGTTGTCTTCGCTATCGGCATCGGTGGAGTGCAGGCGATGGAGGGTATCTTCAAAGCCGCGCTGTACGACTATGCCCGTGGCGAGAAGCCGTTGATTTTCCAGGAAGCGGACCTGCGCACGGCGTATGCGCCGAAACCTGCCGCCACCGCTGGTGGTTATGCGTAATCCCGAAAATATTGACCGCTTATAGACTGACTCTCCACTGAGCCTCCGCGCGCGGCATAATGGCGCGGCCAACCAGTGCCATTAATTGGAAAAGAGAGCCATGCCTGACGCCAACACAGAACTTGCCTGGACGCCCGCGCACCAATTGCGGGAGATGATCGTAAATCGGGAGATATCGCCCGTAGAGATCACACAGACGGCGTTGGACCGGATCGATAAATTCAATGATCAGCTAAATGCGTATCTAGCCGTCATTCCAGAAGAGGCGCTAGAGACCGCTCGTGCTGCCGAGCAGGCGGTCATGGACGGCGACGATCTGGGGCTGCTTCATGGCGTGCCGACCTCCATCAAGGACCTAGAGCCGATGAAGGGCGTCCGCTTCACGTCCGGGTCGCTTATCTACACAGACCGCATTGCGGATGAAGATTCGCTGTCGGTAACGCGTATCAAGAACGCTGGCGCTGTAATCCTCGGGAAGACTAATACCTCTGAATACGGTCATATCGGGACCAACGAGAACCGACTAGGCGACGCTTGCCGGAACCCCTGGAACACCGAGCGCACCAGCGGAGCATCCAGCGGAGGAGCGGGTGCGTCTGTAGCTGCTGGCATCACGCCGCTGGCACAGGGCAGCGACGGCGCTGGCTCGATACGCATCCCAGCTGGCCTGTGTGGTGTCTACGGTATCAAGGCGACGCAAGGACGGGTGCCACGTTATTCGACCGGAATCGACAGCTGGCACTGGTTTAACTACTCCAACGTCGGCCCACTGGCACGGGACGTTACCGATGCGGCCACAATGCTTCAGGTCCTTGCGGGACCACATCCGGACGCCGAACACCTGACCATTCAGGAAGACCCGCCGGACTACATTGCATCTCTCGGCAGAGGCGTGAAGGGTCTGCGTATTGCCTACTCGCCCGACCTCGGCGGAGTGGCAGTAGATCCAGAGGTACGGGATGTTGTCGGGAAGGCTGCGCAGTCGTTTGAAGAGATGGGCGCGATCGTCGAAGAGCCTGGCTTCAAGATCGACTCCCCGGAAGCGATGTTCGATCTGCTGCTGACCATATGGCGCTGCCGCACATTCTCAACCAATGGGCACCTCCTCGAGCAACGGGAGCTGCTGACTGACTACCTTCGGGATGGACTCGAGGGCGGCCAGAAGGTCACCGGTGAGGAGCTATGGGACGCCTACTCACGATTGGAGTTCTATCGCCACTACGTACAAGAATTCTTCGAGGGCTACGATCTCCTGCTCACCCCGACGCTTGCAACACCGGCGTTCAAGGTCGGTGAGCATCCGAATCTGATCGGCGGGCAGTCGGTGCCCGACAAGCTCTGGGGATTCACGCCGTTCACTTACCCGTTCAACATGTGCGGGAATCCGGCCGCCACCGCGCCAGCCGGGTTCTCAAGCGATGGACTTCCGATCGGGCTTCACATCGTAGGGCGCTGGGGTGACGAAGAGACAGTTTTAGCGGCCTCCAAAGCGTTCGAAGACGCACGACCCTGGGCTGATAAGAAACCAGCCGGGTTCGAGTAGACGCCAGAGATCTCCTCTTCCCAGCGGGAGAGGGTCTGGATTAGGGAGAAGTTCGCTGATTCAACCTATCTAATCCATCAGTAGTTGATGCGTAGTCGGACTTCAACCACGGAGCAATAAATGACCGAAGATCTTCACTACAAGACCATCACGGAGCTCGCCCCGCTAGTTCGAGATGGCGAGCTGTCATCGGTAGAACTTACCGAGTCGCAACTGGCTCGAATTGAGCAACTTGATGGCTACCTGAAGTCGTATGCCACTGTGATGGCTGACAGCGCTCGCGCTCAGGCGCGTACCGCCGACGCCGAAATCGCCAGCGGCAACTACCGCGGCGCGCTCCACGGCATCCCAATTGCGGTAAAAGACCTCTGCTTTACGATCGGCGTTCGGACGATGGGTGGTAGTGCGGTCTTTGCAGACAACGTTCCGGAATACGACGCCACGGTCGTAAAGCGACTGAACGATGCCGGGGCTGTGATGCTTGGTAAGCTCAACCTCACCGAGGGAGCGATGGGCGGATACAACCCTAAGTTGGACATCCCGGAGAACCCTTGGAAAGACGGTCACTGGACCGGGCAGTCTTCAAGTGGATCAGGTGCGGCGACCGCCGCCGGCCTCGCATTTGGCACGCTCGGCAGCGATACGGGCGGCTCTATCCGATACCCGGCAGCTGCTTGCGGGACCGTCGGGGTGAAACCGACATGGGGCCTGGTCAGTCGGTACGGCGTGATGGACCTCGCACAGTCGCTCGATCACGTGGGACCGCTCACTCGCTCCGCCGCCGATGCAGGGATCGTCTTGCAGGCGATCGCCGGACTGGATGCCAACGATCCCACGACGCTTCCTCAGCCGGTTCCAGATATGACGGCGGCGCTCGGATCGGGAGTTAAAGGTATCAAGATTGGGTTCGATGAGCGTTACGCCTCGGAGGATCTTGAACCGGAGATCGCGGACGCCATCGCCGACAGTGTGCGTTTGATGGAGCAACTGGGGGCACAGATCGTACCGGTCAAAATGCCTTCACGACTGCGCGAATACATGGATGCATGGCCGGTGATCTGCTCGTCGGAGGCCGCTTTTGCACACGCGGACACTTTCCCTTCACGCGCAGACGAATACGGGCCGTGGTTCCGTGGGTGGCTCTCTAACGGTGCAGCTCACACAGCCGCGGACTACGCCGACGCCAACGTGCTCAGAGCGGCTTGCATCGGAGACCTTCGTCTTACAATGCGCGGAATCGACCTCCTTGCCTGCCCATCCACACATCGCACGCCGTATCCGATCACGCACGAGGAGTTGTACGGACCCATACCGCCGAGCCGCAATTCGTGGCAATCTCGGTTTACCGCGCCGATGGACTATGCCGGGCTACCCACGATCTCGCTTCCCTGCGGGTTGAACAGCGAAAACCTTCCACTCAGCCTTCAGTTCGTCGGCCACCACCTGTCCGAGCAGTTGCTAATTCTGGCGGGGCACACCTTCGAACAGGCGACCGACTTCCACAATCTGCACCCGCCGATGTAAAGAGGCGACCACGGTGACCAGGAGCATCCCATGGCTGATGATTTGCACTACAAGACGATTAGCGAACTTGCTCCACGGATCCGCGATGGTGTGATGTCATCGGTCGAATTGACCGAGTCACAACTTGACCGTATTGGCCGAATTGACGGTCGACTCAAGGCGTACGCCACGGTGATGGCGGATAGCGCTCGTGCACAGGCGCGGGTTGCTGATGAGGAGATCGCCGCAGGCAACTACCGCGGCCCACTCCATGGAATCCCAGTGGCGGTCAAAGACCTGTGCGCCACAGACGGCGTTAGGACGATGGGTGGCAGCGCCGTATTTGCCGATAACGTGCCTGAATTCGATTCAACGGTCGTCGCCCGATTCAATGAGGCTGGAGCGATTCTTCTCGGCAAGTTGAACCTGACCGAAGGAGCGATGGCCGGCTATAACCCGAAGTTGGATATCCCGGAGAACCCATGGAAAGAGAGCTACTGGTCCGGCGCGTCGTCGAGCGGATCTGGCTGCGCCGCTGCGGCTGGTATGGCGTTTGGGACGTTGGGCAGCGACACGGGCGGCTCAATACGGTTTCCTTCAGCGGCATGTGGAAATGTCGGCCTCAAACCGACATGGGGCCGTGTGAGTCGATACGGTGTGATGGCCCTCGCCGAGTCGCTTGATCACATAGGCCCGATGACACGCTCCGCCGCCGATGCCGGGATCGTCCTGCAGGCCATCGCCGGACTTGACCCCAACGATCCCACAACACTCCCAAACCCGGTCTTGGATATGACCGCATCTCTCGATGCGGGTGTGAAAGGGCTCAAGATTGGTTTCGACGAGAGATACGCCAGCGAGGATGTAGAGCCGGAGCTAGCGACCGCCATCGCCGAGAGCGTGAAAACTATGGAGAGTCTGGGCGCGGAAATCGTCTCGGTAACGATGCCGGTTAATCTGCGTGAATACCTGGCCGCATGGGAGCCGATCTGTGCGTCCGAAGCGGCTGCTGCTCACGCCAGTACATATCCATCAAGATCGGACGAATACGGTCCGTGGTTCCGTGAGTGGCTCAGGCGAGGGGTATCCCTGAGCGCGGCTGAGTATGCCGGTGCCAAGGTACTCAGGGCGGCATGTGTCGGGGAGTTTCGGGTGACCATGCGAGGGATCGATTTTCTCGCTAGCCCATCCACCAGCGCGTCGGCTCACCCCGTCACCTTGGGTGATATGTACGGGACGATCCAACAGGAGTTGGACCCTTGGGATTTCTTCCGGTTCACCGTGCCTGCGGACTTCTCCGGACTACCCACAATCTCACTGCCATGCGGGCTGAACGGCGACGGTTTACCTCTTAGCCTCCAGTTCGTCGGGCATCACCTGTCCGAACAGTTACTGGTGCAAGCCGGACACGCCTTCGAACGAGCGACCGACTTCCACAACCTGCATCCCCCGGTGTAAGACCGTCCACTAGAACAGCGTAAGGACGGTGTTTGCCCCGCGTGCACCCGTTATTTCTCCTGACCGAAAGATCGGCATGGGTGCGGACATACGCCCCCACAGCTCATTCCAGGCTCTTTAGGTAAGCGGTCAGGTCATCCACATCATCCTGCGACAGGTGGCTGTAGGTCTTCGGCATGATGTTGTTAAATCCATCTACGATAAAGGTGCCGGGATTTCTGATCGACTGCTGGATGTATTGATAGGCGGTAAGATCCGAATCCCGGGTGGCTGCTGTGCTGTAGATCCCCGCGAGGCCGGGACCGGTTATGCGCCTCGTGCCGGTTGAGTGACAGGCTGAACAACTCTCGTTCTTGAACAAACGCTGGCCGTTAGCCGCGTCCGCCACGTGCGGCGGTAACGCGGAATCGCGCGTGGGAATGCCTCCGCTGCCTCCGCCACATGCGGCGGCCACAAGCATCAAACCAACAGATAGAGCGAATATCCGGGTTCGACCGAAATTCCCGAACACAAGAACTCCTGAAACATACGAGATGAGGGTGTTGTTATCAGAGCCAGCTGTCACGTCGGAGGGTATTGTGGGATGCATCAACAAATTAGCCGAACGATGGCTCACGTCA
>JAPKBN010000044.1 GCA_026421215.1 Dehalococcoidia bacterium
ACGAGGAGTCGTGGCCGAACAGGTCAAGTTTCATAAAGGCACCTGTTTGGGCAACGCGTTTCAAGGCGTCCCTATCGTAGATAGTTCGTTCGATGTGGCCCATGACGGTATTGGTCATGTCTCCGCCCCAGCTCTGAACGGCCTCGAGAATCTGGAGCGGCAAACCTTCATCTCGTCCCGGGTGGATCAACACCGGCGCGCCGGTTTGGACCTGGGCGATTACCGCCGCCTGGATCGTCTTGTGCTCTGACTCAGTCCAGGGAGCGGATACGCCAACTTCGCCGATGATCCCGGTCTTGATTCCTGTACCGTCGACCCCCTGTTCAATGTCACGAATGATCATTTCGGCGATGCCATCGGCTGTCATGATTTCGAACTCATCCGGGTGTGTACTCCCGATGTAATGCCCACCACCCATCACGACGTTCAACCCGGTCGCTTTGCTGATTCGTGCCAGCGCAAGTGGGTCTCGCCCGAGGCCGTTGCTTGTGACATCGACCATCGTGCGGCCGCCGGCCCCGAAGTAATGGCTGGCCTCCGCCGTGGCGACCTCTTCATCCAGCAGGGTCAGGTTGTCCAACGAGTTGTTCCAGTTGTGCCGGATCCAGCCGAGATTCGAGAGCGAAAGTTTTTCTTCCGCCATGCCAACTTCGTCAGGGTTGTTTGGCGGTTGATACACCACTCGGAAATCGATTAGCAGATGCTCATGCGTGATGGTGGGCCCTAATGTTTCTGGGTCGACAGGCCCGAGTACCGTCTGCACTTTTCCAGTGATTGATGATGCCGCCACTCGACTTTGCTCCCCAAATTATTTCGGGACTGATCCGGGGATAAAAACTCCGATCTCGATGGAGCTGTACGCGACCCATCTGAGATATCCCGGAACCGATCTCCTGCTACATTGACCTGGCCTGACTGCTGAAAAGACCTGAATACAAGGCTTTATCAAGGTCAGGGTTAGGACGCCTGAGTTTAACCCCGGATTGTTCAAATAATTCAACTAAACGGGCGGCGACGCCACGAATGACCGGGAATAACTTGAATAAACGGGCTGATGCTGCCCGGAAGGACCGATTTGACCCAAATGGATGGACGCGTCGGCATTGGCCTTCTTGGCTGTGGCACGATGGGTGTAGAAGTCGGCCTCGCCGTTTCGGAAGGAGAGGTTCAAAACGCTCGTATCATCGCCGTTTTTGATGAAGATCCGGAAGCGACTGATCGCCTAGCCGAAAAATTGGACCCTCGGCCCGCAACATGCCGAACTGTGGAAGATCTTCTGGCAGCCCGGGATGTGTCACTGGTGGTCGAATGCGCAGCGCCAGCCGCCATTGAAACGTACGGGGAAACCGTCCTGTCCGAGGGTCGTTCCTTGTTCATCCTTAGCTCCGGCGCGCTTGCGGATACGGAGCTTTTTGACCGCCTTGTAAATCTCGCAGCCAGTAATCGGTGTGACATTGTTATTCCCTCCGGAGCGTTGGGAGGCATTGATGCACTTCGCTCCGTTCGCGACCTGCTAGAGAGCGTCACCCTGACGTCCACAAAAACGCCGCGAGCGTTTTCCGGAGCGCCCGGTTTCGCCGAGTGGGAAGACGTAGAAATCACCGAACCGACCGTTCTGTACGAAGGCCCGGCTCTTGAAGCAGTGGCATTGTTCCCGGCGAACGTGAACGTCGCTGCGACCCTGAGCATCGCAGGGATAGGCCCGAAACGGACCATAGTGAAGGTAGTTGCGGACCCAAAATCTCCCGGTAACGTTCATGAGATTCACGCCCGGGGCGAGTTCGGCGAATTCACGTTTAGGCTGGTGAATCAACCACACGTCCGCAACCCACGAACGAGCCACCTAGCCGTGTTGTCCGCGATAGAAACACTCCGGTCGTACTGTGACCGCGGACCAAGCATCGGAACCTGAGGCCTACCGGGCTGTGAGATATTCGGGCCGATTCATTGACCTGATGTATTACAGATTGGGAAGCCATGCCAGATCCGGCCTTTAATCTCGTTGCCGCGCTTCCGAGATTCGCCCCGGAGATCCGGCTGCACCAGGACGATCCGAATCGCCCGTCATACTTATCGAAATCAACTCTGCCAGATGCAAGCCCGGAAGGCCCCTTAGCGTCCGAGTAGCCCTATCGCCATCGTCTCTGCATCGCAATACCAGAGCTTCCCGGCGGAATCGATCGTCAGGCCGTGAACCTCTGTCGGCCACGGGACCCGGATGTAGTTCAGGACACGGCCGTCCGAAACATCCAGCAACGATACGACGCCGGATGCTGTGTCGGCCGACCATAGATTGCCGTCTTCATCAAATGCGATGCCGTGTACACGCAGGCCCGGGGCTTTGATCTCGTGCAGAACCTCCCCGTTAGACGGGTCTAACTGATAGATCATCTGGGACGGCGGGACAGCGACCCAGAGCTTGCCATCACGCCACTCAAGTCCGTGCGCGCCCGAGTCACGAGGTGCAATCCCAAGAGGAGAGAACGCAACCTGTCCGACTCCAGGCGTCGGGAGTTCCTGTACGGTCTTGCCGGTCTCCATATCTATCTTGTGAATCGTCAGGCCAAAAGTCGAGGAAACCCATACGAAGCCATCGCCGATTGTGATCCCGCTGGCGTGCTCCGTGGTGGTCTGGAATGATAAGATTTCGTCGCCGGAGTCCCAGTCCAACTTGTAGACCTTGTCGTTCCGCTGGTCTATGTACCAGAGGCCATCCTCGGCGGCCTGAAGGCCATTTGGCTGTGGTCCCGGGCTCTTGGATCGCTCATATACGGTGGCAATATTGACGGTCATATCCGGGACCTCTTTCGGCATATCTCTGCTGTTTTCGACTAACTACAGGGAGCGCGGTTTCGAATGGATTGTAAACATCGCCCACGGGCGCGCAACCGGAGGAGCCTGTTCAATCCTTCACCTGACTATGGACCGTCTAGCTGCGCGGTCGTAAACTGACGCCAAATGTCGGCCAGCCGCAATTTACCCAATCTATGCCGTATCGGAGAGCCAGTTTAATGACCACCGAGACCTTCACCGGAGAACAGATAGAAAACCTTCGACAGACTGCTGGGGAGCATCTGTTCATGCACGCCATGCAGACCGCTGACTGGCGGGATGGCGCCCTCAAGATATTCGTTAAGGGTGAAGGCGTCTGGGTGACCGATATCGATGGCAATCGACTTCTCGATGGTATGGCCGGCCTCTGGTACAAATCCGCCGGATACGGCCGAACTGAGATCGCAGACGCGGCTTACGCGCAGATGATTGCCATCGACTCACCACCCGCCGGTTCAATCGTTCCCTCGACCATCGAACTGTCCGGCGTTGTCAGCGATCTTTACCCGGACAAGAACGCACGGATGTTCTTCGTCAGCGGCGGTTCGGAAGCTGTCGAGACCGCCGTCAAGATGGCGAAGAAGTACCGTATGCTGACCGGCAATCAGGGTGCCTACAAGGTTATATCTCGGCGTAACTCTTACCACGGCGGTACGGCGATGGCTGTGAGCCTGGGTGGAAGTCCGGCCGCCGACACTATGGGGCCGACGATGCCGGGCACGTATCACGTGACCAACTACAATTCGTATAGGCCGACCTACCACGACAATCCGGTGGATGAGGCGATTGCCGTCGCCAACGAGTTCGAAACGGTTATCAAACACCAGGGCCCGGACACTGTTGCTGCGATCATCGCAGAGCCTGTTTCGGCCGCTACAGGGATCCACATCCCGCCGCCCGAGTACTGGCACCGCCTCCGCGAGATTGCCGACACCTACGACATCGTGCTGATAGCAGATGAGGTTATTAACGGATTCGGTCGGCTCGGCACCTGGTTCGGGACAGAGCGTTTTGGCATTCAGTCGGACGTCACGACGGTCGCCAAGGCGATTACCAGCGGGTACCTTCCGCTTGGAGCCGCGATCGCGACCAAGAAGATCGCCGATACGTTTATTGGGGATGACAGCCGCACCTTCAAGCACTTGATCACCTTTGGCGGCCACCCGGTGTCCAGCGCAGCTGCCCTGAAGAACCTTGAGATCTTCAAGCGTGAGGACTTGGTCGGGAACTCTGACCGGATGGGAACTTACCTGTACGAGCAACTACAGAGCCTGTACGAACACCCGTCGGTTGGGGATGTCCGGGGCGGTATGGGCCTGATTGCTGCTGTGGAGCTTGTAAGCGACCGCGAAACGAAGGCTTCCTTCCCAGCGAGCGCGGCTCTTGCCAAGAAACTTCCGCCGGCTTTGTACGAGCGCAATCTTGTTAGCTTCCGGGCGGGAGACTTGATTAGCATCTGCCCCCCGCTGTCTATAAATAAAGACGAGATCGACTTCATGGTCAGCGTCATCGACGAGGCCCTTACCGAAATAGAGAAGGATTTGGGTCTGACCTAGAATCCCGGGTAGACACTAGGATTTTTCTCCGTAGCGCTGAAAAAACAACACATGTGTGGCTGCTCTTCAGATCCGGCCACGCATGTGTTGTGCGTTAGGCGTATTCCGGGTTCATAGTCGAAGCGGAACCCTCGGAGAGGTGTGGGTCTTAACCACTCCGGATCAGGTGTCGTTAATGAAGTAGTGAGCTGTGATGCAAACCGGTACAACTTCCGAACAGTCGCCAGCAATACCGGTGCACTCAGGCCCACTACGTTCACTGCATAACAACGCGTTCAGGTGGCTCTGGACCGTCGGACTCCTGATCGGGTTCGGAAATTGGATGCAGCGGTTAACCATCAGCTGGTTTGTCCTGGATCAGACTGGATCGGTTTTCCTTACGGCAGTATCTTTCGCAGTGAGGAGCGCTCCCAACCTGATATTTGGTCCGGTCGGCGGCGCGATTGCTGATCGGTACTCACGCCGTAAAGTTCTGATGATCGCAGCAGGACTGAAAGTTTCGGTAGCAGTTGGGATGTGGTTTCTCGTCGCCCAATCTGATTCCCTCATCTGGGCGGTGATGGTGCTTATTGGCCTGGCCGGGATCACCGCCGCGTTCGAGTTGCCAGCGACACAGGCGCTCGCCGTTGACGTTGTCGGGAGGCGAAACGCTTCAAACGGTGTTGCGATGATGTCTGTCGCCACACGTGCCGTCGGCGCGATTGGGGCGCTTACTGGCGGACTATTGATCGAATCGGCAGGCCCCGGCATCGTTTTTGTAATTGCCGGACTGGCGTTTGCTATCGGTGGTTTTGCGGTTAGCCGCGTAGTGGTTGTTCAGCCGGGTCTTGGCGTGCGCGGTACTTCGCACGGACTCAGGGCGGTTGGTGGTTTTATCAGCAGCACATTCGGTGGAATAAGGTTACTGCTCGGCATCCCGATCGTGGCTACGCTGCTTACCTTCGCCATGGTTGTTGAGGTTCTGGGGTTTACATTCCAAACCGTAATGCCGTCATTGGCCGACGATGTACTTGGCGTCGGCGCGACGGGGCTGGGAGCGTTGACGGCGATGGCGGCGATTGGTGGCCTGGTCGGTTCGGTGCTCATCACGGCACTTTCCGACTTCGGTCGCAAGGGCCTGCTCGCGATTGCCATAATTTTCATATACGGCGTCGGGTTGATCTCACTTGGAATATCAGAGATTTTCCCGTTGTCGTTATTTATAGTTGCCGTTGTAGGGATTATGGCATCTTCTTTTGACGCTTTGCAGTGGACTTTGCTGATGGCGAACGTCCCGGATGACATGCGCGGGCGTGCCATGGGCGGGTGGATTTTTGCGATCGGATTCGGGTGGGCGGGGAGCCTTGAACTCGGACTGATCGCAGAGGTGTACTCCGTAGGTTGGGCGCTGAGTGTGAACGGGATAGGATTGTTAATTCTGGCGACTCTGGCGGTGATGTTTGCCAGTAGATTACGGCAGGCCTGAAGACGATCTTCGTGCATGGCTATGCGCACCGTATCGACCACTGCTATACTTCGCCGCAACCTGAAGGGCACAGGAGTGAGTGCCTTCGTATCACGACTTAAAAGTAACGGCCTTTCGGGTCGTGCAACGCACAGTTGGGACCGGTATTGACGGCCCAACGCCGGGAGCGAAGTGATCCGCACTTTCACCCCGGTTGAGCCTAAGAGGAGCCGAGGATGGTCGACTCGCCTGAACAAGATCGCGTAGAGAGCGGAGATTACTCGGACCGCGAAGACGCGGACAGGGATGGATTTGGGCCCAGTACGGTCCAGGATGATGTCATTCTGGAGTTGAAAAACTTGAGGACCTATTTTCAGACCAGCTACGGCACAGTGAAGGCCGTAGATGGAGTCTCCTACCACGTGAAGCGAGGGGAGACCCTTGGCGTAGTGGGTGAATCAGGGTCAGGGAAGTCGGTGACGGCACTCTCGATCATGAGACTTGTTCCTTCTCCCCCCGGCTACATCGTTGGCGGTGAAGTGATCCTCGACGGACAGAATGTCCTGGACCTTTCGGACAGCGAAATGGCCAAAATACGTGGCTCCAAGGTCGGGATGATCCTCCAGGACCCGATGACGGCGCTCAACCCCGTGTTCAACATCGAGAACCAGGTCGGAGAGGCCATTCGGATTCACCAGAATCTGAAAGGTCAATCCCTGGTCGATAAGATCATCCACTCCCTGCGACAGGTGAGAATCCCGGCGGCCGAAAGCCGGATGAAAGACTACCCTCACCAACTTTCCGGCGGAATGCGCCAGAGGGTTGTCGGAGCCATCAGCATCTCCTGCGCACCGATCGTTCTTATAGCGGACGAGCCAACAACCGCGTTGGACGTTACGATTCAAGCCGGTTACCTGCGCCTTCTCAAGGAGATTCAGGCGGAGACCGGTGTTGGAATTATTTTCATCACACATGACTTCGGGATTGTCGCCAAGATGTGCGACCGTGTCGCAGTCATGTACGCCGGACGGATTGTCGAGACCGGCGATGTGCGTCAGATATTTAACGAGCCTTCCCATCCCTACTCCGAGGCATTGCTGGCATCCGTGCCGAAGCTCGAAGAACGGACACAGCGGCTTTACTCAATTGAGGGCCAGCCGCCACCCCTCTTCGACCTTCCTCCGGGTTGCCCGTTTGCCCCACGATGTGAGTACGCGCAGGATGTCTGCCGCGAAGCGTATCCAGTTCGTTTCGAGATCGACGCGAATCACACGGCGAGTTGTTGGAAACTCTTGGACTTTGACATCTCCAAAGCAGATCCGGAAGAATTGGCTGCTGCACAGTCTGTTTCGGTGACCGCGGCCGCGGAAGAACAACTCCAAGAAGCTGAAGCGGTAGCCGACTAGCACCCCGCGAGAAGCAGGTGTACCCGTTAGCGCTCAATGAGCTCTGACGAGCGATGTTTGACTAAACCTTTTACGGATACAGGTGCGATGACGACAATTCAGGAACGGATTCAGCAAAAAGAGGGGATTCAACCTCTCGACGTTAATGCTGAAGTAATTCTTGAGACCAGAGGTCTGGCGAAGCATTTTGAGCTTGCCGGTGGTTTTCTGGGATTCGGGAATAAGCCAACTCTCAAAGCGGTAGACGGTATCGACGTCGTCGTTCGTGCGGGAGAGACAGTTGGTCTTGTTGGTGAGTCCGGGTGTGGCAAGAGCACGACGGCAAAATTGCTGCTCGGTCTCGAAAAACCGACCGCGGGGCAAATCTTCTTCAAGGGAGAAGATTTCACCAAGATGAGCCGTGCGGCCAAGCGAGACTATCGCAAGAACGTGCAGGCGGTGTTTCAGGACCCGTGGTCCTCTCTAAACCCCCGGATGCGCGTCCAGAGCATCGTTGCTGAGCCCCTCCAGATCGTCACCAAGATGACCAAGGGCGAGATCAAAGCACGGGTCAGTGAAGTTCTTGAAGAGGTGGGTCTTAACGCGTATCAGGCGAACCTGTATCCACACGAATTCTCCGGCGGACAGCGACAGCGCATCGGCGTCGCCCGAGCGCTTGCCTTGAACCCGGAAGTCATGGTTCTCGACGAGCCGGTTTCCGCCCTGGATGTGTCCATTCGGGCACAGATTCTGAACCTTCTTGTGGACCTGCAAAAAGAGCACAACCTCGCCTACCTGATGATCGCTCACAACCTGGCGACGGTTCGGTACATGTGTCACACGACCGCCGTGATGTACCTGGGTAGTATTAAGGAGATCGGTGATTCAGAACCGATTTTCTCTAACCCGCTCCACCCGTACACACAAGCTTTGATCTCCGCAGCGCTTCCGTCCCATCCGGACATTGAACGTGAAGAGATCATCCTCCCTGGTGAAGTCCCGTCTCCGGTAGACCCGCCTTCTGGCTGCACGTTCAACCCACGTTGCCCGGTGAAAATCGGTGATGTTTGTGAACAGTGGGCGCCGGGACTAACGGAAGAAGAGACCAGTCACTGGGTTTCATGCCACCTGTACGGAGACGCAAAAGAGCGTTTCGATGCTGGCGAAGCCATCCCCGCAGCCGCTGTGGAGGACGACGCGTAGCAGTTCCGGGACAAGAAGACCGTATACGAAAAGACCACAGCTTTATGGCTGTGGTCTTTTCGCGTCATATCCAGCGGTGATGGTCCGGTCCCCATGTGGACTGGGAGTTCGTCACTTCCGGCTAGGGATATGGCGGCGACTAGCCAGATTCATGGATGGAAGGGACGCTCGTCCATGCGCAAAATCAGGTGTGATTGGTTCCCGGACTAGGATTCGAACCTAGGTTTGAGGATTCAAAGTCCCCTGTCCTACCACTGAACGATCCGGGAACGGACTGCAAGACCGACTAAGGTTGCATCTCCAAAGTATATCGACTGCTGGCGACGTTCCCAGCAATAGCGAATGTGAGTTTTCACGGGGCACTCGTTTTTGTGTTCGTCAATGTGTGCACTTGGTAGCGTCACTATTTCGACACGACTTTTCACCGCTTAACCTCTTTGGAAATGGTGGGCAACGGCGTTTCGATAGAAACACGTATCGAACGTTGTCTCCTGAACCAAATCGGCGGTCACAAGCACCATATATAAATAACAGTCGGTACGACTCGACAGTCCAAAAGGCAACAAGGGATAACTGGGCTGGAAACGGCTATAGTCCTGATCGCTTTCCTCGTCACGTTCACCGATAACCCTTGAGGTTAGCCCGAACCGTAAGTCTGATTTGTAGAACAGCGGAACGCGATAAGAGGCGGCATTTAAGCCGCCTCTTATCGCGTCATGGTCCATAGAAACGGGCGCCGGGTCCTTAGAGTCCGAGAGTCACGGTCAAGTCTTCGAGGACACGATTAACGGTTTGGACATCCTGGGCTTCTGCGTATATGCGCAATAGTGGCTCGGTGCCGGACATACGTACGATGCCCCATCCGCCCCCCTCAAGGAAATACTTCACGCCGTCCAACCGGTCAGATCGTTCAATCTCCATCCCGCTAAGAGTCCCGGGTTCAGCCGTTTCGATCAAGTTCTGAAGCGCTGACCGTTGATCTTCAGGAAACTGCACGTCCACCCGACGGAAGCTGTGGGGTCCGGTGATAGCTAACAGATCTGTTAACAACTCCGATGGGCGCTTTTTAGAACTGACCATAGCCTCCAGAAATATCAGCCCACTCAACAGGCCATCCCGCTCCGGGACATGGCCTCTGAATGCATAGCCGCCGCTTTCCTCGCCCCCGATAATGGCGTTGGTCTCGAGCATCTTCGGACCGACGTACTTGAAGCCGACCGCGGTACGCGGTGTGTCGATTCCGTAAGCCTCACCGAGCCGGTCGACCATGGAACTCATCGTGATCGTGGAGACCACCGTACCTTGTTGCCGCCGGCGCTCCAGAAGATGGTGCGCCAGTAAGGAGAAGCCCTCAAGGGTGGAAATGTAGCGGCCGTTCTCGTCTACAAGCCCCACACGATCGGCGTCGCCATCAAAGGCTATCCCCGCATCTGCGCCATTCTCCCTCACGGCGGCCTGTAACGCCCTGAGGTTGGCCTCGATTGGTTCCGGCTGTGCAAAGCCCGGGAACGCGGGATTCGGCTCTCCGTGGAGTTCTATGAACTCCAGGTTTCCGCCTGACAAAAGACGCGGAAACAGTCCGCCTCCCGAGCCGTGCATCGATTCAACGACTATCTTCAACCGGGCCTGTTTGATGGGCTCGAGGTCCACCACATGCCCGAGTTGCTCTAGGTACGGCGCGGTAGGATCAAACCGTTCGAGCAGCCCGGTACGTTTTGCTTCGTCCAGTGAGACATGTTGTACAACAACTTCGCCGGACTCGATGCGCTCGATTTCCGCCTCGATGCGCGCCACCATATCCGGCGGCGCGCTACCGCCCTGGTCTGATTTGACCTTGAACCCGTTGTACGAGGCCGAGTTGTGGCTCGCCGTGATCATCACGCCGCCACCGGCCTTGTGGGTTATCACCGAAAAACTCGCAGCGGGCGTTGGCGCCGGCCGTGTCGCCAATACGCATCGGATGCCATTGCCCGCCAGCACCTCCGCGGTTGCGATGGCGAACCTTTCCGACCCAAACCGGGTATCCCACGCGATCATGGCCCCGGCCTTTGCAGTCCCGGACGCCAGCATCTCTCCGGCTAGGCCCTGCGCCGCTTTCTGGACGTTTGCAAAGGTAAACTGATCGGCGATTATCGCCCGCCAGCCGTCCGTGCCGAACTTGATCTCTGAAGGCATCAAGGTTCCTAGGTCTCCGGTTTGAGGATGTTCATAGGTTCAAGAAAAAGGGGCGTGCCTCCAAAAAGGCACGCCCCATACGTTAGTGCATGTCGGCCTGAACCGTACGACTAGGCGATTGCCGCCTTTAAGACGTCTACTTTGTCGAGCTGTTCCCAGGGCAGGTTCAGATCGTCGCGGCCGAAGTGGCCGTATGCCGCTGTTTGCCTGAAGATCGGGCGCCGTAGTTGAAGTGTGTCAATGATCGCCTGCGGTCGCAGGTCAAAGTGCTCTTCAATGAGCTCCACGATGCGAGCGTTGTCCATCTTGCCTGTGCCGTAGGTCTCGACCGAGATCGAGATCGGCCGTGCGACGCCGATGGCATACGACACCTGGACCTCAAGTCGGTCCGCAAGGCCGGCAGCAACAAGATTCTTGGCGACCCAGCGGGCTGCATAAGCGGCGGACCGGTCTACCTTGGTCGGGTCCTTGCCGGAGAATGCCCCACCGCCGTGGCGGGCGCTGCCTCCGTAGGTGTCAACGATGATCTTCCGTCCGGTCAGTCCGGCGTCTGCAGCCGGACCGCCGAGGACAAATCGGCCTGACGGGTTCACGAAGAATTTCGTGTCGTCATCCAGCAGGTCTGCCGGAATGACGTGATTGGCGAGCAACGTCAGATCGCGATTGATCGTCTCTTGTGACACAGATGGATCGTGCTGTGTACTCATCAGGACGGTGTGCACGCGCTTCACGGTGTTGTCGGCGTTGTACTCGATCGTCACCTGTGACTTGCCGTCCGGCCGGAGGTATGGGAGGCTCCCGTTCTTCCGCTCAGTGGCCATCTGCCGTGTAATCCGATGTGCAAGAGCGATCGGAAGCGGCATCAGTTCTGGCGTCTCCCGTACCGCGTACCCGATCATCATCCCTTGGTCGCCTGCGCCAACCTCTTTGGCGCCTGCTTCGCCCCGCACTTCAAGCGCGGTATCGACACCATCTCTGATGTCAGGTGACTGCTCTTTGATCGATACCATCACGCCGGCAGATTCGGCATCGAACCCCAGGTCGGATGAGGTATAGCCGATGTCTCGTATTACTTCCCTGGCGACGGCGGTGATGTCCACATACGCGGTGGTCGTGATTTCACCAAATACGAACATTACGCCGGTTGTGCAGGCCGTTTCGCATGCGACACGCGCATGGGGATCCTGCTCGAAGATGGCGTCCAGTACGCCGTCAGAGACCTGGTCGCAAAGTTTATCCGGGTGCCCTTCCGTCACGGACTCGGATGTAACCAGATACGTACTAGGTGCCATTCATATTCCCTTCGCCAGTGCCTGGTATTCCGGTTGCCTCGGGCGCTCCCGACGGCTGTGAAATTTCTCAGGAATCCTGATTGTTTTGTTTCCGCGTCGTCCAGAGTACCGCCGGATATTCGCCATGATCTCATACATCAGAGCCATGATTACACCGCCGTGAACGATACCGGGATAGCCCTGGTGATGATCCTGCCCACATTCATAACGGTGGGGTAGTGGCCGGAGCGTTGTCCAATTGTTATCCGGCGTCCAAACTCACTCGCCAATCCAGGTTTCGGCCCCATCATCCTGACACTACAAACGGCTGTGTGCTGGTGAACCCGAAACGCAGCCGTCATATGATCTGTGATCTTCGCGTGAAAATACACGCATTTCTGAACCTAGGCGGTACCCATTTCCCAGCTCGCCAGGTACACAGCCTGTTCTTCCGTTAACGTGTCGATCGGCATACCGATCGAGTTGAGCTTGATTCGGGCTATATCAGCGTCAAGATCTTTCGGGAGGGTGTGCACGTCCGGTGTGAGCGTGTCTCTGTTGGCGAGGATGTATTCAGCGGCCAGTGCCTGGTTGGCAAAACTCATGTCCATCACGCTTGAAGGATGTCCCTCGGCTGCGCCCAGATTGACCAGTCGGCCCTCGGCAAGGAGATTAATCCGACGTCCGTCTTCGAGCGTGTACTCCTCGACGAAAGTCCGGACCTGTCGCTTCGTCTCGGCGCGTTCCTCAAGCCCGTCGACGTCGATCTCGACGTTGAAGTGGCCAGAGTTGGCGACAATTGCGCCGTCTTTCATTAGGTCAAAGTGGCTGCCGGCGATTGCATGCTTCCCGCCGGTGACCGTGAGGAAGATGTCGCCGATTTTGGAGGCCTCGTTCATTGGCATAACTCGGTGACCGTCCATCACGGCCTCGAGCGCCCGTACCGGGTCTACCTCACACACTACGGTGTGTGCGCCCATGCCCTTGGCCCGGTCCGCAAAACCGCGACCACACCAGCCGTAGCCGATGGTCACAATAGTCTTGCCGGTCAACAGGACGTTGGTCGCCCGGACGATTCCGTCCAGAGTGCTCTGTCCCGTGCCGTAGCGGTTGTCGAACATGTGCTTCGTGTCGGAGTCGTTCACTGCGATAACGGGGAAGCGGAGTTTGCCCTCGCCGGCGAGGGCCTTCAGGCGAATCACGCCCGTGGTCGTCTCTTCCATGCCGCCGATGATCCCGTCGAGGAGTTCGGTCCGCGCTGTGTGGAGCTCGGCAACAAGGTCGGCGCCATCGTCCATCGTCATGTGAGGCTTGGCGTCCAGACCGGATGTGATGTGGGCGTTGTAAGTGGCTGCGTCCTCGCCCTTGATGGCGAAGGTTGATACTCCCTGGGACACCAGATAGGCGGCAACATCGTCCTGCGTGCTAAGCGGGTTGCTTGCACACATCGTGACTTCTGCGCCACCCGCAACCAGCGTGGTGACCAGGTTGGCGGTCTCGCTGGTGATGTGCAGGCAGCCAGTGATACGCATCCCCTTCAGGGGCTGCTCCCGTTCAAATCGCTCACGGATACTCCGAAGTACGGGCATCTCTCGCTCCGCCCATTCAGTACGGAGTTCTCCCTCGTGGGCAAGTTCGATATTAAGGATGTCGGAAGGGATCTGTTCAGTCACCGAGTCCTCCTGAGGACGCCGCGAAGCATCGCTTCGTTACTCAAATAGGGTTATATATAAACATATCGTTATGTAAACATGCAACTGCCAAAACACGATGCACGACGGTCACATCGGAGGATGAATCATGACGACGGGTCGGTGCTGTTACATGCTGTGTAGCCGGATTCTGGCTATTGGTCCTGTGGCGGTGCGGGGGAAAGGTGTGGATCACATTCGGGTGCACAGGCTCTCATCGAAATAGAGCAGCCGAGCAAAGTGGCCCGATGCGGCGTATCGCAGGCTCTGCGGGCGATTTTCGTGCCGCCCGCAGAGCGTTAGCTGATCAGTTGTTGAACTGCGCCCGGACCGGTAAGCCCTGGCCGCCACCGAGCGGGTGAAACCGAGTTAGTTGGACGAACGCATCGAATCGGGCGTTGATATCCGATGCAGACAGGGACCGAAGTCGCTCGAGCCCGTAGCTCTCGACTGCGAACGACGCCATCACGGATCCAACTACCGAGGCGCGGCGGATCGCATCGTCGCCTGTATCGTCTATCGACGACAGGTAACCGAGGAAACCGCCGGCAAACGAATCGCCGGCGCCCGTTGGGTCGATAACGGTCACGAGTGGGTAGGCTGGAACCGCGAACGTGAAATTGTTATGGAACACCACCGCTCCATACTCGCCACGTTTGATTACGACCGCTCGAAGCCCTTTCTCCAACAGGTCCGTAGCCGCCAGAGCGACACTGTCACAGCCGGTGAGTTGAAGAGACTCGGCCTCATTGATCAAAAGTACGTCGACGTTCTCTATCAACGAGACCAATGCCGGACGTGCGATGTCTATCCACAAGTTCATGGTGTCGCACGCGACCATCTTAGGGCGTGTGGACATCTGGGACAGGACAGATGCCTGAAGGTTGGGATCGATGTTGGCCAGAAATAGGAAAGGCAGGTCTTTGTGGGCGTCGCCGAGCTCGGGCGCGAAATCAGCGAAGACGTTCAACTGCGTGTCCAGCGTTACGGCGCTGTTTAGATCCTCGCGGTAACTGCCTGACCATCGAAACGTGTTCCCGTCAACCTGCACCAGCCCTGAGGTATCGATCCCGCGGTCTGACAGCATCTCACGGTCGCCCGGGTCAAAATCCTCACCCACAACCGCCACCACGGCGACGTCTGTGAAGTAACTGGACGCCACCGAGAAGAAGGTGGCCGAGCCGCCGAGCTGGTCATGATTTTTACCCGTGGGCGTGTCAACGCTGTCGTAGGCGACCGAGCCGACGACCAACATATTTGGGATGTCGGGCATCCGTTAGGCGTCCATGCCAGTTGAGACCGGAAGCCCGGCCTGAATCCAACCTGGGGTGCCGTCCTCGATGTTGAATAGGCGATCTTCGGCGGCGCCCATTGCCGCCGCGTACTCCGCAGCGAGACCGCTGCGAGCGCCGACCATGCAGATGAAGAGCAATGGTCCCTCGTTTGGCAGTTCATCGAACCGTGCGATCACGTCGTCCACGGGGAGCCACTGGGCGCCCTGGACGTGACCCTCTGCGTACTCGTCTGGATTGCGAACATCGATCACGGTGGCGTTACCCGCCTTGAGCATATCCGCCGCCTCAGGCGACGTGACTCTTGTGTAGGGTTCGCCTTCAACTTGCCTTGGCAATTGTGACCTCCGGGCCTGTTTTTATGTAATAGGTGTCTAGGATATCCGGAATTTCAGTAAATGCGTGGTGCCCGTGGACCGTTGCATCCGGATGATCCGCGCGTCACTGAGCTCCTTTCGCCTAAGGAGCGAGCCCTGAAGGGTGATGGGGCGTTAGGCACCTGATTTCCTGTGACCCTTTTGGATCGTCAAACGAGCGCCCTCGCGCACGTACCCTAATAGACCGTCGGCAGGGTTGGCCTCGATAACACGTTGATTCGATGCCAGGAGCGCTGATAATGATGTCCAGGGAGCCGTGTATTGCTCTGTATTTCCGTTGACATGGCAGGATTGGGGTTTGTATAGTTGATGGTCGCTCCGGTGAACGACGGGCCCTCTTATGGGGGATTACCCGATGATCACGGGCGGCGAAGCACCTTGAAAACTGAATAGTGGAATGGAAGACACGCCAGTTTTGGAGAGTTTGATCCTGGCTCAGGACGAACGCTGGCGGCGCGCTTAATGCATGCAAGTCGAACGAGGTACGGCCCTTCGGGGCCAATGCCAAGTGGCGGACGGCTGAGTAACGCGTGAGTGACCTGCCCTTAAGTGGGGGACAACATCGAGAAATCGGTGCTAATACCGCATAATCTCTGCACCTCAGCGGGAGCAGAGGAAAGGCTATATGCCACTTTTGGAGGGGCTCGCGTTCTATCAGGTAGTTGGTGAGGTAACGGCTCACCAAGCCATCGACGGATAGCCGGAGTGAGAGCTCGATCGGCCAGAGGGGGACTGAGACACGGCCCCCACTCCTACGGGAGGCAGCAGCAGGGAATC
>JAPKBN010000045.1 GCA_026421215.1 Dehalococcoidia bacterium
CAGAGGCCACGCTTATTTTTGCGGTGTGGCAAAACGAAAATCAGGGCGAAATTACTGTTCCCGTTTCGTTTCTCTGCAATGCATGACGCCTTGAATGAACGCTTACATGATTACACGATTAGACATAGAAGGTGAACCATGCCGGACCAGATACGCCTCGGAATCATCGGAGCAAGCCCAACGGTTGGATGGGCGCATCGGGCGCACCTTCCCGCAACGCAGGCGGCCACGGATTGGGAATTGACCGGCGCATGCACGACGCGTATGGAGACTGCGGAAGAGTCAGCCAGGCAGTACGGGGCGAAGATTCCCTTTGACGACTATCACAAGATGCTGGCACACCCCGATATAGACGCCGCTGCGGTGGTGTTACGGGTGCCAACACATTACGAAATCACCAAGGACGTGATTAACGCAGGCAAGCATGTTTTCACCGAATGGCCGCTCGGAAAAACAACGGACGAAGCCCGGGAACTGGCCGCGCTTGCAAAAGAAAAAGGTGTGCGGGCGATTGTTGGGTTGCAGTCTCGGGCCGCTCCGGCCGTGATGCATATGAAGGAACTTGTGGAGGCGGGCTACATCGGCGACGTCCTGTCCTGTTCATTGAGACAGATAGGCTCTGGCGTACTGACCCGGGACTCCGGGAGAACCTGGCAGCGTGACGTCGAGCTTGGGGCCAACACGCTTACTATCGCGGCTGGACACGCGATAGATGCCCTGCGGTTTGTTGCCGGCGATTTTGTTCGAGTATCAGCGCAGATCACGACGCAGGTTCCACAGTGGCATGAGGTCGATACCGACGTGATGGTGGACGTCACGTCACCGGACACGATCCTCGTCAACGCCACACTGGAAAACGGCGCGTCTGCGTCAGTTCACGTCTCCAGCATCCCGTACGCGGGAAACGGCCTGACGCTGGAAATCTTCGGCACAGAGGGCACGCTAAAAGCGACATCCGCCGGCTCGACGAACGTTGGCGGACTACGCCTGGACGGCACACAGGGCGGAAACAATCTGGCGGAGATCGACATCCCGGCACGCCACACCTACGTGGGCGAGGTGATGCCGAAGGGCGCGCCTTTCAACGTGGGGCAGCTGTACGACCAATTCGCAAAGGGTATCCGGGGGGAAGAGAACAGTTACCCGGACTTCGACACAGCCGTGGAGTTACACGTTTTGATAGACGCCATTCGACAGTCATCCGACGAGGGTAGGACGGTTGACGTGCCGAGAGAGTAGGTGAGTGATGGTCCGCTGGGGTGCGGAACCAGTATGTCCGGCCGGACATACTGGACATACATTCCAACTTGACACCACCGCCAAATAGGAACGGGCCGGCCAGGAGAAATCCCGCCCAGCCCGTTCCTATTTCACCCAAAGTTCTTAATTTACGAGTACTTGCCCGTCAACTGTGGCGTTGTGCCATCCTGACCTTTAGCAGCCATGTCGTGCCGGGTTTCGCGAGCCCACGTGCGCTTCAGGTCGTCCGTGATGTTGATGGTCAGTTTTCCGATCTTTTCGATCTCAAGCGTGATCACCTCACCGTCCTGGAACGGGTTCAAGCCACCGTGGTTGGTGCCCGTAGCGATGATGTCGCCTGCCTCGACAGGGTGGATCGAAGTAATCCACTCGACACATCGCGGAATCAGGTGCGCCATGTCGTCCGTATTGAAGTTCTGCTTCACGTCGCCGTTGTTGGTCAACGTGACCTGCAAGTTCTGGGGGTTACCGATCTCATCTTTGGTGACAAGCACGGGGCCAATTGGCGCGAAGGTGTAGCGACTCTTCATCGTCGGAAACCCACCCTCCGGAAGTCCGCGGGCGGATCCGTCTATGAAGCAGGTGTAACCGAAGATGTAGTCCATTGCATCGGCTTCTGCGACATTCGAGCCGTACTTGCTCATGACGAGCGCCAGTTCGGCCTCGCCTTCGAAGATGGTGGAGGGGACGTCCGGGAGGATCATGTCGTCGCCGTCGCCAATGATGGCAAACGGTGTCTTGTAAAAACTGTTGATCTGCGCCGGGGCGTCCCGTGTACCGTCTTCCATGTAGTTAACGGCCATGCAGTCGATGTTGGTCGACTTCGGCAGTGGCGGGCGGAGTCGGACACTAGATACCGGGACGCCGTCGGCTGACTCTACGGCGGCTTCGAGCTTGCCCCGATAGGTGCCCCAGTTCTCGATGACGCCGCGGATCACATCCTGCGGTCCAAGTTGAGGGAGGTCTGCGACCTCAGCGCTGAGGTCGACGACTTTGTCATCTCCCTTAAGTGCGCCAAAGGTGACGTCGTCAAAGAAAAGCAGTTTCAGACATGCGCTCCGTGTGGCCGGTACACGGTCAGCACTCGCAGACGTGGGGTCCGGCTTAATGGACGCCCGGAACTATAGCAAACGATTGCGGGTGAGTGGAGGTTGGGTAAACGAAAAGAGGGCCACGCCGTCTCCTTGGTACTACTTTAAGGGACAGTTATTACGTGGTTGTTGTACGCCCGTGTCTGGCTAATAAAAGACGCGCCAGATGTCCTCAAATAAAAAGCAATGCAAATCATAAATCCTTACGGCGTCACTACTCAGTGTTAACGATCGGCTGTGCCAGAATCCACAACCCGACCATGGTGTAGCCGACCATGAGGATGAGCATAGGGTACTGGCTATGTAGAGCCGCTTTGGTGCTGGTGAATGTCTTCAAAGCCGTCATATGGGCGAGATAGACAGCGAAAATATGCCCTATAACGATTGCAGCGACCGAAATAAGCCAGGTTGCTCTGACGTTGACGATGGTGAGTTCAATCACGTAGTCAGCTGTGCCGAACAGATCCCAGTCATGCCCTAGCGGGTCTGAAAGCAACGGGATGACCAGTTGGCCCTGGATCAAAAGGAATGAAAAAAAATGAGCCAGGTGATAAGCAAGGGCGATTGGCACCAGTGATAGAACGAACTTTCTTGCTACCCGCCCAGCTGATAACTCTTCTCCTGACGCCATGATCACGAACTGGATCAACACGATATAGGCGGAAACGAACACTCCGATCATCGCAACGAGACCGACTGAATTAATGACAGTCCCGGTATGCGACCCGAAAGAGTCAAAAAACGGCAATAGGCGATCGAAAAATCCGACCCACTCGGAAGTGGCTGTAAATCCATCGAAACTAACGGTTGCTAGCACCGTCAACACCATAGCCATCTGCGACGTTGAGATTCGCTCCACGGTCCTTAAGCCGGTGGCGTAGGGGCGGATGTAAAGGTTTCGCGTGTCCCGAGGTGCTATCTCGTAGCATTCGTAGCAATCGACGCACACATCTTGATGGATCTCGCAATCCGAAGAACATGTCTCACACACGGTTCTATCTGTGACGGCAACTTCGGTCGGTGAAAACCGCGCCAAGAGGCTAAAAAAAGCCGTGAACGCCTCCGCCTGCCGCAGCCATACCTGTCTGCCGAAAACGAACATACCGGTGAAGGTCACGAAACTGTATATGGCGACGAAAGTGGCGAGGTTTTTCGGTGTAGAAGAGCCTGTGAAAGAGGACTCGATCCAGGCGAAACCGAGAAACAGCGTAAATGCAGGCCAATAGCTCAGCCTGTCTGGGTACGGCCTATTCAGTGGAATGACTCGCCCTAGATCAACCAGTCTGACTACGGCCTCGAAGATTCGGAATATTGAATCCCAGGGGTTCAACAGTACCCATATGTTCCCGATGAGCGCTGAAGAGTAAGCCAGGCCCACCCAGAACACTACCCAGATGATAACGACTGAGATGTTTCGGCTTGATACCGGCGTGCCGTAGAACCCCGCAATGAGGACGAGGACGAATGCGAATATACCGATTAATCGGACACTCCACGTCATCACCGTTCCGCTCATGATGGAACCGACAAACCCGCGCGATATTGCTATAGCGGGATATTCGTCATCTGGCTCCCATTGCCTGGCGGTCATTCCCATGATCACGAAAGACAGGGCAACCACCAACCCGGCACCGCCGAGGTAATACGGAAGCGGAAATGGGAGGTCGTACCTTTCTCCGAATCCGTGGGCAGCGACGGGCGATGACATGGCTATCAAGAAGGTGATTGCCAGGGTCAACCCCGCGGCCGCGTACTGCCACCTCATGTTCATTCGTATCGCCTATCCGTAGTGACTACGGGCGTATCTCAAGGAAGGCTACGTCCTGTTCCAGTTCCTCGATTTCGATAGCAAATCTCCCGGTAGCGTCTGCCAGTAACTCGATGGAGTCTTTGCTTCCGGCCTCGACCTCGAATTCGAGGTCGTACCCGTGAATGTGGAATGTGGCTGATTCGTCTGTGGATAAATCAATATTAATGGTATCGCCTTGGTTGGCAGTGAACCTTTCCACTCCACCGACCGGTTCACCGTTTGCGAACTCGATCGAGAAATTCCGGTCCGTTGGTCCGTCACTGCTGCAGGCGACCAAGATCAGAACGGTGAAGGCAATTGCCAATGTTGAAATCGTCTTTTCAGGCACAAGTTGCATTCTCATTCGAGTGTCTCTTTCTTACGTACAAAGAGACACTCAGTTATGAGTGCCTCTTTACGATGGGAATACGATTGGTGATCCGCCTCGGACTCGAACCGAGAACCTACTGATTAAGAGTCAGTTGCTCTGCCATTGAGCTAGCGGACCATCTGGGCGTTCGGCCTCACAGGGCCGACGTTCAATTCAATCGCAGGGTTGGGGGTGTGTCAACAGGTGGAAGGTCTTGGAACCCCTTCATCCCGGCCCCTTCCCGCGTAGAGAAGAGATGGAGTGGCACACGTTGCTGATGGACTGACCCTTCGGGATTCTCAGAGTGGTTTAGTGTGACTCAGGGTGTGTTGTCGGCGGTTGGGATGTTGTTGTTTGAATCGTCCTTCGAGAACTTCAGCACGCGGGTTTGTCGCTGGTTGTTCTTGGGCGAATGAGCGGATTGGTGTGTTCGGTGCGAGCTTATCTTCCCTCAACGCAACCCTCTCCCATCTGGAGAGCGGGAGAGGGTTGGTCCCCCGCTAGTTCGCCAACCCTTCCACCACGGTCGCTGTGGGCATTTTCCTGAAGACTTCAGGGTCGATCTTCACTTTTGCTGACCGACTGCCCCCGCCTAAGATCACGTAGTCGAGCGCCATGATTCGGCTGTCTACGTAGACGGGTAGGTCATCCGGCAGGCAGAAGGGCGTTACCCCGCCGATCATCATTCCGGTGACATCTGCAGTTTCGTCGGCCGACGCAAAAGACAGTCGTCTGACGCCCATAAGATCACGCACCGAGTGATTTACGTCCAGTCGAGTGTGTGCCAGGGCGATGCAGGCGGAGTATTTTTTTTCTCCCCGCTTGGAAGCGATGAGGATGGTGTTTCCGGACTGTTCTGGTGCGAAGCCGTACTTCTTGCAAAACGCCTCGGTATCGGCGAACTCTGGGTCGCACTCCACCATCTCGTACGGCACGCCGAGAGCGTCCAAAACGCGGACTACATCTTTCTCGTCTGGCAACTACGCGTCCGAGGCCAGCTTGCCGGCGGTTGCCCAGTTGGTCTTCGGTACGTCGTGGATGACGACTTCCGTCGCCTCGGCCGGCGCTCCGGTGTTCTTCAGGATTGCCGCCGTGATGTCCTCGGCGAGCCCGCGCTTCTGCTCAACAGTGCGGCCTTCATGCATGTAGACGTGGATGCTGGGCATATCGATACGTTCTCCTCGGTGGTGATCAAGAATTATCAAGAGGTGTGCGTACGGCGCATTTTCCTCTGTGGATCTGAGGGCCGAATTATAAACCCGACCGATGGGCCCCTCGCTGAGTGTTACCCGGCCTGCTGGCCCAGTTCCAGCCGCTCAGCCAAGAACTCGGGCAGACCGAACTGAACGAATACGTGCCTGCGCACGTGGGATGTCGTACTTCACCCGTCATAATTGATCGGATCACAATCACAAGGACACGATTAATCTAACCGTATCAGGCGGTGCGACGTCGGCCGCGAAACTATAATCAGACTATGGCTTCTGATGGAACGGACAAACCGGCCTCGTCACTGGGTGAATTTGGGCTGATCGAGCGCCTTGCCAAAGTACTCTCCGAATCGGCGGAGGATGGTAGTGGTGTTCCCGGACTCGTGCTGGACATTGGTGACGACTGCGCTGCGGTCCGTCGCGGGTCGGTCACGGATGTATACACCACGGATACGATGGTCGACGGCGTGCACTTCCGCACGGGGCAAATCTCGTGCCGGGACCTCGGCTGGAAATCGATGGCGGTCAATCTAAGCGATATCGCATCCATGGGGGCCCGGCCCGTTATGTCTCTCGTGACTCTGGGCCTGACGGGTGACGAGTCGATCAACGACCTGGAAGAGCTGTATCGCGGAATAGCGGATATCACGAACGAGTTCGGTGGAGCCGTGGCGGGTGGCGATATCGTGCGCTCTCCGGCGCTCTTCATCACGGTTGCAATGACAGGCGAGGCTGCTGCCACTTCCGGCGGTGCAGCATTTAATCGCGCTCGGCTGATGGCCGGTTCAATGACGGGAACGACCGCAGGGGCGGGATACCCGACAGCTGCATCTCAACTGAAATTCGACGCCGATGCGAAACGAGACCCCGATGGAGCGGCACTATTACGACGCGACGCTATGTCGGTCGGTGATTTGATCGCCGTCACGGGCACCATCGGCGATTCCGGCGGCGGCGTTCGAGTACTTGCAGATGGACTGTCCGGTGACGAGGCCGATGCTTTGAAGCGAGCACATTTCAGGCCTACTCCGCGAATGGCTGCAGGGATAGGGCTTGTGACCCAAGGTGTGCTTACGGCAATGGATGTGAGCGACGGATTTGCCGACGATCTGGGCAAGATGTGCCGGGCAAGTGGAGTCGCAGCAATGGTGAGAATGCCGGCGGTCCCCGTTAGCGATGCACTAAAGGCCTGTTTCCAAGACGATTACATAGAGATTGCACTCGCGGGAGGCGAAGATTACGAACTCCTGTTCACGGCCCCGCCACCGGTGATGGCCGCAATCGCCCCAAGTCTTGGCGTTCCGGTTTCGGTCATCGGCGAAGTGATCGAAGGTGCCGCTGGATCAGTCACGGTGCTTGATGAGCGCGGCTTGCCATTGGAGATGCCCGGTGGTGGGTGGGATCACTTGAATGGTTGATCCGTCGTCCGATTCGCTGACCATCAACTCCCGGTCGGAGGAAGAGACTGTAAACATCGGCATCGCCGTCGGGGCTGCGCTACAGTCGCGTGACGTGGTGCTTCTCAGTGGAGAGCTCGGCGCCGGCAAGACCAGATTCGTCGAAGGAATGACTCGGGGTATCGGGTCGAGTGCGGAAACGCGCAGCCCCACATTTGGACTGGTGAATGAATACTTCGGTCGGATCATGCTCGCCCACTGCGATTTGTACAGGCTCTCTGGGCCGGAGGAGATCGGGGAGTTGGGGCTTGATGATTACCTGGAACGCGGTGCTGCGCTGGCTGTGGAGTGGCCGGTGAGAGCAAGGGGTGAGTTTCCACGAGAGGCGCTGGAGATTCACCTGGGATTTGGCGAAGCGCCGGACGACCGGGTGCTCACAGCGACCGCAATCGGAGATGTAGCCAATCGGCTGTTAGAGGCCATGCGCGCCGTAACCGGAGTCAGGCAGCACGCCCGAGGTGACCGGTGACCTGCCTTCTGTCGATTGACACTGCGACCCGATATGCAACGGTGGCTGTGGCTGTGGAAGGGAACCACTTCAGCAGAACCTGGTTTTCGCAACACAATCATGGGGTTGAACTACTCCCACAGATTTACGAAACCCTCTCTGAGGCTGGCCGTACTACCTCGGATATCACCAACATCGCCGTCGTCATCGGGCCCGGTAGTTTCTCAGCGCTTCGGGTCGGGTTGGCTACGGCGCAGGGGATGGCACTGGCGGGCGACGTTCAACTTTTAGCAATCCCGACATTTGAACTAGAAATCGAACCGTGGACCGATCGAGATGTCCCGATCTGCGCTGCGATAGATGCCGGCTCCACAGGACTCGCATGGGGACTCTTTACTCCCGGTCAAAACGGCTACGATCTGGAAAAGAAGGGTATTGGCACGCCTGCGGATCTTGCCGAAGCGATTCCTGCGAACGCTGTTTTCTGTGGCGAATCGGCGCAGAAATTGGCCGATTATGTCCTCGGCACGCGTATCCTTTCTGCCGATGCGCCCACGCGCAGGGCTGACTCATTGATAAGCCTCGCCATGCGGAAGTTAGAAAGCGGCGAATCTAGTGACCCGTCAAAAGTGGAAATTACGTACGCTCGCGCTCCGAACATCTCGACACCGAAACCACGGCTTCCAGACGGGAGCAGGGCGAAATGATTGTTATGTCCGCGTAGACAGACAACTAATCGATTACATAACCAATCCAATAACCGAATGATTAGAAGGAATCGAACTCATATGGCCAACGAAAAGACGCTGATCCTGGTGAAACCAGACGGTGTTCAGCGGGGCATCGCCGGACAAGTTATCGCTCGCCTTGAGGCCACGGGTCTCCGGATCGCAGGAATGAAGCTGCTCCAGATCTCGGATGGGCTTGCGGCGGAGCACTACGGTGAGCACGAAGGCAAGCCGTTCTATCCGGGACTCGTATCGTTCATCACATCCGGCCCGGTGGTAGCGATCTGCCTCGATGGTCCGAACGCAATTTCTATAGCGCGCAAAGTGATGGGGTCGACAAACCCTGCGGAGGCCGCCCCCGGCACCGTACGTGGAGATCTCGCCATCGACATCGGCCGAAACGTGATCCATGGATCAGCTAACGAGGAAGACGCTGCGCGCGAAGTTGCGCTTTACTTCAGTGACGTTGAGTTGGTGGACTACGCCCGGGCAATCGACGGTTGGATCGTTGAGTAACGGGTAAAGGACGCGTCGGCGCAATAATCCCTCTCCCGACCGGCGAATGGGGCCGGGTGAAAAATGTAAGTGCAGATTGCATTCGCGCTTCGGGCCAAGTGCTTATCCCGGTCCTTCGAGAGCTTCAAAATACGGATCCGTTCGGTACCGTATCTGCCATTAACGGAATGGTACCCGGCGTATTAAACGACCGGGCAAAGCAAGCCCTGCTCCCGACATGGCTCCTACCGGCTTACTGAACGCGCACGATCTCTGGCGCCCTGGCCCAGAGTTGTTCTAAGCCGTAGAACTCGCGCGCCGACCGGGAGAAAAAGTGGACCACTATGCCGGGGAAATCGAGCAGGACCCAGCCGCCGGCTCCGGTCCCTTCACGGTGGTGCACTCGAAGCCCGTTGTTACGCAGTGCGCGCACGACGTCGTCCGCCATGCTCTCGAGGTGGCGTGCCGTCTCGCCGCTGCCGATTACGAAGAAATCAGCGAACTGGCTGATCCCTCGGAGATCGAGAAGCGCTATGTCGGACCCGAGGGCCTCGGACGCCTCGTCGAGGGCCATCCGTGCGTAATCTTCGAGTTCTAGAAGTTGTTTTTCGGATTCGTTTTCCGTCATCCCTAACATTCAAACACAGGAAGGACGCGAACCGGAGCCATATCGGCGTGAAATGCAGGTTTGCGTGCTACGATATTTCGATGGGCGAAATGCAATCACCACTAGATAATCGGGCTAGCCTGAACCGTTCCGGCGGCCCCGGTACCGGGAAGCGCGTCGTTGTAGCGATGTCCGGCGGCGTTGACTCGTCCGTCGCCGCTTACCTGCTCGCAGAACAGGGTTACGAGGTTATCGGCGTCACCATGCGCCTGTTTGCCGTTACTGACGAAAATGCGGCACGGCTAAATCGTTCTTGCTGTTCGATAGAAGACGTCGATGATGCCCGCGATGTTTGCCGGGCGATTGGTGCAAAACACTACTTTATGAACTTTGAAAAAGAGTTCAAAAAGTACGTTGTGGACTACTTCGTGTCCGAGTACGAACGCGGCCGCACACCCCACCCATGCCTCGCCTGCAACGATAAACTTAAGTTTGAATTTTTGCTCCGCCGGGCGAAGTTCATGGACGCCGATTTTGTTGCGACCGGCCACTACGCTCGTATCGAACAGCAAGAAGACGAATGGCATCTCAAGCGTGGGGTTGATCCAAACAAGGATCAGTCGTACGTTCTGTTCACGCTCGGCCAGGAGCAGTTGTCACAGTTATTGTTGCCAATCGGCGAATTCGACAAGGACGAAATCCGGCGCATTGCCTCCGAAGCTGGACTTCCGGTAGCGGACAAGCCTGATAGCCAGGACATCTGCTTCATTCCTAGCGGCGACTACAAGGCGTTTGTGGAGCCGCGACTGACGGTTAAGACGCCCGGAGATATCGTCGATTCTGACGGAGTCGTACTCGCCCAGCATGATGGTGTGCATCGGTTCACGGTCGGACAGCGCAAGGGTCTGCCGTTACCCGGCGGATCGCCTCGGCCCTTATTCGTGACAGATATTGACCCGGACAAGGGCCGTGTAACCGTCGGGTACGCCGAGGAGCTTTTGCGTCACCGGCTTGCCGCTGGCGGCGTGAAATGGGTATCTGGAGTTGCTCCTGATAGCGGCGCACGCGTTGAGGCGCGCATCAGATATCACGGCGCAGATATCCCTGCAGCCGTCATACCGGAAGGCGATGGAGCCGTCGTCGAGTTCGAGTCGCCACAGCGCGCCATTACGCCAGGCCAGGCGGTCGTGTTCTATGACGGTGATCGGGTCCTGGGCGGTGGAATGATAGATCGCGCTCTTCCCGAGGTAGACACTTCCGTTCCTTTTCCTGGCAGGACTTCGCTTCGCGCTGCTGGGCGTGGACACACATTCGAGGGCGCTTCGACGACAACGCTGTAGGGGGTATGGCAATACGCCCACGCCGGCATATCGGGTGTCTGGATACACCGGCCTGAAGACCCGGGAAAAGCGATTCATTCCTCCCAAGCCCAACTCGACCAGACCTCGTAACACCTGGCCCGTGCATTGTTTTACATTGCGTGAAATCAGCGATTCAGTCTCGTCTGAAAAACGCGACATCGGATCATCACGGTGAACCGGATGAAACTACTTCGTTTTTCGAGTTGTTCGACTACATGACGACGGGTAGCCTTCTGTTTCTGCCCGTACCACTGAAAGCAAAAGGTAATTCGCATGGACCACAGGGATGTAGCTCGGAACGGCCTAGATGAGTACCTGGCCGGCGTGAAATCGGCCCTAGATGGCCTGACCCCTGCGGAGTTGTACTGGCAACCGACACCGAACTCGAATCACATCGCGTGGACCGTATGGCACATGGCAAGGGCGGAGGACCACTGGTACAACCGTTATATCGGCCAGGGCGAGCCCGTGTGGACGGCCGGTGATTTCTGCGCGAAGTTGCGATTGCCAGCCGAGCGAAGCGGCGCCGGAGACAGCGCCGAGACGGTTGCCGCGTTTCCGCAGTTAGACATGGCAGACATTCTGGAATACTTCGATGCCGTCCGTACCCAGAGCCTGAAGAATTTGGATAAAGTCACGTCATCTGATCTGGGTCAGACGCGAGAGGGCGCACGCGGCGAACCGCCGACGATCGCCTGGGTGCTAGGGCATGTCCTCATCGAGGAAGCTCAACACTTCGGACAGATCGCATATTTGCGCGGCATGCTTCGAGGCCTGAATAACTAGACTTTGACTGATGCGGTCTACAGGGCGCTCCAAACTGAATTCCGACGCTCTCGAAACACCGGGGAACACGTATGCTCCGGCGACCGGAAATCACGCCGCCATGGCGCGTTTACTGAAGCTCGAAGTAGATTAAAAGGTGTGGCTACACGTTGGCCAAAACGATCAAACGCAGCCTCCCTGATGACTCTTTCGAATCGGCCCTTAGAGAACAGGGATACAACACTGCGGCCGGTGTTGATGAGGTCGGACGCGGAACACTTGCAGGACCGGTAGTGGCCGGCGCCGTGATTCTTCCTTCGGTATTGCCGGAAGAGGGTCTTGAGCTGATACGTGACAGCAAGCAACTCACTCCTGATCAACGTGATCGGGCCGCGGTCTATATCGAACAGCACGCCATAGGTCACGCATGCGGGGCAGCGGATGCGGCCGAGATAGACAAGTTTGGGATCGTCGCAGCCACACGCATCGCGATGGGCCGGGCGATAGATCTGCTTGAACCGGTTCCAGACCACCTCCTGATAGATGCGTTGGAACTGCCGGGGATATCCCTTCCACAGACATCGATGATCAAGGGTGATGCAAGATGCCGGAGTATCGCGGCTGCTTCCATCATCGCCAAGGTCACACGGGATCGACTCATGGCTACGGTGTGGGACACGAAATTTCCCGCATACGGGTTTGCTGCGCACAAGGGCTACGGCACGGCCACGCATCTTGAAGCTCTGCGCGAACGCGGCCCCGTCTTCGGGCACCGGCTGACGTTCGCTCCCGTCCGCGCAGCGGTCGCCATTTACGGGACCCCGGTTGGCACCGGTTGATGAGAGCGGCTTTTGATGGCATTGATGATTCTCGTAACTCCGACCCCGCCGATCCTGAACGCTGTGTCGTTGGTCGGCGCGGCGCGGCGAGGAGATCGACACCGAACGTTTGTCCACGCACCGGTAGCGCGTAATAGATCGGAGCTATCGCCCGCGGGAAAACGAAAAACCCGCATTAGGCATTAGATGGATAGCGCGGGAAAGAGTGAAGGTTTTGGGGAGTTGTCGCGTGCAACGCGGCAAAGGCCAAACGCGTTGCTGTACCAATTTGGTCCTTCGAGAGCGTCGCGACACGGTTTTAGCTGGACGACGTTACGCGTACGTACCCGGCACCAGCCTATCAATCGTGCGGTCGGAGCAAGACAGGCCCCTACGGCGTGCCGTTTAAAACACCGCCACCGGGTTTACTGGGGATCCTGTCACGTTGTTCAGCCTTAGCGGCAGGATATTGATCAGGAACTCCCACCGGCCCCGTCGTGCGCATTCGTCTGCGAGATCGTCCAGCCATGCGTTGTCCAAGATCCAACCGCCCATCGCCGGGATGAACACCTGGTGTACTGGGTTGGTGAAGATTTTTGACTGAGTCGGCGTCACGTCGTTCCCTGTGTCCGAGCCCATGACAGCGATGTCGCGTTCTTTGAAGAACGGAAGCAACTCAGGAAGAGGGCCGGAGGAGCCGGCGAGGTTTACATCCACCGGGCCGCTTCTCTGGCGCTCTCCGAATTGGCCGGTGCGCAGAAATAACACGTCGCCCTTGCCGACCGTAAATCCACCGTCTTTTTCAGCTTTCTCGATATCCGACAGGCTGACTCCATCTCCGCGCTCAATGAAATCGACTCCTCGTCCTCGAGCCGCATCCACGAGGATCCCACGCGTGACGATTCCTTTGTGGGCGACAGTGATATCGCCCTCCGTCGCACCTTCACTGATCTTGACGGATGACGAAGGTCGTCCGTTGTACAGGTGGCCGTCCCACATGAAATGAGCATGGCTGTCCAGGTGAGTCACTGTATGGCCGTGGAAGATAAGTCCGAAAAAATCCATCGCCACCTGCCTGCCGGGGCCGTCGCCCGGGCGGTACGCCTCGCCGGCGCCGACCATGTAGTGGACCGGCGGGCGTGGTACATCCAACTCAGCCTGGTTGAAGGTGAGTGGGGCGGCGCAACTTACGGTCATGCCGTCCTCGACAAGTGCTAACGCACGTTTGGTCAACTCTGGAGACAAATTGTTGAGGGTTCCAAGCTCATCGTCGTCACCCCAGCGTCCCCAGTTGGAGAGGGAATCGACCCATCCAAGAAGTTGATCCTCGTTAACGGCGTAGTCAGGCATTTTTTACGGTCCGATATGGGCTGGTGTGGTGTCTAATCAAGTCCGGTAATTCGGCGCGTGCAAAGTCTTTCCAGACGGCGAATCGACGTTCGCCACATGCTACACTCCCGGCCCTTCAGAGCAATCCCAGAATCACGGCCGCGCTTCTGCCTCCGCAAAGGTAACTTCGATAAAATGGGTTCCAACGACAACAGGAGTCGCCTCAGGGGTCTGTACGTAATTGTCGACCCTGAACACACAGCGGGCCGTTTGCCGGAGGACATAACGCGGGCGGCGCTGGCCGGTGGTGCGACCGTTATCCAGCTTAGGGACAAGATATCTGACAAAGGACCGATGCTGGAGACGGCGATAAAGGTGAGCGAACTTTGCAAGGAAGCCGGCGCGTTGTTCTTCATGAACGACCACGCAGATGTTGCCGTGCTGAGTCGCGCGGACGGCCTCCACGTCGGACAGACGGACCTGCCTGTGGCTGCCGCAAGGGTAGTGCTCGGGCGGGACCAGATGATCGGGACGTCCAATCACGCCATGCAAGAGGCGCTGGTTTCGATCTCTGAAGAGGTCGACTATGTGGCTGTGGGTGCCATCTACGGGACGGCAACCAAAGAAGTTACGGTCTCCGCCGGGCTGGATACGCTGACGAGGATCCGAGGCGAGGTCGACGGTCCGATCGCCGCGATCGGTGGGATTAACGCTTCTAACATCGGACCGGTGATGGCTGCCGGTGCCGAGATGGCGTGTGTCATCAGCGCTGTGGGGATGGCGGCGGATCCCGAGACGGCGACACGTGAACTGGTCTCTCTTATCGACGGATAACGCCTCCGATTAACGCCCCTCGCACGGTGGAGGTTGAAAACGATAGCATTTTAGAAATGTCGCGACCTGAAGATTGTGGTCCCGGGGTGTCGGGAACCGTCTCCGAAGGTGGTGGGGTCTGTTACGGTGATTGATGAACGAGCGTTACGCCCGCATTTCCCCGAAGGATCGGGGGCACACATCTCAAAAGGGAAACACATGCGAAGTAAGTGGATAATCTTGATTCTGGTCAGCATAGCCTCGCTGACCATCCTTGCCGCTTGCGGTAGTGGCGGCGATGACGTTGGCCCAACCCCGGGTGGCTTGACCGAAGAGCAAGCCGGAGACCGCGCCAAAGAGATTATTAAGGCGAACGATTGCGACGGCCCTGCCGGCGGGTACAGTTCGGTCACGGTTGTCGGTGATACATGGGAACTAGTAGCGTCAATCGGCCTTAACTCCCACACGTGGATATTTGATCCGGCAGCCGGAACTGTGACCGAGTCAAATGGAGTATGTAAGACCTAAAGACACCGGGCGCTTCGATCATAGTTAGACGGTTTATGGAACTGCAATCGGAGCGTGACTACTTCCAAACATGTCCGTTGTGGCCGGCGTAAGTCAGCCCACGATAGAACTTGCGTCGCAGGTTACGAATTTCGTAATAGGGCCTCATTTTTATTGACCCTTTTACCGGACGGGTGATAGCTTTATTTGCTGCAAATCACAAACGTTTCGGCATGTGGAATTAAATCGATTCGACGCCCGATAAGTGGGGGTCGAATTTCAATGAACGGTCTGAGGGTGACATTTGATCGCTCTCGTCTGATGTTCAAGTCGATCAAGGAGTACCCAATTTGGATCCGTTGATGAAGAATGCTCCCGAACTACTCTGGTTCGCGATAGGCGCCGGGGTTATCGGGCTGATCGCTGCTGCAATAACGGCGATTGGAGTACTTCGGAAAGACCAGGGCTCGGGCGAAGTCCAGGAGATCGGGAATCTCATCAAGGAAGGCGCAAACGCCTTTCTTAAACGTGAATATCTG
>JAPKBN010000093.1 GCA_026421215.1 Dehalococcoidia bacterium
CTCTAGTACAGTTGGATTCAGAATTATTCCCCAGCCTGGCGCTTTTTGGTCACAGTTTCATCCGCACACCTACCTGGAAACGCCGCCCGGTGTTCGAGATCGCCCGCAGTTGTTCCAGATTCGACACCGGACCCACTATGTTGAATTGCATGAGGTTTTCGTCAGTGAGGTTGATGCCTTCGAGCACCAGCGAGATATTATCTGTCAGGTTGTAGCCGAAACTTGCATCCAGCTGCGTATACGACTTGGTGAACCTGGGGTTGGACCGAGTATCGGAGACTCTGAACAGAAATTCATCGCGCCAGTTCCACGCCACCCGCCCGCTTAAGCGATCTTTCTCGTAGAAGATCACCGCATTGGCCGAGTTCTCCGACAAACCCGGCACGTCAAAGCTGGCGCCGCTGTTCGGATTGATGAACTCCGCATCGGTGGTGACCCAGGTGTAATTAAGCTGCGTGCCGAAGCCGTCCCAAGGCGCAGGCAGGTTCGTGAACGCGTACTGGAAAGCGAGCTCGACACCGCCGATGAAGGCTCCTTCCTCATTCTGTGGCCCATTAAGCTGCAGCCGCACATTACCGCCGCTTTCCGGGTCCGGGATCGGCTGACCGGTGACTGGATCAATCCAATCATCAACGATCGTGGATGTGGTGATGAAAGAGTCCACCTTTTTACCGAAAGCCGCCAACGCGACGATGGCGTTTTCTCTCGGGTACCACTCTAGGGTGAGATCGAGTGCCTCAGCCACGTAGGGCTCCAACAGCGGGTTGCCCTCGTTGACAGTGCGGGTGGACGCAAGTTTGGTGCCCCCGGGATTCAGCTGAGAGAAGGATGGCTGTGTCATGGTTTTACCCCAGGCGAATCGCGCGATCAGATCCTCGCGCAGATTGAACCTCAAGTTGAGCGATGGCAGCACTTCAGTATTATCGCTGTCGAATGACTGCGGCTCGGCCGCCCCCAACTCGAATACAAAGACGCCAGACGCCTCATTGAAAACCACGTTATTGATCGGCTGAACGTTACCCGTCGAGTCGCGCTTGATCTTCACGACCCGCACGCCGAGGTTCCCGGAGTAGGGTATATCTCCCAAGTTTCCCCCAAGGTTCAACATAACGTAGCCGCCCAACTTCTTTTCGTTGATCAAAAACGCTTCTCCACTGAGCGCATCCGCACTTGCGAACTGGTCGGCTGGAATCTCATCTTTGCGGTCCACCAGAAACTGCTGCCTGACAGCCGCAGGATCCGCCCACAGCCAGTTCGTAGGCCACGTATTCGCGCCGCCACCGATGCCTGAGAAGGCGTCGCTATAAGGCAGTTCGTGAAAAACGGTGTTGGTGAGCGGCTCGTTGCGAAAGTTACCGAATCGAGTACCGACGGACATGGTGTATCTGTCGTTTTGACGATCCCGATCGCTGTAGCTGATGCCAGCGGCAATCGAGTTGCCATCGTCGAAGAAGTAGGTGACATCGCTTCGGAACTGAAACTCCTCGTCCTCCACGTTCCGCACGCTGTCCTGCAACAGGGAAAAGGTGTAGATCGAAGGGTCGGTCAGATCGGCATCAACACTAACGGAAGGTATGAAGCCGTTACGCGCATCAAAAGATGCCGGCACCCCACTCGCGATATCGTAAAACGTGGCCCCTTGTAGCTCGTCGGTCGTGGACTTGGACCAGGACGCATCAAGGTTGACCTCGATCTTCTCGTTCGGCGTGAACGTGGCGTTGAGGGCAATTTGATCCTGCTTGACCGTCGTGTCGAAGTCACGCGGAAATGGCCGTGGGCGCGCTCTATCCGTGGAGAAAAACGTGACGATATCGTTCTCGTTCTGGAAAACCTCCTGCGCGCCACCGGCGAGTCCGGCCTGGGTGCGCAGCGGCAGCTGGATATCAATATAATCGCGGGTGAATTCATTGTGTTGCAGGTCGAGGGTCACATCGACGGTGTCTGAAGGGCGCCACTGCAGCGCCGAAGAAAGATTCAGCCGCTCGCGCTCGTCCTCAACAATACCCATGCGCACGTTTCCAGCCGTATACCCACAACCCTGAGCGGTATTTAGCAGCGTGCAAGTTCCGTCGAGCGAAACCCCGTTCTCGTCGACCGCATTGTTGAAGATCTTGGGCTCGTAGTCGGGAACCCCGAACCAGTCCTCCCGGACGGTGCGATCGTCATACGCGACGCCGATGAGAAAACCCCAGGTCTTGTCGGCGAACGAGTCACTAAACACGCCAGTGAAACGGGATCCTAGGTCATCGGCCAACTCGCTGTAGGCGCCCATCACACTAGCGGCAACGATGCGATCCCCCCCGTTATCGAACGGGCGACGGGTACGGATTTTGACTGTGCCGCCCAAGCCGCCATCTAACAGGTTTGCCTGCGTCGACTTGTATACCTCCACAGCCCCCACGAGCTCGGACTGCATGGAATCGAAATAGAAGGCGCGGCTGTTGCTCAGTCCGCCGATGCCGCCTGCAGAGCCCGCACCGGCTCCGGATAGGCCGGTGCGGCCATTGACCTCGACTCTGGTGAACTCCGGCCCCAGGCCGCGAATGGACACGGTCGAACCCTCACCACGCTGCCGGTCGATGGCGACCCCCGAAATTCGCTGCAGCGACTCCGCCAGATTCTGATCCGGAAAATTACCGATATCCTCCGCGACAATGGCGTCGACTATGTTGTCGGCGTTACGTTTCAATCCCAGCGCCTGCTGTAAGCTGCCGCGGATACCAGTTACGACAACCTCTTCGATAGTATCTTCTTGTGCCAAGGTTGGGGCCGCCACCACTGATGCGAGCATTATTGCGCCTAAGCGAGCGGGAATTAATTTTTTGCCTTCCTTTTTGTTATTCATCTTCATATGATTTCCTTGCCTGTAATATGCTTGTAACGGAAGCTTCAGTTATAGACCTATCATACAATCATTATTTTCAGTTATAGACCTATCATACAATCATTATTGAAGTCAAACAGTTTGCGCGGCTGCCCGGAATGGGATTAGACGCACTTGATAGTTTGCAACCCTTCTCGAAATTCAGGCTGAACCGTTGAATTGCTTCAGAAGTCTAGGGGTTGGTAAGTAGCAAGGATGAATATGAAAACTAAAGTGAATAAGCTCCGTCAATTTGTACTATTTGCTATAACAACTCTCA
>JAPKBN010000008.1 GCA_026421215.1 Dehalococcoidia bacterium
CGAATGGCCTCGCTGGCAATAGCTAACCTCGCTGCTCCCAGTCCGCTCCAACCTTGTGATATCGACGTTCCAGATCTGCAATCGCCGCGCTTGAGATCGTCATCCCGTCGCCGATCATCTCCACGTTGGATGCCAGGTGCGTTGGGTTTAGCGTGCCAACGATCACCGTCGTGACCTCCGGCCGGCTCAACGTGAAACCCATCGCCAGTTCGATAGCCGAATCTGGTGCGTCTTCGACCGCTCCGCCTGACTGAGACATCACCTTTGCTCGACGGAAGTACTCCTCGGTGTAGGAAGTGGGCATGTGGTGATACGGGTTAGGGTCGGTCGCCCGACCCCAGACGGCGTTTCCTATCGGCCGCTTGATGATCAACCCCATTTCCTGTTCAACCACGCCCGGGAACAGGTTTGAGCGAGCGCTCTGGTCCACCAGGCTGTAGCTGGTCTGCAGTGTCTCGAAAAGTTCGCTATCTACAGCCCATTTGGCGTTTTCATTGTCGCCGGAATAACCGATGTGGTTCACCTTGCCTGCCTGTTTGGCATCCTGGATCGCCCGAATTACGTCACCCTTTTCGAGGATCTCGACCGAGCAAGAGTGGAGCTGGATCAGGTCCAAGTGGTCGGTTTTCATCAGGGTCAGACTGCGTTCGATCGACTCCGTAACGAGGTCGTATGTCCAGTCTTCTCCTTCATTACGGGGAATGTAGTGACCGGCTTTTGACGCCAGTACATACTCGTCGCGACGGGTGGGAATGGACCGGCCGATGAAGTCCTCCGAAAGGCCGTAGCAGGCTGCGGTATCCAGGAAGTTGATGCCGTTGTCCAGCGCCGCGTTGAGGACGTCTGAGGCCGTTTTCGCATCGGCATCAGAAAGGATGGACCCGATCTCAGAAAGGCCGATCCCGAGTCGGCTGATCTCAAGCCCGGTTTTGCCGAGCGTTGTGGTTTCCATGGTCGATAGTTCCTTCCGGCTGACGTTGTCTGGGGCACGCCTCCGATTTGGGGTCGTGCGGAATTTTGCGTGATCGAGATGGGGTAGGGCGCTGAAGCGTAGGCCACCGGCGGAGACCATACTCGAACACGGTTACTTTGGGGCTGGAGCGATACATGTACCATTTCTAGATACACCACAATGAAAGGTCTCCCCGATGGAACTGACAGCTCCGGAAAACGTTGGATTTTCTTCCGACCGATTGCAACGTTTAAACAGATTCATGCAGGGCTATATAGACGACGGCAAGCTTGCGGGGATCGTCACGCTGTTAGCCCGCAAGGGAGAAGTGTTTCATCACGAGAGTTTCGGCAAGATGAGCAACGAGACCGGTGTTGATATGAACACAGACTCCATCTTCAGGATCTACTCGATGTCCAAAGCGATCACATCTGTGGCGCTCATGAAGCTGCATGAAGAGGGCGAGTTCCAGATAGACGACCCGGTTTCATCCTTCATCCCGGAACTCAGAGACCTGATGGTCTGCACCGGATCGGGCCAGACCGGCCCAATTCTTGAACGACAGAAGAATCCGATAACCATACGGCAACTACTCTCCCACACCTCGGGTTTGTCGTACGGCTTCCACAAAGACACCCCTGTTGACCAGATGTACCGTGACGCCAGCATAAGCAGTAAAGACACCGATCTTGCGACGATGATGAAAAAGCTCGGGGGTCTGCCGTTGGCCTACCAGCCGGGCACCGACTGGCGATACAGCGTGGCGACGGACGTCTGCGGTAGGTTGATCGAGGTGCTATCAGGCCAGAGCCTTGACAAGTACCTGAGCGAGAATGTTTTCGAACCTCTCGGTATGGAGGACACGGCGTTCTACGTGCCGAAAGAGAAGCTTGATCGATTCCCGTCCGTATACGGCCCGTCAGAATCCGGGACCGGACCAATCGAGGAATTGGATCGTCCCTACGATCAATCTCCAGTCAGGCTCTCCGGTGGCGGGGGGCTCGTAGGAACCGCCGCCGACTACTCAAACTTCTGCCAGATGATGGTCAACGGCGGAAACCTGAATGGCGCACGGATACTCGGGCCGAAGACGGTCGATCTCATGACCCGGAGCCACCTGCCGGACAAGGTGAAGACCTTCGTCTTGAGTGAAGGACGCAGTGACTACACGAAGGGCTGCGGATTCGGCCTGGGCTTTCGGATTATCGAGGACGTGGCAAAAAACGGTATCGCCGGCTCGGCGGGCTCCTATTCATGGGGCGGAGCCGCCAGCACCTACTTCTTGATCGACCCAATGGAGGACATGTATGCCATCTTCATGACGCAATTCTTGCCGTCCGGCCAATACCCGATCCGCGCCGAGTTCCAGACTATGGTGTATCAGGCGCTGGTGGAGTAGCGGCTAACTCTCCAAGATGGCGATTCAGACGCTGTTCAGACCGATTTTCTTCACGGCGTTTACTAGCAGGGCGTTGTAGGGCTAATTGTGCGATACAAATTTCTGGGTTAGTGCCTTTTCATATGGCCCAGGAAGAGCGAAACCGCTGGAAGCGTAAATCCGTCTTTCGAGCACCTCGTCGCCGGCAGTGAACCAGCACGCGGTCACGTAGTCCAGGCACGATCGCGTCTTTATATATCAGGACGATTTAGCGTACGTCAGACCGACACCGCAACCAAAAACAACCGTCCAAACAAGCCCTCCAGCATGGGGTTATCGGGTATTGGCGGCCTCTCGGGCTTTCTTCGCGTCTCGCCGCTGGCGTGCCGTCTTCGGGCCATCGTCGCTAATCGAATCGATCTTGCGCATCGAGAGAATTTCCGTCGCCTCGCCGTCCTTAACCTCAAACACATGCGTTGCGATGCCGTCGACAATTCCCGGGTCGTGACTGGCGCATATGATCGTGCCGTCGTATCCCGCCAGCGCCTCGATCAACCGAACACGTGTTGCGCGGTCCAAGTGGTTTGTAGGCTCGTCGAGCAGAAGGACGTTCGTCGGCTGAATCAGGAACTTGGCCAGCGCAACCCGGGAGCGCTCTCCACCGGACAGCACCTTCACGGGTTTAAACACATCGTCCCCGCTGAACAGGAACTGTCCGAGGATCGAACGAAGCCTTACATCCGGTGCGCCGTTTGAGCCCTCGCGGACCTCTTCGATAACCGTTCGGTCCGGGTCCAGAGCCTCGTCCTGGTGCTGGTCGTAATAACCGGGCCGTGCGCGCTCCGCCCACTCGATAGTTCCCTCTTCTACCTCCAAGGTGCCGACGGCGATGCGCAGCAACGTGCTCTTGCCTCCGCCGTTCTCTCCCACGAGGCAAACCTTATGCCCGCGCTCGATATCCAGATTTACATCGACCAGCACAACTTCATCGCCAAACGATTTAGCGATGCCACGCATCTTTAGAACTTCTCGCTCGGTCCGGCCGTTTGCCTGGAGGGCGAACCGCACCTCTGGGGCCTTCCGGACCGTCTCGATAATGTCCATTCGTTCCAGCGCGGCTTCACGGCTGCGGACCTGTGCGGCCTTCGTTGCCTTGGAGCGGAACCGCTCGATGAATCGACGCTGGCGGGCGATCTCCCGTCGCTGCCGCAGACGCTCACGCTCTCGCGCCTCCGCACGGGCCTTCTTCTCTGTGAGGTATGCCGTGAAACTACCGGCGTAGGGCGTGGCCTCGCCGTGATCGATCTCAATCACCTTGGTGACGACTTTGTCCATGAACTCACCATCGTGAGTGACGATCACCACCGCGCCCGGGTAGTCCTTCAAATAAGTTGCCAGCCAGTCTCGTGCGGCGGCGTCCAGGTGGTTTGTCGGCTCGTCCAGCAGAGCATGCTCCGGGACGGCGGCCAGGATCTTTGCCAGTGCGACCCGCATCTGCCATCCACCGGAGAAATCAGCGCAAAGTTTTTCCCAGTCGGATCGCTCAAAGCCAAGGCCGTCCAGGACCCTGCTGATACGAGCCTCGATGCGGTACCCGTCGAGCATTTCGTATCGTTCGTACAACGAGGTTTGCTCGTCGACCAGCTCCATCACGTCGCCCTCGCCCATCTCCAGCATCCGGCCGACTTCGTCGAGTCGATGTCGGATCTCAAGCGCCTCTGGGAACGCCTTCCATAGTTCATCCACCAACGTAAAGTCCGGTGTGAGGTCAGCTTCCTGTTTCAGGAACCCGATTTCACCGTTCCGGTGTCCGACCGTTCCCGCCTCTGGGATTTCCTGCCCAGAGATGAGCCTAAGAAGGGTGGACTTGCCGGTGCCGTTCGGCCCGACGATACCAACGCGGTCAGATTCTCCGATGACAAAAGTTACATCGGCGAACAGGTCCTGTGTCCCGTACGACATTGCTAATTTATTGGCGAAGAGCATCTATCTGTTCTCGGTTGTCGCGCATTTGCCTATCAAATCAGGCACGCGTTCAAATCTGGCCGCGGACGAGCCGCGGGGATTGTCGATTAATTTGGTGTTGGGTCCGGTTTTCTTAACGCACTGTCTGGCGATTTGTGCCCGGCATCTCCGTTGACGAATCCATTGGTAGAACGGACCCCGGCCGAGCGGCGCAGATTACGCTATGGGTAACAATGATACAGGGCCCCCCGGTCGGGGGTACGTATAGAACGCGCAATAATTCTTCAGATTTGGCCCGATTCCAGTGATGACCGATTGACCTGTCCCCTGAAGCGAGACCAGGGATTATGTTAATCCTGCCTCGTGTTGGACGGCTGGCATGAAAGTCTCTGGCGCTGGCGGCCTGTAGCCCAGTGAGCTATGAGGCAGGATCGTGCTGTACACCCTGCGCCACATTTCGATCGATATCCCACCTCCGTGAGCATGTAAAAGATCTCTCAGTTTAGAAGCTCATAGGGGAACTTCCGATTGAAGCTCTCAGAAAATGAGCTACCGTCCCAGGACCTCCGCCATCTTCGCCCCGATCACCGCCGGTGAATCTGCCACATGCACGCCAGCTTCCCTGAGCACCCGGATCTTTTCAGAGGCGAGCGCCGCTACCCCCGTGATGATCGCGCCGGCGTGTCCCATGCGTTTGCCGGGAGGCGCTGTTTGGCCGACGATAGCGCCTACTACCGGTTTCGTGACGTGATTATTGATGAACTCGGCGGCCTGCTGCTCCTTGGTGCCTCCGATCTCGCCGATCATCACGATCGCGTCTGTCTCGTCGTCGTTCTCGAACATCTCAAGCACGTCGACAAAAGTTGTGCCGTGCAACGGGTCTCCGCCGATGCCGACGCATGTCGACTGGCCGATGCCGAGTTCCGTAAGCTGCACCACGGCCTCGTACGTCAGCGTCCCACTGCGGGACACCACGCCGACCTGGCCTTCGCTTAAGATGCTACCGGGGATGATGCCTACCTTTGCCCTGGTTCTAGGATGAATCAGGCCGGGGCAATTGGGTCCAAGCAGTCGTGACGACCTGCCCTCCATGTAGGCAAGTGTTTTGACCATGTCTTGGACCGGCACACCCTCGCTGATGCACACCACAAGTGGTAAACCTGCATCCACCTGCTCGATAATGGCGTCAGCCGCGCCCGACGCCGGTACAAAGATCAGGCCAACGTTGGCACCTGTCGCATCGACGGCTTCCGTAACGGTCTCAAATATCGGGACCTCGTCCTCAAACTTCGTCCCGCCGCGTCGCGGGTGCACCCCGGCCACCATGTTCGTCCCGTACGCCCGGCAACTGCTCGCCTGGAAAGTGCCATCACGGCCGAGGCCCTGCACCAGCAGTCGAGTGTTTTCGTCAACAAGGATGCCCATCTAAGAGTTTTCTCCGTTAGAGCTGGCGGCACCAAGCACCTGTGTAAGCGCGGTTGCGGCTTCACCAAGATCGCCGACCGTCGTGACGTTCAGGCCAGCGTCGGCCAGAATTTTAAGTCCTTCTTCAGCGTTTGTGCCGCGCATCGCGACCACCAGCGGCATTTGCGTCTCGGTGCTCCTAACACCCATCACGATCCCCCGGGCGGCTACATCACACCGGAGAATCCCGCCGAATACGTTCACAAGGATCGCCTCGACATCGCCGTCCGAGACTATGATTTCCAACGCCTCAGCAATCTTGTCTTCCGCCGCACCGCCACCGATGTCAAGGAAGTTGGCCGGGGCCGCGCCTGCGGTCTTCGTGATGTCCATCGTCGCCATCGCAAGTCCTGCGCCGTTCACCATGCAGCCTACCCGCCCGCCGTCCAACTTCACGTACGCCAGGCCGGCATCGAGGGCCTTCTGCTCAAGCTCGTCGTTCTGTTCCGGGTCCGCCAGTTCAGCGATCTCTTTGTGGCGGAACAGTGCATCATCCTCGAAGGCGATCTTGGCGTCGAGCGCCATCACCCGGCCGTCTGTCGTGACAACCAGCGGATTGATCTCCACCAGCGAGGCGTCCAGTTCCTGAAATACGCGGCAGAGATTGGTTATCAGCCCGGTCGCTTGTCGCACAAGGTTGATCGGTATGCCGATCTCGGTTGCGATGTCCCGGGCGTGATATGCGGTCAGGCCAATCAGTGGGTCAGCAGCCACCCGGACGATCTTGTTAGGCGAGTCGGCGGCGACCTCTTCGATCTCGACACCGCCCTCGGAGCTCGCCATCACCATCGGCGCGCGGGCGTCAGCGTCCATTGTGATCGCCAGGTACAGCTCGTCTGCGATATCGGTAAGCTCCGCAACGAGAACCTTGCGCACCGGAACACCGCCGGCTTTGGTCTGGTGCGTGACGAGGTTCGTGCCAAGCATCCCGGCGGCGGCTTCAGCAGCCTCTTCCGGGGAGTTGACGAGCTTGACTCCACCTGCCTTCCCGCGTCCACCGGCGTGGACCTGCGCCTTGACGACCACGCGGCCGCCCAGATCAACGGCGAGTTGCCGTGCCTCGTCGGGCGTCGATGCGACGCCAGCACGCGGAACCGCGATCCCGTAGGACTCGAGGATCTCACGTGCCTGGTACTCATGTATGTTCATATTTGATTTCTGATCTTAATTTTGGGAGGTGCTGCCGAAAAACGAAGTTATTCGGTCTCCGCGCCCTCAACATTTGTCTTGAGTCGGTCTAGTTCCTTGAGAAGCCGTTTCCGTGTGAACATCATGCCACCGACACCAGATGCGTCCATCTCAGCCGTGAGCCTCGTGCCCTCGTTTTCCGGTGTGAACGTGAAGTGCTGCAACACGCGTCCACCGACGGGCATATTGGTCTCGAACCCCAGTTCCTTATCCGGATCGTAGATGGTGACGGCGCCGTCAAGGTCCACCCCCATCACCCGACATGACATCGGCCCGTTCACGGTCCAGCCGTCCGGAAGCCTGACGTTCTGTATCTGAGGCCACCAGTCAGCCCAGCGATCGAGATCCGTCATTACGGCAAACACCGATTTCACCGGCGCGTTGATGGATATGGATTCCTTGTGGTGGGGCAACATGACCTCTGGATTCACCTGCCGCAAGACTACGTCGTCGAAGACAATCGGGAGGCGACGAATATCGTAGTCACCCGTTAGGTGAGTGTCCACTTGCAGTATCAGGTGGACACGATCTCTATCTGGTCGAATTTTTAGATGAATAGCGCTGATGCGGATCCTAGTCCAGATATCTCTATCTCCACTAGGTCGCCGGGTTCCAACCATTTCGTCTGGACGATGCTTCCGAGGAGGACGAATTCGCCCGCATGTAGCGGAATACCGTGAAGCGTAGCCGTGTTCGCCAGCCACGCCAGCGCCTCCAGTGGATGGCCCATAATGTCGCCGCCGACACCGGAGCCGACCTGTATTCCGTTGATAGACATCGAACCGGTTAGTGACTCCAGTTCCAGTTCACGCCAGGCCATTAGCGGCTCACCAAGGACGCATCCTGCCCCAAAAAAATCGTCTGCGATTAGGGTCGCCACGTCCATAGATCCGTAATCGACCCATCGATCATCAACGACCTCGATCCCGCACATGATGGCTTGTACCGATGGGGACACGGTGAAGCGAGTGTATGGCGCGCCGGACGCCGGCAAATCGTCAGCCAGTCGGACCACTATCTCGCACTCAACTCCGACACGGAGGAAGGACGAAAAGTCGAATTCGCCAGCGAGCTCACGAACCGTCGGCGCGTACACGAGTCCCGCGCACGGATTAGGAATCTTGAGATATTCCTGCATCACCGTTGTAGTGCATCCGATTTTCCGACCGACAGGATCGCCGTATCCGGCGACGGACAAACGCTGCCGTACCGCTGCCTGAAGCTGGTACGCCTCGACCTCATTCCGTGGCCGATGAGCTTCCGGGAGATGGCCTAACCTGGTGTGCTCTAACCGGCCACCGGAGAGAATGCTTGCGGCCCTGTCGAGCGCCTGAGAGTCCATGATACTGACCATCTCCTATGATCGGTTAAGTAAGTACGCTCGCCAGCATACAGCCCGCCAGAAAACCGCCCGCCGGCCCCCGGACTGTGGAAAAAGAAAACCGCCCCGGTGACCGAAGTCACCGGGGCGGTTCGTTTAACTAGAGCTATCGGGCGCTAACGCCTACCAGCTGCGGGATTGCCGCTGCTGCGAGAAGCAAGAGTTGCAGTACACGGGTCGGTCGCCGCGCGGCTGGAAAGGCACTTGGGCCTCCTGTCCGCACTGTGCGCAGGTGGTGGTGAACATCGGTCGGTCAGACCGGAATCCGCCGCCGCCGCCGCCGCCGCCACCGCCGCCACCGCCGCCACCGAAGCCACCACCACCACCGCCGCCGCCGCCACCCTGGGCTCGACGGGCCGCCCGACATGACGGGCAACGCTTGGGGTCGGAGTAGCCACGCTCTGAGTGGTACTGCTGGTCGTCTGCGCTAAATACGAACTCTTGTCCGCACTCAACACAACCTATATTTCGATCCTGGAACACTTAATCCATCTCCATGGTCTCGTTCGGGGCATCTCGGACTGGTCTTCACGGATCCGAGCTAGCCGGTTAACCATGGGACAAGCTTTCTTACATGCCTACGCCAACAATAACATACCTAAAACGCTATTACCTTCTCGTAAACAACCCATCAAGAAGAACGAATTCGTAACTAGAGACTGCCTAAGCGGCCCGCTGTGGAACGAATGCGGCCCATGTTCCCACCAGATTGCTGGGATCGAAACTGGCTCGTGTGCGGTAGTTTGGCGTACGGAAACAGGTCACGCGCCCCAGGAGGCGCTGTAAGATTTAGTGTGACCCGAACTGGCTGCGCTGACCCATAGACCCATATATGACACCGGCAGATCCGGAGTCCGGACAAAAAAGGCCTTTCAAAACGTGACCACCGGCTACAAACACCTGCTGACCATTGCCGTAGTGCTTCTTGCTGCGTTGCTTGTCGCGTGTTCCGGTGGAAACGATGAAAGCGTTGAGCTTGACCTGTCTGGGATCCAAACCCTCAACGATGGTTTCCATTACGAAGCCTGGGTGACGATAAACGGGGAGTACCAGTCGCTTGGCAAGTTCAATGTCTCAACCAATGGACTGCTTGCAACGCCTGATGGGCGCACGATAAAAAACGGTGAATTTGCGATAAACCCTCAGAATGATTTTGGGATCGACGATGTGACCGCAGTGATGGTGTCGATCGAATCGTCAGGGGACATGGATGGGGTCCCGTCAGATACTCGCTTCCTTGCCGGACCCATCGTAGACGGCGTCGCCTCCCTCGTGGTTGGGGATGCTGGCGCTATCGGGAACACGTTTGAGAACGCCAACGGCTTCTACATACTCGCCACTCCCACCGACGGCCACCTGCGTACCAACGAGAACAGCGGTATTTGGTTCAGACGGGCGGTCGACCAGCTTGAGCCTGACCCACGCGGGCTGTACGTTCCTGAGCTACCCGATGGCTGGCTTTATGAGGGCTTTGTCGATATCGAGGGTATTCCCGTGACTTCCGGAAAGTTTTGGGATCCATGGGACATTGATATGTCCGCCCCGTACAGTGGTCCGGCTGATATGAACACCACTGATATCTTCGATGTGATGTTTGACGAGTACGTGTCGGTGGTGGTGCAGGGAGAAAACGGCACGGAACTTTTCACAGGCCCCGAGGGATGGAGGATGTTCCAGAAGGACGGTCTCGGACTCGATTTGTTCTTCCACGGCCCCCCGGAACCGGGCGAGGATTACCTGCTTAACGCGCCGCCCGGCCTCACGTTTCCTGTGGATCTCGCGGGTATGGACCTGTATGTGACCATAGAGCCGGACCCGGATGACTCACCGGAGCCGTTCGGCCTGAAGACGCTGGTCGGCACCGTGCCGGTAAACGCCGTGTCCCACCACACTTACATCCTCAGGCCCGGCTTCATGGACTTCCCAACAGGAACAGCAACGCTCAACTAGGCAGGTATCCCTGCACCTTTTGTTGGTGGCTGTCCCGAACTGACACTGAGGCTGTGGAACGAGGATTCGCGTCAACACCGTAGGGACGTGACTATCCGTCCAGGCGACATGCCTCACAAATAACCGAAACAGGCAGAATCGCGGTAAGTGCGGGACTTGCTCTGATGTGAGGGCGCCGGAGAAATTACGCGCAGGAAGGGTCGTCGGCGTCCCAGCGATTGAACGAAGACTGCTCACCACGGGCGAGCGAGTCGCGGGTGTCTTTCCACATCTCGTGCCAGGTAGCGGCGTCGTGCAACTCGGAATTGGGACTGGACGCGCTTCGGGCCACAAAACCGGGGAAGACACTCCGTCCCGTTGCCTCGCCCGTAGGCTGATATCGCAGGTCAAAACTCCAACGAATACGGTCACTCACATTTGGGAGTGAAGAGTGAACCGTCTTTTTGGTGAGGAGCAGCGCTCCACCCTTCTTCACTGGCACCGGCATCGAGTCGCCGACGCTGAACAGGTGTTCGGGAATTTGGAGACCGGGACGCTCGTTGTACCCGGGGCAATGGGTCAATAACTCACCCTTGTGCGATCCGGGGACGACCGTGAGGCATCCATTTTCGACATCGGTATCCATTAACGGGAACCACACAGTCAGAATGTTCGTTTCGTCGGCTTCAGGGTTCACAACCCCGGCGTCCTGGTGCCAAGGGGTGACGCCGTACAGCACGTTGCCATGTTCATCCCGAGGTGCGACCGACTCTGGCACTTTGATCCGCACATGTTGAACAGGGTTTGAGTACACCTCGCCCCCAACGACGGATTCGGCTATATCAAGCAGGCTGGATGCTGTTAGCGCCCTGAAAACCGCTGGCCCGGCCCAGAACGGAGTGTCACTCAGGACGCCATTCTGTGGGAGCGAAAAATCGAAGTACTGGTTGTGAACCTCGCCCGATTCACCGTAGATCCTGGTAACCCGATCGCCAAACTCCAGTTCCGAGTAGGTGGACGAGATTTTGCCTTCGCTGTGGAGTTTCTTCGCGAGGGTATCCAGTACGCCCCCGTATTCGTCGATTACAGGATCGATGATGCTTTCAGGGTCGAAAACGTCCGGGACGTGGACGAAGCCGTATTCCTCAAAGTGATCTTTTTGCTCGATGGTAAGCGCTGGCAAAGCGTTCGCCTTTTGGTCGTCTTGATGTGATTAAGAGTTATTGTGGGGCATACGCTGGCGCTGAATACTACTCTTTTGCCAACAAATACGCAGTTAGGGCAGGATAAAAAAATCATCTCAAACACCGTAGCGGCGTATGACTATCCGCCCTTGGGTTGATACCAATCGACCCGTATGACGCGCAGTGCGGTCACTTCGGATAGATCGGCCCCTCTGAAGCCAATGAGGGTCCACTCATGGCAACATCTTTGAGGGAGGGGCTGCTCCGCTCGACGCGGGCTAAGCAGGCGGGACTTGGTGTACCCAGCGCCCTCGCAAGCGGCGCTCTCAAGAATTGTGGCGGAGGGGACAGGATTCGAACCTGCGATGCCCTCACGGGCATACCTGTTTTCAAGACAGGCGCCTTAAGCCACTCGGCCACCCCTCCGTGCCAACTTAAATTCTACTTGAGTGTAGCTTGCGATGGTGTTGTTCAGTGCTGGCAGGAGGGGCAGTAGTAAGCCGTCCTGCCGCCGATTTTCTTCGACTTTAGCGCTGTCTCGCACTGAGGGCAGGGCGCTCCCGGTTTGCGAGGTATCTGCATTCGGTCGTCGTGGGCGTCGATCACATATGGACGGCCTTGATTGTCGGGATGCGACTCGATGAACGCCAGTGCGTTCTCAAGCACGCCGACGATGGTGTTGTGTATCGATTCCAATTGTCCAGCAGATATCTTGTCGGCCCGCCGTGATGGCGAGACGCCAACTATGAGTAACACTTCATCGGCGTAGATATTGCCGACGCCAGCCAGGACTTTCTGGTCTAGCAACACCGACTTGATGGGCGAGCGCTTAGCCGACACACGCTCAATGAACTGGGCCGAAGTGAAATCAGGATCCAATGCGTCCGGGCCCATCCTGGCCGTAAATGTTTCAACGTCATTTTCTATCCGGACCATCGCCCATCGACGAACGTCGTCCAGTTCCAATCGGCGCTCATCGTCCAGATAAAGGGCCAACCGGCGATATCGAAACGACTCATCCTCAGGAGCCATGACTCCAAGCCGCCCGGTCATACCCATGTGTAGGCCTAGAACGCCGGTGTCGAGTTTCGCGATCAACTGTTTACCGTGCCGCCCAAACGCCTTAATTCGCCTACCAACCAACGGCGACAATCCACCCATTCCATCGATAGTGTCCTCAACACCTGGCCATTCAGCATCCACCTCAACAAAAGTCCGACCTACGAGCCCTTCACGGAGCAGATACCGCCGAAGAGCCTCTATTTCTGGAAGTTCAGGCATGGGTCTGCCTCAATGCCATGAAGTGAAAATTGACCACTGTTCAGTTCTCAGGGTCTCGAGTTTCGGTGGTGAAATCCATGACCGCCATTTGTAGATCTGTTGTCACACTCTTTGCTTGTGTATGAGTTCAACAAGATCCTGATCGAGCCTTTGTTGTACTGGCCCGCGACGCGTTGAGGCCGGGCAAGACAGCGATGGTGTCTAACATTCGCTCCAGGTGTCTTCTGGCGCGTATGGAGCATGTTTCCCGCGTGAAGCCACACGGTGCCGCCAATCTTCTTCGTCCTCATGCCGGATCGCAATTGGCATCTGCTCCTCCTACTCCATATCGCCCCAGGTTGGTCCCGTCTTGATCTCTATTTCTAGTGGCACCGACAGATCCATCGCCGACGGCATCAGTTCCGAAACCATCGCTTGAACCTCCATCAGCTCACCCGGAGCAACCTCAAAAATCAGCTCATCGTGCACCTGTATGATCATGCGCGATTTGAGAACGCGGTCTCGAATCTCTCTGTCGATGTTGATCATGGCGATCTTGATGATGTCTGCTGACGTTCCCTGGATCGGCATGTTTACCGCCATCCGCTCAGAGGCCGCCCGCGCCATCTGGTTTCCGGTCGTGATATCCGGCAGGCGGCGTCGCCGTCCAGAAATCGTCTCCACGTAGCCCTTCACGCGGGCGCTCTCTTTGACACCCTCGATGTAGTCCTTCAGACCCGGGTACTTGGAGAAGTACATCGCGATGAAATCAGCGCCCTGCGCACGGGTCAGGTCTGTCTGGCGGGCCACGCCTATCGGGCCGAGACCATATATCACGCCGAAGTTCAGGATCTTGGCCATACGTCGCTGGCCTTCAGGGTCGTCGGAGTCCTCGCCGTACATCGCCCGAGCCGTCGCCGCGTGAATGTCTTCGCCATTTCGGAACGCCTCGAGCAGCGCTGGCTCTTGCGACAGGTGGGCTAGTATTCGAAGCTCGATCTGCGAGTAGTCGGCAGCGAGTAGCGTCCATCCGTTCTCGCCGTCCGCCTTGAATGCGTGCCGGACACGCTTGCCGAGATCAGTGCGTACCGGGATGTTCTGGACATTTGGGTCAGAGCTGGACAACCGCCCGGTGGCCGACCCGACCTGGTTGAAGCTGGTGTGGACCCTCCCGGTGTTCTGCACGACTAGACGGGGAAGGGCGTCGACATAGGTCGACTTCAGCTTGCCAAGCTCCCGGAAACGCAGAACGTTCTTGATCAGCTCGAACGCGTTCGGATTCAGGTCTTCTTTATCCATAAGCCCTTCAAGCGTCGCCGCATCCATCGAGTAGCCGGTCTTTGTGCGGCGCGTCTTTGGAACGTCGTACTCGTCAAAGAGCACCGTCGCCAACTGTTGGCTGGAGTTCATGTTGATCTCCGTGCCGCCCAAAAGATTGGCCGTATCTATCTTGAGGCGATCCAGCTCCACACCCAGCTCTTCCGAGAATCGATCGAGCTGATGGGTGTCCACCATCACACCCTCTTGCTGCATCCTGATGATCACCGGCAGCAGCGGTATCTCGATGTCGTCGAACACTGGTCGAACCCCGTCGGTATCCAACCTTGGATTCAAGTCTCGCTTCAATCGCCACGTGAAATCGGCATCTGCTGCGGCGTACGGCGCAGCCTTGTCGATCTCGACGGCTGCCATCGTGATCTGCTTGCGTCCGGTGCCTATTAGCGCTGAGATTGGCGTCATTTCAACCTGGAAGAAGTCCAGGACTAACTGCTTGAGCCCGATCTGTCTACGCCCGGTAATGGCGGCAGCGATCATCGTGTCGAAGTCGACTCCGTTCACCTCGAGTCCGGCGTGATTCATCACCATCACATCAAAGTTGGCGTTGTGCGCTGTTTTTGGGATGTCCGGGTTCGCAAACATGGACCGCATTGCATCCAGCGCTTGCGCGAGCGGGATTTGCTTCTGTTGCGCTGTTGCCGGGGCGTCTCCGTCTTGCTCGGGATCGGGGGCGACCTCAGGAAGCGGGAAGTGACCGACTGGCACGTACCAGGCCCGGCCTTCTGCGTTGGAGAATGACACACCGACCAGGTCCGCCTCCATCGGGTTTACGCCGGATGTCTCGGTGTCAAAAGCGAAACCATCAGGTGTCGAAAGCTCCTTGACCAGCGCCTCCAGATCGGCGGTCGTCGTCACGGTGCTGTACTTCACATCCACCGAGTCGCCCATGATTGGGGGTGGCGACCCACCATCGTTGGAACTCGCCTCACCATCGAATCCCAGACCGAGTTGCTGGCCTGACGCCGGCAAACCACTGGATGGCGTGTCCTGTGGCTCGGCCAGGAAAGCGGGATCCGGGACCTGCCTCAGGACCGTCCTGAACTCAAGATCCAACAGAGTGTTGACTACGTCCTCACGGTCGTACTTCCAGAAGCGGGTATCCTCCATCTTGAAGTCCATCGGCGCTTCTTTTGAGATCGTGGTTAACCATCGACCCTCAAAGGCCAATTCCCGGTTCTCTTCAAGCAGTCTCCGGACACGCTTCGCTCCTCGCAACTCGCTGGTAGGCATCGCCTCGATCTCGTCGAGTTCCTCGTACACCTTCTCCAGCCGGTCGCGGCCTCTGAGCACCGCAAACGCGGCCTTCTCTCCAACGCCCGGGACGCCCGGGATGTTGTCGGAAGGGTCGCCCTGAAGGGCCTTTACATCGGGAAGCGAATCCGGCATCAATCCGGCGTAACGCCCCTTGAACTCCTCGATGCCGTACACCTTGGTGTTGCCATATCCCGAGTACATCAGGACGTTCACCGTTTCAGACACAAGCTGTAACTCGTCCCTGTCGCCGGTCACCACCAGAGTGTCGATATCGGCTTCCGTGGCAAGACGACTCATCGTGCCGATAAGGTCGTCCGCCTCCCAGCCGTCCTTTTCAAAAAACGGGATCTTGAACGAGTCCAGAACCTCTTTGACAAGTGGAAACTGTTGGCGCAACTCGTCCGGCATGGGCGCACGGCCGGCCTTGTACTCGGGATAGCGATCGTCGCGGAACGTAGGTGCGCTGGTATCGAAAGCCACTGCGACGTGTGTCGGTTTGTGGTCTCGAACAATCTTCAGAAAAGTTGTTAAAAACCCGTACACACCTCGTGTGTCTTGGCCCGTCGCCGTGCTGAGTCGCTCCGGGATGGAGAAGAACGCCCGGTACACCATGGCATGTCCATCTATCACGAGAAGAAGAGGGCGGTCGTTGTCTGAAAAAGCGGGATGGGTCATGGTGCGGTCCTTCAGAAGGGCAAGCTTTAGCCCTGGCGAGGGTCGTAGGGTGCCCGGATTATAGCTGTGTGGTCCGCAAGAGCCGGGAATGTTGACACCGGGTCTTACATAAGCAATCTATATATAGCGAACTTACACATAGGGGAATCAAGATGGCCGAAAACGATATCGAAATGAACGGGAATGCCCGTCCGTCAATGCCTGAGCTTCTTTCCGATAATCCGATCAACCTCAGGACTGAAATCCGACAGCGGTACACACTTGTGGCGGAGCGTGGGTTGCAGGCGATCTCGGACGATGACGGCGCGTGTCGTGGTCCGGAAGGTGAGATCTGCTGCTCTCCGAATGCTGAACGGCTCTATTCCGCAGGTGAGATCGACTCGGTAACGGACGCCGCCGCCGCCGCCGCCGCCGGATGCGGTAACCCGACGGCTATAGGTGAGCTTAATCCCGGCGAGACAGTCCTCGATCTCGGCTCTGGCGGAGGCATCGACTGTTTCCTGGCCGCTAAACAGGTCGGCCCAGCCGGTTACGTCATCGGAATCGATATGACGCCGGCTATGATCGATCTGGCCCAGAAGAACGCGGTCACGCTTGAGGCGAACAACGTTGTTTTCAAGCTTTCTCATATCGAATCACTTCCCGAGCCTGACAACACCGTTGACGCGATCATTTCTAACTGCGTGATCAACCTGGCGGCCGACAAAGACGCCGTTTTTGCAGAGGCATTCCGTGTTTTACGTGATGGCGGAAGACTTTACGTATCGGACATCGTCGTTACAGAGGAACTGCCGCTCGATGTCCAGGCGGACGTCAATAATTGGACCGGGTGTATTGCCGGTGCGCAAATCGAGGAGGTGTACCTGGGGCAGATGGCCGATGCCGGGTTCTCAGAGATCGAGATAGTGACGAGCGTCCCGACTTCATCGGGAGGGGAAGAGCCCTGGTCTGAGAGTGTACGGAGCATTTCCGTAAAGGCCGTCAAACAGGGATAGAGGGGTTGGCGGATATATGGCCTTCCCGTTGGTTCTGCACGGTTAATAGTTGTGGCTGGTCATCCATGCGTGACCATGGGACGACACGTTCCATCGTCGGCAGCTGTTGGTGTGCGCCGATGACGCCGGAGTAGGCGCCGGGAATGTAAAAATTGATCGCCGATTCGCCCCCAGGGATGATTTAGCTTCGATCTTGCCGCCATGTAAGCCGACGATAGTTTTCACTATGTAAAGCCCGATCCCGGCGCCCGGGGCGGAGCGCGCCTCCTCGCTGTCCACCCGGAAGAACAGGGTGAACAGCCCCTCCTTGCACTTGTCTGAGATTCCCATCCCTGAGCGGTCACACCGCAATAGCTAGATGCAAATTTCCCATGTCTATGTGGCCAATCGGCTCCCAAGGCCTACCCTCTTCTGAATCCTAGTGCTCACACGGGCGCGCAGAGGCGAATGACCACCGACAGGTATTTGTCAGCGTACTTAAGATTGAAAAGGGAGCCAATGCTGGGACTGCGGACAGAAGACTGGTGCTGCCACAACGAGAGTCGACAAACGCGAAACTGGCCGGGGCGGTATGCCCCGGCCAGTTTTCCCGGATCGAGGTTTTTCAGAACCCTACTAGTGGACCGTGGAGCTCTCTGACTTGGTAGGAGTTTCAAGCAGGTCGAGACCGGCCCGAACTTTACCAAGAACGCCGGAGACGTGCTCTTCAAGGCTGAACAGCACCTCACTGGCATACTGGTCTGCACCATCACGCCGGTTCGTAGCGTCCGTCTCGGCGTCATTCATCATCATCCCAATGCGACCGTTAGACTCTTCAGTTTTCTGTGCGGCGGCGCCCTCCGCATCCTCGATGATCCGCGCCGCCCGCCCCTCTGCGTCCGCGATGATCTCTTTAGCTCGTCGTGCTGCTTCAGCTGTGACTTCCGTCTGCTGCACCATCTTGGTGGCTTTTTCGGTGGCGGTATCCAGCGTGATGGTCGCCTTTTCTTCCGCGGTCTGACGGATCGTCGTGGCCTCTTCATCTGCGTAACCGCGGATGCGTCGGGCCTCTATTTCGGCCTGTTTTAACACGCTTTCTTTCTGGCGAATGATGGCCTGAGATTCGTTTATCTCTTCTGGGAGTTCGGAGCGAATCTGTTCGATGGCCGCGTTAAACCGGTCCAGGTTTACGAGGGTCCGTGAGGTGGCCGGTACGCGGCCGCCTGCTACAAGTGACTCAAGTTGTTCCAGGCGTTGTTCTAAAGACATATATGCCCCCTGTTTTGCCCTGCCGGTGGCGCAAGAGTGCGTTCCCGGTCACTACAGCCGTTCACCGGCCCTGCTGTTTTAGTCCCTACTGATTGCTAATTCGGGCGGCAACGGCCGCCGAGACGTGGGGTGGGACGAAGTTATCTATCTCCGCCCCCAGTTTTGCGATTTCTTTGATTCGGCTAGAGCTGATGAACTGCTGCTCAAGACTGCTCATAAGACAGATCGTTTCTACATTTGGCTGCATAGCCCGGTTCATTAGTGCCATTTCACGTTCGTATTCATAATCGGCTCCAATTCGGAGACCCCTCACAAGGACATGCGCGCCGATCTCCGCTGCATACCTCACGGTCAATCCCGAGTACGCCGTTATTTCGACCTGTGGGACGTCAGACAAGGCACGTTTGAAGAGGTCTACACGCTCTTTCGTGTTGAACATCAACGACTTTTGCGGCAGGTCGTAGACCCCCACAACTACATCATCGAATAGTTCAATGGTCCTCCGGACGATGTCCAGGTGGCCATCAGTAACCGGATCAAATGTCCCGGCGTAGAGCGCTTTGACCTTGTTATTCGCTATGTCCCTGTTTCCTCGTTATTCACCAGTCGATACGTAGATATCTCTGTGTCCCCGTATCGTCTGCTGTCCGTCCTCTCAAGACGACCGTATCGGTCCTCAAGTGCGGTCCTTGATGAGTGCTCCGCAAAAATAGTGGCGCCAGGGTTGAGGATCTCCGACCCGTCCAGGTTGCCGATCACCTCTGCGAACGGATTGTTCGCATACGGTGGGTCGATGAACACGATGTCGAAATTCCTTGTCAACGTCTTCGTGATCCGTTCACACCGACCCCTTAGGACCGTTGAACGGTCTCCGAAGCCGAGTTCTTCTGCAGCTTTTTTTATCTCTTTGCAGCGCTTTTCGTTCAGTTCTACAAACTTTGCCGAATCAGCGCCCCTGCTGAGCGCTTCAAACCCCATTGCACCGGTGCCTGCATACAGATCGAGCACGTTCAGCCCGCTCAGATCCCCCGGTCCGAGCATGGAAAAGATGGCTAACCGAACCCGCGACGAGGTGGGGCGTAGCCCAACCTCTCCACGATGTGTTCGCCGTCCTCTGACCCTTCGTCCTCCAGCGCTCCCGCCACCGATCCTCATTAGGAACCTCCGGCGGTGTTTACCGATGACAAAGAGAGTGCATCCGCCTCAAGTGACGGAGACCCGATTATGGAAATTCAGTGGCGTCCGGCGCTACGTAAACGTGATGCGCGTTTCGGTCGATTTACACGCCATCGTGTTTTTTGGGGGAAGGAATACGGTGTGGGGGATTAAATCAGTGTCATGGTAAAGCAGCGCCAGTTGGACCACTTATCTGCCAATTATCATCCTGAACTTGCTTCAGGATCCGATCTTGTAACGTGACGGCACGATGTCACCAATGAGAAGTTATTTCACGCACATGATGCGTATGGCAGCACAAGAACAACCTTCCTCGGGGATTTGTACGTCGATATGGCCGCAAGAAACTGGTGTGACTTGGTGATACTTCTGGGGTACAAGAGGCACTTCGAGAAGAGGAACGTCTGAAGCGGTGGCACTGTCAATGGAAAATTAATCTGATTGGGGAAAGTAACTCACAATTGGGGATCTCATATTGGATTGGGGATTGGCGGATCGTGAAACGAGTTCAGAATGACAGGATTGCGTTTCAGAAGACGAGATTGCCTATATGGTTTGTTCCCGCGAAACGAAAACTAGCGGGCATACAACGCTCTCTAAATTGACGCTTCGCCGTGTGATAATGGATCGATTCCGACACAGCGAGGGGGCTTCTGCTCCTGTACGCGTAAGCGCGGCGGTCTATTCGTCGCAGAGGCCCGCCCTGCATGCCTGGTCCAGAAGAATCTATCGATCAACCCGTATCCGAAGCGCGCCTTATCCAGGCGCGCATGGACAAACTTGAGCGACTTCGGGAGCGTGGGGTCGACCCGTATCCGGCGCGATTTAAACCGACATCAAACAGCGTTGCCGCAAGGGCCGCCCTAGACGTCGTCGAGAGTGAACAGGGTGAGGGCGCTATGTCTGAGGCGCTTATTCTCGCTGGCCGGATGATGGCGCGCCGCGGTATGGGCAAGGCGGCGTTTATCGATCTCAAAGACTCGGCCGGGACCATACAGCTTCACCTGCGCCAGGATGTGCTTGGCGAGCAGTACGAACTGCTGGAGGATCTCGATCTGGGTGACATCATCGGCGCTGAAGGACCCGTGTTCCGGACGCGGCGCGGGGAGCCAAGCATCGAGGTGCATTCCCTTACCGTGCTCACAAAAGCCATCCGCCCACTCCCGGATAAATGGGCCGGATTGACGGACATCGAAAAGCGCTTTCGGCAACGTTACTTGGACCTGATCTCAAACGATCGGTCGATGGAGATCGCAAGGATGAGGGCGACCATAGTGGCCTCCATGCGGTCCTTTATGCACGGACGGGGTTTCATAGAGGTCGAGACGCCGATGTTGGTGAGCGTGCCGGCGGGCGCGGCCGCACGGCCTTTCGGGACACATCACAACGCGCTGGACAGGGATCTGTATCTGCGGATCGCCACGGAACTTCATCTTAAAAAATTGATTGTCGGCGGATTCGATAAGGTGTTCGAGGTCGGCCGCATCTTCCGCAACGAAGGATTCGACCTGGACCACAACCCGGAGTTCACGACTATCGAGAGCTACGAGGCGTACGCTGACTACCATGACGTCATGGAAATGGTTGAACAGATGGTCTCGACTATCGCCCGGGAGGTCACTGGATCGATGATCGTTCCGGCGGCTGAAGAGGGTGAAGACCCGATAAATCTGACGCCGCCGTGGCCACGCCTTGACCTGCGCGAAGAAGTGAAAATTCGCTCTGGTATCGACTTTCTCCAGTGCAAGGACGTCGAGTCACTTTCCGAGGCAATGCGTGAGCGCAATATCCATGTTGAGCCGGGCGCTAACTGGGGCAGGTTGCTGGACAAGGTGATCTCGGATCACGTGGAGCCGAATCTCATTCAACCGGCATTTCTTGTCGACTATCCGATCGAGATGTCGCCGCTCGCAAAACGCAAGCCTGGGTTTGACGGCATTGTCGAGAGGTTCGAAGGATTTGTGGGCGGGCATGAGCTGTGTAACGCATTCACGGAACTCAACGATCCGGTAGACCAGCGGGAGCGTTTTGAGGAGCAGGAGCGTCTCCGTCGTGCGCATGACGATGACGAGATGGACCGGCTCGATGAAGACTTTCTGGTCGCAGTCGAGCATGGGATGCCGCCCACGGGTGGAGTAGGACTCGGTATCGATCGGCTTGCCATGTTGATCACGGGCGAGCGGTCTATCAGGGAGGTCATCCTCTATCCCCAACTCAGGGATTAATGAATCGCCTCCAAACCTGCCTTTCTGACACCCTGATTTCCAGAGAACGAAATGCTTTCAATTGAACAAATAGTCAACGACCCGGAATTCGTTCGCCAGAAACTGGTAGACCGCGGGGAAGATCCGCCGATCGATCAGATAATTGAACTTGATTCCCAACGACGCGCACTGGTCCACGAGGGCGATGAGTTGCGTGCGAAGCGCAATGAGGTGAGCCGGGGCGGCAGGCCATCGCCCGAGCAGATCGCCGAGATGCGGTCCGTTGGAGAGCGTATCAAGACCATCGAGGTGGAGCAGGAGGAGATTCAGGGGAAACTCCACGAGCTCCTGATTGTTCTGCCAAACCTACCGAAGGATGCGGTGCCGGTTGGTGCGGACGAAGAGTCCAATATCGTCGTCCGAGATGGATCGGCTCGGGTGGAACGTGACTTCGAGGTGGAGCCGAACTGGGATTTCGCCGAGCGCACTGGGATCTTCGATCTCCCGGCCGGGGCCAACATGTCAGGCGCGCGGTTTTACGTCCTGAAGGGCAAGGGCGCTGCGCTGCAACGAGCGTTGTCTGACTGGATGCTGGATGTGCATACGCGCGAGCACGGTTACATAGAGATTGCGCCGCCGTTCATGATCCGATCTGAGGCGATGACAGCTTCTGGGAATTTGCCTAAGTTTGCAGACACCATGTTTCATGATGAAGAGGATGATCTCTGGCTGATTCCGACCGCGGAAGTGACGCTGAATTACCTGCACGCTGGGGAGATCATCGATCCGGGTCGTTTGCCGCTTAAGTACGTCGCGCACACGCCATGTTTCCGTAGAGAACGCACCGCAGCCGGACGTGACACGCGCGGGATCAAGCGGGTGAGGCAGTTCGAAAAGGTAGAGATGTTCCAGTTCGTAGACCCGAAGTACTCCGAGGGTGTATTGGACGAGATGATCGCCGACGCGATAGACCTGTGTGAGCGGCTCGGACTGCCGTGGCGGTTGCTGGCGCTTGCCACGGGAGACATCAGTTTCCAGTCCGCCCAGACTTTCGATCTGGAGGTGTGGGCACCGGGTTCGCAGGAGTGGCTAGAGGTCAGTTCGCTATCGGACTGTACAGATTTCCAGGGCCGACGTTCCAATACGCGATTCAGGCCCGAAGGCGGTGGGAGCCCGGGCTACGTTAACTCTCTGAACGGCTCTGGGTTGGCGCTGCCCCGGATCGTAATCGCAATTCTGGAGAACTATCAGCAGGCAGACGGCACAGTATCTATCCCGGAAGTACTTCGGCCGTACACAGGATTTGACTCGATAGGGTAGGGGACGGGTAGGGCTTCCTCTCGCAGCGGGAGAGGCGAAGGCATAAAATCCCATATCGTAACAACACGATTCGCCTCACCAGCGCCAGCGTCCCGAGGTTCTCGAAGGACCGGATGCGTTTAAAAACACATTGGCGTCTTGCCGCTTTCCAAGTGACACATCCCTAACCTCAATCCTTTCCCGACCGTGAGCGGATTGAGGTTTCGAGACTTGTTCCGCGGGTATTGCCCTTCTCACAATGAAAAAGCCTGAACGGGCGACGGGCCTTTCAAGGGCCTCAGGGTGGGTGTGGTTCTGCGACGATTAGCTCGCCTTATGCCGATCGGTTGTAAATCTCCATCGCACGCTCCAGGCCCTCACGCTGGATCGCCTCTACGGCATCGGCGGCCCTGTTCACCCCGCTCTCGATGAGCTCTCTTTCGTCGGGGCGGAATCGGCCGAGGACGTGCTGGATCGGGTCACTGCCTGCCGGCGGCCTCCCGACTCCGATCCGCAGGCGCGGAAAATCGTCGGTGCCCGTCGCTTGACGCACGGACTTGAGGCCGTTGTGGCCGCCCGAACTTCCGCCCGCCCGCAAGCGGAGACGTCCGATCTTTAGATCCATGTCGTCCACGATCAGTAATAGCCGATTTGGCTCTGCGTTGAACTTGCGGAGAATGTTTCGGACAGACTTTCCGCTCTCGTTCACGTAGGTGATCGGCCGAGCGATGATCGCCGGCGCTTCCCCGATCTCCGTCTCCGCAAGCTCCGTATCACGCACCTTGTTTTCAAGACGCGTACCAGCCCTGCGAGCGAGTTCATCCACACACATAGCGCCTACGTTGTGACGTGTCCCGCGGAACTTTGCGCCCGGGTTGGCGAGGCCGACCACGATCAGCGGTTTGCGTGCGCTCGCGTATTCGAGACGCTCCCGTTCTTCACCCCTGAGGAGCCTGAACGGGTCCAGAAACTTCTTGAGCACTAATGACTATTCCTGTGGGTTAAAAGCAGCGAGGAACTCCTGAAGGAGATCAATTACATCGCCACTGAGATGGTCCGAAAGCGCCGACCCACCCGGTGGTGGGAGCCGCTCGCCCCGACGGCGAGGTCATGTTTCATCCTCCGCGCTTACTACATCTTTGCCGGGTTTTTAAATGTGCGTGCTGCACTTTAGTTCGCTCGTGTGTAAAGCGATGATAAGTCATTGGCTTGTTGATCATCGAATAGTGGTTTTTGTGCGCCTCAGTTTCATAGACCGCGATCTAGGCCGTCTCGTCAACGTCGGGCACCTCACCGCCCAGGAATCTAAGAAACTGGTCTTCTTCCAAAATAGGAACATTCATCCGGATTGCCGAGTCGGCTTTCGATCCCGGATCTGCCCCGACGACAACGTAGTCGGTCTTGCCAGATACGGAGGACGATACGGTGCCACCAAGCTCTTTGATCCTGCCCTGTGCCTCCTGTCTCGAAAATGAATCAAGCCGGCCGGTCACGACGAAACGTAGGCCGGCAAAAAGTAGATCGCCATCATCTCGTTTTTCGAGTACAGGCGGTTTTACACCATGCGCGTCAAGGTTCTTCAGAATGCGCAAGTTCGAGGTGAGCTGCATCCAATCCTGGACGCTATCGGCGATAGTCGGGCCAATTCCTTCGATACCAAGAAGGCCCTTGATCAGGTTTGGATGACCTTTGTCCTCGATCGGGATATGACGCCAGATATTGGCCCTCAGGGATGAATTGATCAGGGCCTTCAGCGAACGAAAGTGATTAGCGATTAGTTCCGCGTTTTCCGAGCCGAGGTGTGAGATGCCGAGGCCGGTGATAAGTCGTGTAAGGGATTGCGTTTTGGAGCCATCTATCGCCTTAAGAAGGTTCTCGACGCTGGTTTCGCCCATCCTGTCGATGGCGATCAGGTCCTCGCGGCTGCCCGAAAGATCGAAGATATCGGACACGTCGGCCACGAAATCATCCCGGTACAGCACCGCGATCAGCTTCTCTCCGAGGCCCTCGATGTCCATCGCTCCTCGTGATGCGAAGTGCTCCAGCAATCGAACCGCCTGCGCCGGACAGCGGCCGTTGACGCAGCGGATTACCACGTCTTCTTCGTCAGGGACAACCGCGCTGTCACACGCCGGGCACCGGTCCGGCATATCGAACGGTTTAGAATCCGAGCCACGTTTATTTTCCGGTGCTAACCCGACTACTTGGGGGATCACGTCCCCTGCACGCTGGACAATCACCAGATCGCCCGCCCTGAGATCTTTCTCGGCGATTACGTCGGCGTTGTGGAGGGTCGCTTGGCTTACGGTTACGCCGCCCACGAACACAGGGTCCAGGATGGCGTACGGGGTCAGGCTGCCGGTGCGCCCGACGTTGATGGCAATCTCTTTCAGCGTGGTGCTCACCTGCTCGGCCGGGAACTTCCATGCCGTGGCCCAGCGAGGATCACGTCCAACGGTCCCGAGACGAGCCTGTAGTGCCAGATCGTCCACCTTAATCACAACCCCGTCGATCCCGTAGTCGAGCTCTGGACGGTCCGCAGATGCGGCGTCGAACGCCTGACCCACTTCATCAAGATTACTTGCGACGCGTGACCACGGATTGGTCTTGAAGCCCCAATGTTTCAGGGCACTCAGAACGCCGGATTGCGTCTGAAGCATGCCGCTGACGGGACCTGAGATCGAGTAGATAAAAGCTTCGAGAGGCCGCGCCGCAGTCTCGGTTGAATCGAGCTGACGCAGAGAGCCAGAGGCTGAATTTCGGGGGTTCACATAGGTCTGGAGACCCTGTTCTGCCCGTTGAGCATTGAACTCCTCGAATGCAGAGACGGGGAAGAACACCTCTCCCCGCACTTCAAGGGCCGGGGGTACATCGTCACCTGCCAGCCTGAGCGGGATCGACTTTATGGTGCGGATGTTCGCCGTCACGTCCTCGCCACGAATTCCATCACCGCGCGTAGCAGCCTGGACCAGAACGCCGTTCTGGTAGCGGATGGCGATCGCTAATCCATCGATCTTCAACTCACAGCTTATGTCGAACTGATCGACCTCGACGTACTCGCTTACACGCTTATGCCACGCTGCGAGCTCTTGTCGGTCAAACACATTGCCCAGCGAGAGCATGGGCGACGGGTGGAGCACCTCTGCGAAGCCGTCCGAAGGCGGCGCTCCGACGCGTTGCGTTGGCGAATCAGGCGTTAGGAGTTCCGGGTGCTCGGCCTCAAGAGTTTGCAACTCACGGAGTATGGCGTCCCACTCGGCGTCGGACATGTCTGGCGCCTGTTCGACGTAGTACAACCGGTTCGCCCGGTTGAGTGTGTCGCGTAACTCGGCAGCCCGCTTGGCGGCGGATTTTGAGGTCATGGCGATCATTTTATGCCTGTGCCCGACAGATGTTCAGCCCTGGTCTGGGGATAGCGCTGTTCATTTGCGTGCCGGGTCGTATGGCGTTCGTCTCGACTCGGGTATCTCCGGGCGAGAGCAGTGGTTCGTCGTTATAGCCCGAAATCCTGCTGTCAGCCGCAGATGTTCAGGTCCGTCGTTTCACGTTAATCGCACGTAAATCGGCCATCGTCACGCATATACTCATTGGTTTCTGGTTGTACCCGATGTGGCCCAGCCCTGAGATGAAATTTATCACTCATACAAACCAGATATGTTTCTCGCTATGGGCGAAGAGCTGTTCAACATGAAAGCAGGCATCGAACGTTGGTAGGCGTAAGACCCTTCCGTGGAGTTAGATACAACACCCGGTCAGCGGGCGATCTCTCGGCCCTCCTATGTCCGCCTTTTGACGTGATTTCGGAAGCGGAACGGGAGAGTCTATACGCCGGTTCCCCCTTCAACGTCATTCGCCTTGAATGGGGAAGAGATGAACCGGGGGACACACCGGGCAACGACCGGTATGCCCGGGCGGCCGCCCTCCAGGCCGAGTGGCTTGCCTCTGGCGTGCTCCAAGAAGACGATTCGCCATCGATGTACGTCATCGAGGAGACGTTTTCGTTTGCTGGCGATGATTACGTCCGAAGAGGTCTGATATCCGCAGTACGCTTGGTGGACTTTGATAGCGGCGTTGTACTTCCGCATGAGTTCACACGTTCAGGACCCAAGGTTGACCGGCTTGAGTTGATGCGGTCAGTGAAGGCTAACTACAGCCCGCTTATGGCGCTGTATCGGGACCCTGATTCCACTGTGGCCAGGGTGATGAAACGTGCGATGTCCGGTGAGTCGGTCGCTGACGCCTCGCCGGAGGGACTTCCTTCGATGCGGCTCTGGCGGATTTCCGACCCGTCTGATATCGAGAGCGTGACAACGGCGCTGGCGAACACGCAGCTTTACCTGGCTGATGGGCACCACCGCTACGAGACCGCCCTGACCTACCTTGAGGAGGTTCGTGCGGAGCGCACCGTCGGCCCGGATGAGGCCGTCAATTTTCGCCTGATGACGCTCATCTCCGTCGACGATCCGGGATTGCTCCTTCTTGGCTACCACCGCATGCTAGTGAGCACAACGGACGATGAATTAGCCCAGTTTAGGCATTACGTCCGTGAGGCGTTCGATCTCGAAGACAGGGGCCCGATTGATCCCTCATCGGCGACCGATTTCGAGAAGGCTTTGAACGATATGCCGCAGGATCAAGTGGCAATGGGGTTCGCCGGAATCGAGCCGGATCGCCTCCAGATAGGCGTGATGCGCTCACCGGCGGACGCCAAGGACGAACTTCAGGCTTCCGATTACGTCCGGCTGCATGGCGAGGTTATACGTTCAACTTTCGACCTGGATCGAGAACAGGCTGTTATAGCTTTTGAGCACAACGCCGCCGCCGTGTTGGGATCTGTGGCGGGCGGCGCCGCACAGGTCGGATTTGTGATGCGTGCGGTGCCGATGGGGCCATTTGAGACGATCGTGAAGCGTGGCCAGCGGCTGCCCTCCAAGTCGACCTACTTCCACCCGAAGTTGCACACGGGCGCTGCGATCCAGAGCCTTGAGGGCGAACTTGTATCGCTCATTCACCAAGCGTAAATTCGGTGGTTGATTGACGCTTCCTATTGGACGGAGAGTTGCACTCAGCCGTTTATCGACTCAAGCTGCTTGATGATTTCGTCCGCTTTTACATAGTGTTGAGAGTTTTTGCCGATCGACTCCCACACCAGTATCCCTTCCCTATCGATCACGTAGATTGCTGCGTCCGCCAGCTCCGTATGAAAGTTATCGAACCGTTCCCACTGACGCGGGACGGTGGCCGTCACGTCGTAGGCGAGAGGGAAGGAGATGCCCACCGATTCGATCGAGCCTGATGTGGTGCTCAGATCCTGCGTGGTCATGGCGACAACCCTGGCGTCAAGTGCTGTGATCTCATCGTAATGTTTCTGCAACTGCAAGAGTTGCTGACGGCAGGATCCTCACCACCAGGCGCGGAAGAACACCAGCACGACGTTACGCTCGCCTAGATTTTCGCTGAGAGAAACGGATTCACCGCTCGCCGTTGGCAGGTAAAAATCCGGTACCAGCTGGCCAATCTCAGGCGCCCCCGCCATCGGGAGGACAACCTCAACATCATCGGTGGGATCCGTCATCACTTCCCGATCTATCCCAGCGAGCGAGGCGAGCACGTCGAGTATCGAATCAGGGGTCGGGCGTTCAGATATCGAGGTGCCGATCAGCGCGGACTCTATCGTGCCGTCTGTTCTGATGATGAATGTGGCGGGCGCTGAAACCCCGTCTCCAAGTAGGTCATACACGCCGTACTCTGTTGCGACGGAGGTGTCGGTGTCGTACAACACGGGGAACTCAAGCCCGTATGCATCCTTCATCTCAGTGGCGTTTTCGGCGTCATCCACGCTCAGTGCCACCACCTCTCCGCCAAGTTGTGTGAGTTCCGGGTAGATCTCTTGCAGCTCTCCGAGCTGGTTACGGCAGATACCTCAGAAGTAGCCGCGGTAGAACACGAGTACGGTGTTGGCACGGGAATAAATGTCCGAAAGCCTGACCGTTCCGCCACCAGCCTGAGGCAACTCGAAATCAGGAGCGAATACGATCTCGGTCGTGGAACTGGGGTTTGGTGAGGCCGATTTGGCGGCAGGCGTGGAAGTGGCGGTGGCTTGCACTGTGGATCCGGCGTTGGACGTCGTGTCAGCAGGGCTGCTGGAATTCCCGGGGCTATTGCTGTTTCCGCACGCCATCAACAGCGCGGCGAAAATTCCCGCCGCAAACAGTCCGGATCGCGCGATCCGGCTGTTTTGATATCCGGTCTGTTTGACCCACTGCAACTGGAACCGCCTTTCGCCGTTGCCGAAATTATTGAGTTATCGGACCCCGGCCAGTAATCAGGTCAGAGATACGAAAACCGCCAACCAAACAACTCGCCCTCTGAGGGTTACGCTCGCAGATCCGCCAGCGTTTTCTCAACGGCATCAATGCTCTCGTCGATGTGCTCTGGCAGCACCCATCCCATGTGGCCGATTCGGATAATCTTCCCGGCCAACTTTTCCTGACCGCCACCCAGCTCAACGTTGTAAACGTCTCGTGCGTGGGACACCAGCACCTTGCCGTCGATGTCGTCTGGGACACGAATGGCCGTCACCGTATCGGACGCGATCGATTGATCCGGGAACAGCTCCAGGCCGATTCGCTTTGCGCCATCGCGCGTCTGCTGCGCCCGAGCCGCGTGTCGGATAAGGACTTCTTCGATGCCCTCGTCGATGATCGCCTGCAGTGAGTGGTCCAGCGCGTAGATTATTGAAAGTGCGGGAGTGAAAGGCGGCTGGCCCATCTGCAGGAACTTCTCGTATTGGTCAATATCGAAGTAGTACTTCGGGATTTTGGAATTCTCGTGCGCCTTCCATGCACGATCGCTCATGGCGACCATTGCGATGCCAGGTGGAGCGACCCAAGACTTCTGTGAAGCGGTGCCGACCACGTCGAGACCCCAGTCGTCCATCGGCAGTGGAACGCCGGCGGCGCTGCTGACTGCGTCAACAAGCACGAGGGCGTCGGACTCATCGTGGATGACCCTAGATAGGTCATCGATCGGGTTCATCACGCCGGTAGAACTCTCATTGTGCGTGACCACGACAGCTGCACACTCCTGCATCGAGCGAATCTCTTCACGGACGCGTTCCGGATCGGCTGCCTTGCCCCACTCGAACTCGATCCGTGTGACCTCAACGCCGTACGCCTCTGCGATGTCGCCGAAACGGTTGCCGAAGGATCCGATGCTGATTGAGAGTACCCGGTCGCCGGGGGACAGCGTGTTTACGATCGCCGCCTCCATTGAGCCCGTACCGGATGCGGTCAGGAAGTATGCGCGCCCCTGAGTGCCGAGCACCGTTTTGAAGTTCGTTGTCATCCGGTTGATGATGTCTGCGAACTCCGGTCCGCGATGGTTGATCATCTGTCTGCCGCCCACTTCTAGGACGTCCTCAGGTAGAGGGACCGGGCCGGGGATTCTCAAGTTCAAATCGGACATTTCTTCCCGTCGTCTTGCCAGTGGTGATGTGGGTGAATGTATGGCGGCGTTCGGACGCGCCGCCATATTCAAAGAACTCCGTCGCGGGGCACGCTGACGTACAAGTTTAGCGACCCCCGCGCCAATAATGGCGTGATGTGAACCGGAACTTTCGGCTACGGTTAAACGATTCGCAGCATGAAGTAGTTACGTGCGCCGCGCCGGAGCACGATTATCTGGCCATCGATAGCACCCTCCAGCGTGACGAGACCGCGGGCGTCACTGACCCTCACGTTGTTCAGGTAGACACCTCCACCTTCGATCAAGCGACGCGCCTCGCCGTTCGACTTTGCTGCGCCGGAGTGTGTGAGCAGTTGCGCCACAGGCAACCCATCATCCTTGATCAACGAGCGGTCGAGTTCTTCAGACGGCACGTCCGCAAAGATGTCCAGCAGTTCAGCCGCTGAGAAGCCGTCCATCTCGCCGCCAAAAAGCACATCCGTGGCTCGCTGCGCTGTCGATACGCCGTTCGATCCATGCACCATCTCAGTCACCGTGCGGGCCAGAGAACGCTGCGCCTCGCGCTTCTGTGGCTCGGATGCGACCGCGCCTTCGAACTCGGCGATCTGGTCAGGCTCAAATAGCGTGAACAACTTCATGTACTGGATAACGTCTGCGTCGTCGACATTGATCCAGTACTGGTAGAACCGGTAAGGAGAGGTCTCCTCCGGGTCCAGGGTTGGTGCTCCGCCGACAGACTTGCCGAATTTCGCGCCCGATGCCGTCGTGATGAGCGGGTACGACAGCGCGTGCACTTGATGCCCGCGCGCCCGTCGGATCAACTCAACACCGGCGAGGATGTTGCCCCACTGATCAGAGCCGCCCATCTGCAAATTGCAGCCGTAATCATCGTGCAGTACGAGGTAGTCGTACGCTTGGAGCAGCATGTAACTGAACTCCGTGTACGAGATGCCCTGTTCTCGGGTCATTCGTGTTGCCACGGACTCCTTGGACAGCATGTAGTTGACCGTAAAGTGCTTGCCGACATCCCGGAGGAAGTCCGTCATCCCAATCTTTCGCAGCCAGTCGGCGTTGTTGATGACACGGGCGGGGTTAGATTTGACGTCAAAGTCCAGGAAATGGGCGAGTTGGAGTTTGACATTCTTTACGTTGTCGTCGATCTGTTCCACCGTCAAAAGTTGACGTTCGTCGTCCCGTCCTGACGGGTCCCCGATCATCCCTGTGCCCGCTCCTGCGATGGCGATAGGGGAGTGGCCGTGCCGCTGCATTCGCACAAGGCCCATGATCGGAACCAAGTTGCCTACGTGCAGACTTCGAGCAGTGGGGTCGAAGCCAACGTAGACGGTGGTTTTTTCACCACCCAGCATTTCCTCCACGCCGGGTGTCGAGTCAAATATGGCGCCGCGCCAACGCAGTTCTTCGATGATGTCCATGGCGCTAACGGGATCCTGACTGTTGGTGAGCTGTGCCGAGTAGTCGGCGTGTATCATCGACGTCGTTGTTCATCTGTACGATCAGCGCGTCGACGCTGTCGAAACGTTCCTCGCCACGCAAGCGCTTCGTGAACTCTACGGTGATCTGCTTGCCATAAAGATCCTCATCGAAATCCAGCAAGAACGGTTCGATGATTCGGGGTCCGTTATCGAAGGTGGGTCGGATGCCGATACTCGTGGCGGCCATATAGCGGCCGTTATCGGTCGTTACATAGCAGGCGTAAATCCCGTCGGAGGGGATCACACCAGATGGGTCAGGTGTGATGTTCGCCGTGGGGAAGCCCAGCGTTCGACCCCTGCGATCACCTTCGGTCACGGTGCCGGTGATGCTGAAGGTGCGTCCAAGCAACTCCGATGCGGTTGCCATGTCTCCAGAGCTGAGGGCGGTCCGGATAGTGGAGCTACGTGCCACGACCCCGTTCACCTGTGCTGGCTGGACGACGCGCAGCTCAAATCCCAGATCTTCGCTCAGCGCCTTCATGCGGGCCTCGTCCCCGCCTCGATCGTGACCGACGGTCGCTCCTGGCCCAAGCACGAGTCCCTTCATGTCTAACTCCTCCATCAGAATGCGCACGAAATCGTCAGCACCGATGTTGCGGATCTGGTCATCGAAATCGACCTCGATCACGTGGTCTACCCCAAGATCTTTGATCAGCACGACTCGCTCATTCAGGGGCCCGAGATGCGGCACGGATCTGGCGGGGTCAAGTAACTCACGTGGCGGGTACTTGAACGTGATAGCAATGCTGTCAGCGCCGGTGTTATGTGCCAGTTCGATGGTCGCCTCAAACAGCCGCGCGTGTCCGATGTGAACGCCGTCGAACGTACCGACGGTTACCACGCCAGGTTGGCCCGGTGATGCTGTCTTGAGCTGGGACTGGAGGCTCATTGTCCTGACATTCTGAAAGCTGAGAAGAAGGCTGCTTATACGCCAAGGGACTGTGCACGAAGCGGAACGCGGTTGTCCGATCCCACACCGGTGACGCTGCGAACTCCATCCATGAAGTGGCGGGAGTTTTCAAATGTTACAGACTGCGGCCCGTCAGACATAGCTTGATCGGGTTTCGGGTGGCCCGCGATGAGAAGGCCGTCTGTGCCTGCCGCTTTGACGGCGATGTCTGTCGCCATGAGCTGCTCTTCGGACTCGACAGAACACGGTCCGGCTATCACGACGGGTGCGTTGCCTCCGCCGATCTTGACGCCCTTTATATTGACCACGGTATCGATCGGGTGGAACTCACGGCCGCCGAGTTTGTAGGACCTCGTAATACGCATTACAACTTCTACACCCGGCAAGGCCTCCAGCCGGGAGCGAAGGTCTTCATTAATGTGATCCCCGGCGACTCCGATCACGGTGCGCTCAACTCCGCGGATCAGTTTGGTCGCGTTCTTGGTCTCGGAGAAGTTCGAAACGACGGGCTGGACCTGCTCATCTGTGGCCAGCCGTTCCATTGTGACGATCATCGAATTTTAACTTCCTGGCGACGTGTAGTCACCAATTTTCCGATGTCCTGATGATATGGGAATCGGCCCCGGATCAGGCCGTTGCGCCGACCTTCCCGGAAAGCGCGCCGTATGCCTCTAGAAGAAGCTCTTCTGTCGTGGCCCAGTCGATGCACGCATCGGTGATCGAGACGCCGTACTCGAGCCCTTCAAGGCCGTTGATCAGCTTCTGAGCTCCGGGGTTGAGGTGGCTTTCGAGCATGATGCCGGCGACGGAGGTGTTGCCGGCCACCCGCTGCTTGATAACGTCACGGAACACGATCGGCTGCCGGTTGTGATCCTTATTGCTGTTGGCGTGGGAGCAGTCGATGACAAGTCGTTCTGACACACCGCCCGCTTCCAGGAGTACGGCGGCTTTTGCTACAGATTCGGCGTCGTAGTTCGGGCCGTCCGCTCCGCCCCTCAAGATCAGGTGAACACCTACATTGCCGGTGGTGTGTACGACGCTGGCGCGGCCGCCACCGTCTATCCCTAGAAATGCGTGCGGAGACTCGGCTGCGATCATGGCGTCGACGGCGATCTGAAGTGTGCCGCCGGTTCCATTTTTGAAACCTATCGGCATGCTCAGCCCGCTGGCCATCTGCCGGTGCGTCTGACTTTCGGTGGTGCGTGCCCCGATCGCTCCCCACGAAACGAGGTCCGCCATATACTGCGGCGTAAACGGGTCAAGAAACTCGGTGCCCGCTGGCAACCCAAGCTCTGCGACCTGCAGTAGGAATTTTCGGCCGCGTCGCAGCCCGGTGGCCACGTCGAACGTGCCGTTCAGATTAGGGTCGTTGATGAGGCCCTTCCAGCCGACTGTTGTCCGTGGTTTCTCGAAGTAGACCCGCATCACGACGAGTATGCGGTCGCTCACGCGCTCGGCGAGCTTCGCTAGTTTCTCGGCGTACTCAATCCCGGCCTTCTCGTCGTGGATGGAGCAAGGGCCGACAAGCATCGCCATGCGGTCATCCTTGCCGGCCATGATGTCTTCCAGTTCGTGGCGGGCGCGCGCAACAAGGGCCGTCGCTTCGGGCGTGATCGGGAGTTCTGAGAGGTAATCATCCGGGGTGCCAAGGCGGTCCATACGTTCCACATTTACGTTTGAGGTAGTCATATCGTTTCGGGGTCTTTCGGTTTTCGGTGTGGGTGTGAGAGAGGGTTCGGGCTACTGGCGGCCTGGATAAAAGAACCGTCGACAGTGGCATGCCGGGCCGTCGCCTGTGGAGAAGATGGCTTGTTGAGTCATGGGAACTTGTGGCCTTTTACGAGGGGTGTGCGGGATACGCGCGCAAGTAGTATGGGGCAGCAAGAAATTGGAATTTTCGGGCGCCCGGGCGGGAATCTACCCGCTATAGGTATAGGGACGCCCGCTCGTAAACAACGGGACCAAGGTGAAGCGCGTAAAGGCACTGCACACCAGAGTGTGTGCGGAAGTTGCACCTTCAATTGTCACCGGTCGACCGATCATTTACTTAATTTCTTGATGTCTCTTGAAGTGTTCAGGTTAGATCACTCTGTTTCGTGCGTAAGTTTACCGCGTCTCGAAGGTATATGTGTTTTATATCTTGTGGCGCTTGATCTGTGTTCCACATCATCAGCACTCGGATGCAGCGTGGAAACCCATGCGGCACGGCCATCTCGTGGCTGTGGAGCAACGGCACATGTACCCATCCCAGCATGCGGGCTGCGACGGCCGGGAACTCGGACACGAGGTCGATGGTAGTGGTGAATTGGACCGAGGCGAGATCGTCTTTGTCTATAGCGTTGGCTGAAACGATCTCGGTAATCAACTCCGTGGTTGCATCGAGAATCGCTTCTCTTGTGTCCTCGGTCACCGTCGTGGCCCCGCGTACGCCTCTAACAGTCATCGTGTTCCCAATGGTTCAAGCGTGATTTCGTCGTGACGCCGCAGGCCGAGGTTCGTCGACTGCGCGGCGAGCAGTTTAGCCCACGCGAGTCCCCGCGGCCAGTTCGCGTACAAACGCTCCCGCCCGTTCCGCCGATGTCTCCTCAGGACCGGCTCCGATAACGTCCACAAGAGCGCTCCCAACGATGGCAGCGTCAGCAAACGCGGATACCTTTCTTACATCGTCCGGTGCCCGAATTCCGAAGCCGACCCCAACCGGCAGACTTGTGTGCCGTCGGACCTCGTCCACCAACCCGTGGACCCGGTCAAAGGCGGTCTCAGCTACCCCGGTAACGCCGAGCACGCCGACGCAGTAGATGAAGCCGGAGGCGTTTGCACATGCCTCTTCAAGCCTCCGGTCGGGGCTGGTGAGCGCCACCAGCGGGATCAGGCTTAGGCCGTACTTTTCGGTAAGCGCTTTGAGCTCAGTATTCTCTTCAGTCGGGAGGTCTGGAATTATGAATCCGTCTATTCCCGCTTCCGCGGAGTCCTTGCAGTAGCGCTCGACGCCGTAAGACAGGATCGGGTTGTAGTAGCCCATGAACACCATGGGCACCGTGACTCCGGCGTTGCGGAGTTCACGGGCGACCGTGATTGCGGTCTCGGAAGAGACGCCGAGTTCAAGCGCGTGCTGGCTGGATTTCTGGATCGTCGGCCCCTCAGCCAGCGGATCGCTGAACGGGATCCCGAGCTCGATCACGTCCGCGCCGGCAGCTTCAAGCTCTGGAACGATTTTGAGGGTGGCCTCAACGGATGGATAGCCGATGGTGACGAACGGAATTAAAGCGGCCCGGCGTTCATCGCGGGCCCGTTGAAACGCGGAGTTCAGTCTTTCTGACATTTCAGACAAGTTAACTTTCTTGCAATGGGAACTACCGATTTATCAGGCGATGTATGGTCAATTGACCATAAGCGTCGCCACTATATTTTGAACTGCGTGGGCGACCATACTCGGGTAGATAGACCCGGTGCGTACATAAAGCCATGCGAGGACGATACCAAAGATGAAAATCGGGACCAGCGCCCCGATGCTGAAATGGAATGCCGAAAACAGGGCAGCGCTAATGAGTATGCCGCCCCAGAGTCCGTAGCGCCGGGCAAAAACAGGAAGGGCGAACCCGCGGAAAAAAATCTCTTCGCAAAACGGGCCGAACAGACCGATGACGATTATAGAAAACGCCAGATGGATTCCGGAATAGTCCACCAGTTCGTTGGCAGGAGCCGGGATCTTAAACAGGTCGATTCCGATGATCTCCGTGAGCAGACTCCACACAACCAGGACAATGATCCCGGCGATCCACGCACCCAGCGCTAGCAGGTAAGGCTTTCGGCCCTCGGGTGGCAAAAACCCGAGCTGCTGGATCGTAGCCGCGCGTTTCACCCCGGCGTAAAAATAGACGGCACCCAGGAAAAATGCTTCCAGCAAGATCGCGAGTGCCAACGGAACCGGGAATCCAAGTAGCTTGCCTTCGGAGAGCCAGTCGTCGTCCATGCTGGCCAGTCTGAGCAGCAGGGATGCGACGACAATCGTGAGGATCACGACACCGACTACGGCGCCGGATGCGAGGAGCACATCTCTTATCGACCACGGAACGTCGATCTGACGGTATTTATTGCCAGAATCGATGACGCCCGGAATCTGCACTAATCCTCCAGCCAGGTCACGTTGCCGTGCAGATCATCCTCGCGGGTCTTTGAGGCGAATACGAGATATTCTTTTTTTGCTTCCGCGATTGTGATGTCCGAACCGTGACCGGGGAGCACTATGGTGTTCCCCGGCAGTATGAACAACCGGTCGATGATGCTTTTTATTTCCTGACGGAAAAGCTCCGGACTGCGCGTCCGTCCGGGGCCTCCCGGGAACAGGGTGTCTCCTGACAGGAGCAGTGTGTGATTGCCGGACTCCGTAGTGATGGCGTAACAGGTCGATCCGGGCGTGTGGCCCGGCGTGTGTATAGTCCTGATCTTCAATTCCCCGACATTTTTGATATCGCCCTCAGGGATCCACTCGGTGACGCCTTTGCCATCCAGCGACTCGCCATCCATCGTCCCTATATGGATTGGCACTTCGTGAACGCCAAAGACGGTATCGAACCCGGCCAGGTGGTCGTTGTGGTTGTGGGTGATCAGTATTGCCTTGACGGAGGTACCCCGCGCCTGCTTCATCACCACCTCCGGATCCTCTGGAGTGTCTACGATGGCGCTCTGACCTGTCTTACGACAAACCAGTAAGTAACAATTGTTATCGAAAGGCCCACACGATGTCTTGTAGACGACAATGTCACGGTCCTGATAGTGGATGCCCATAGGCGGTCTCCTGATTGGTCTCTGTAAGACCCTGTAAACCAGGGCAACTCTGATCGACACAAGGCTACTCTAAAATTGAACATCATCGTTCTGGAGATCGAGGAATTCCTGCACCACCACCTGACGGTCGATATTAGGAGTGCGCGGGTTACCAATCTACGGAGTGACATTCCTACGCTTCACAACGGACCAGCAGCAAGAACCACCGGGCGATCGCCCGGTACGAGGAGAGATATGTCCGCCCAAGAAACGCCGTCCGGTAAGCCCGTAATGGAAGGCGGCGGATTTACGCTGAAGGCCGGGCAGGGGAGCGCTTCCATGGAGATGGAGTGCCCTCACCAGAACGGGCTCCTCTACATGGTCCCAGGGGATCGCAGCTGGGTGTGCGAGGACGGGGTACGTCCGGCGCACGTGCTCGCCGGGTTTTTCAAAGAAATTGCTAATCTGGACGACGCGCGGATCCGGGAAGCGATGAACCGTTGGGGGTTGTACTACCGACAGCGCGATCTGAAGTCTCAGGATGGAACTCAGACCGAACCCGACGCCGGGTAGGTGTCAGGCCACGGGGCCTCGTGGCCCTGGAATTCCCAATCGACTAGTCCATACCCGGTTGAGGATTGGCGTCCCTGATATCCGGAGTCCGGCCCTGGTCCCCGGAACCCGGAGACGATGACGGGCTTTCCGATTCTTCTGATACTTCCGATTCACCAGGCTTGGCGGACGCCTCTGGCTGTGCAGCCAGAGTTACGAGCGGGTCTCTGCCCTCTACGATCTCGACCATCTGCTTGCCGTCGATGGTCTCGTGTTCCATCAGGAAGGAAGAGATCGCATCAAGGTGTACGCGCTTTTCAATGATGATCTTCTCGGCCTGGTCACGTCCGGCCAGGAGCAGGAGATCGACTTCTGCGTCGATTAACTCCTCTGTTCTAGGTCCATAGTCACGGTGCTCGCCGAGATCTTTACCCAGGAACACCATCTCCTCGCGCTTGCCGAAGAGCCGCAATCCGAGTTTGTCGCTCATACCGAACTGCGTCACCATCGCCCGAGCGATCTGTGTCGCCTTCTCGATGTCGTTTGATGCTCCGGTGGTTATCTCGTCAAAGACCAGTTCCTCGGCCACACGACCGCCCATTGCGGTGGCGATCATCGCCTCGAACTGGCTCTTTGTCTGGAGCGTTCGCTCCTCGTCCGGGAGGTAGCGGGTGTACCCGCCCATGCGGCCCCGGGCCACGATAGATATCTTGTGGACCTTGTCGGCGTTGGGCATGAAGTAGCCCACGATCGCGTGTCCGGATTCATGGAATGCGGTGATCTTCTTTTCGTGCTCCGAAATGACCCTGCTCTTGCGGGCGGGGCCTGCGATAAGTCGGTCTATCGCCTCGAGCATCTCGTCCTGGCCGACCTCTTTCTTGTTGCGGCGGGCGGCGAGAATGGCCGCCTCGTTGATCAGGTTCGCGAGGTCTGCGCCGCTGAAACCGGGAGTCTGTTGGGCGAGGTTCTGTAGGTCAACGTCGTCAGCCAGAGGCTTGCCCTTGGCGTGAACGTCGAGGATGGCGGTGCGGCCGCGGATGTCCGGCGAGTCCAGCGTCACTCTACGGTCGAAACGACCAGGACGTAGGAGCGCCGGGTCGAGGATATCCGGCCGGTTTGTGGCGGCGATAACAATTACGTTTGTGCTGGATTCAAATCCGTCCATCTCCACAAGGATTTGGTTCAGGGTCTGCTCCCGCTCGTCGTGTCCACCGCCGAGTCCAGCGCCACGGTGTCGGCCGACGGCGTCGATCTCGTCGACAAAGATGATCGAGGGACCGTGCCGCTTGGCCTGTTCAAACAGGTCACGCACACGTGAGGCGCCGACTCCGACGAACATCTCGACGAATTCGGAACCGGAAATCGAGAAGAAAGGAACACCAGCTTCGCCAGCGACTGCTTTCGCAAGCAGCGTCTTGCCCGTGCCGGGAGGTCCTACAAGAAGGACACCGCGCGGAATCCGCGCACCCAGAGCGACAAAGCGTTCCGGGTACTTGAGGAACTCGACGACTTCCTCAAGTTCCTGTTTGGCTTCAGGCGCACCGGCCACGTCAAAGAAGGTCACCGTCGCTTTGGCGCCTACGAACATGCGTGCGCGACTTTTGCCGAAGCCCATCGCCTGGTTGGAGCTGCCCTGCGCCTGACGCATCATGAACAGCAGGATTCCTCCGAATAGGATCAGGGGCAGGAAGTTTATGAGGAGGCCGGCAAAGCTTCCGAGTCCGCCACCGGACTCTTTGACCTCGATCGAGACGTTGCCCTGGCTGCTAACCTGGTCCAGAAGTTCGACGATGCTTGAGCCTGGCTCTTTGCGGGACACAAATGTATTTCCGCCGACTATGACCGTCAGATCGTTGCCATCGACCTCGATCAAGACGCGTTCATTTCCGGGATTTTCAGCGAGCTCGACGACCTCACTGATGGGAATTTCTTGCGCGCCATCAATCGGGCCGCTGTCAAAGAACAGGAAGAACACCATTATCACGGCGACAACGATCAGAAGGTAGATCAGGCTGTTACGCATCCAGCGCCGGCTCACAGTCACCTCCTAAGGTGACCGGACGACCTGACAACCCCGGCTGGGCCAAGGGTGGTCGCCCCGTACAAGTATTGCAGTCCGTCGGTTAGGTACCGACGATCTTCATCCCGAATTCGCTAACATTCGTGGCATCGAACGGTGATCTAAAGATTACGACCGGTTGATCCTATCATAGGACCCCGTTTCAACCCCCATACCTGCACGGAACTCTACCGGGTACAGATGGCGGAAATCCGCATAGTCGATCAAACGTACATACGACGTAAGTCCCGCTATAGATCTTGTGAACCCCGGGAACAAGCTAGTCTCGAACGGCCTCACGTAGACCTGTGACCGTTCGTCGTGGTATTCTTCACCGTGGTCAATCAGTGTCCAAAAAACTATTATTCCTGAGGCTTTACAACCGATGGGTAGAGGATCCCGCATATAGCCCGCGATTACCGAATTAACCGCCAGATCCGAGTGCCGGAAGTGCGGATTATTGAAGAAGATGGCTCAGGAGTTGTGCTGGAATTTCAGGCAGCGCTTGAGTTGGCGGAGGAACAGGGATTTGATCTCGTTGAGGTCGCTCCAAACCAGTCGCCTCCGGTGTGCAAATTGCTCGATTACGGGCGCTTCAAGTTTGTGCAACAGAAACGCGAGCGTGATGCGAAAAAGGGACAGGCTCGAAACGAACTTCGTGAAGTTCGGTTGAGCATGAAGATCGGTGAGCACGATTTTCTTTCGAAGATCAAGCGTGCTCGTGACCTGTTGGCCGGTGGGGCCAAGGTCAAAGTCACGGTTCGGTTCAGAGGACGAGAAATCGCCCACCCTGACCTGGCTGTGAAGCTCTTAAGGCGAGCAGCAGAATCTCTTGCCGATGGAGCAAAACTGGAGCGTGCGCCCATGATGGAGGCGCGTTCACTCAGCATTATCCTGGCTCCGGACGAGGTGGCCGTTGCGGCCAACACCCCTGCCAGTGCACCAAGCGAAAGCACCGAATAACTAAATGCCCAAAATCAAGACCCATAAAGGCGCAAAGCGCCGGTTTCATGTGACCAGCACCGGAAAGGTTCTCAGGAGCAAAGGCCCGAAGAGCCACCTGCGCCGGAACAAGACGTCACGGGTCCGTCGTTTGTTCGACAAGAAGATCGGCACGTCGCCCGCTAACGCGAAGCGAATCAAAAGGTTGCTCGGCCGATAGGCATTCCTGATGCTTGCGGCGAAACGCCGGAAGCGTCAACCTTGGTAGAGTAACTTCCTGAAACTCTTTTTCTTCAGATCGACGCGTGTCGTCGTCCTGATTACGTTTACGAAGTGGCAGGTAGATCGCACGGATCATCCGGGCGTTCACCGTCACATTTAGTCACCGGAGAAGCCTCAGTTGGCACGAGTTAAGCGCGGCACAACAAAACACCGAAGGCATCGAGCCGTACTAAAGGCCGTTCGCGGCCACCGCGGATCGCGTAACCGCCGATATAAGGTCGCACGGGAGTCGTTGCTTCACGCAATGGCCTACCAGACGGCACACCGTAAATTACGTAAGCGTGAAATGCGGGCTCTTTGGATCCTTCGCATCAACGCAGCGGCACGTATTCACGGTCTGAGCTATTCACGGTTGGTTCACGGTCTGATGCTGGCCAGTGTGGATATCGACCGCAAGCAGCTCGCTGACCTGTCGGTTCGTGAGCCGGAGGCATTTGCTGAAGTCGCCCGTGTGGCAAGTGAGGCGCTGGCCGCCTGATACCGCCCCCTTTGCAGGGGATTTACCGGCAGATAAGAAGAATATAAAAAGGACGCCCTTTCATGGGGCGTCCTTTTTATTTATGCGCTCAACTTGATTATGCCGCTGGAACCGCTGGTTTATCTAGCCGATCGAGCCATCGACCATCACAACCACGAACAGTAGGGCAAGGTACAGCAGCGAGTACTTGTAGAGCCCGAGTATGGCCGGCCGGGTATCGTCCCGGAACAGGCGTGCGGTCAGCGCGATGTATATGGCCCCAAGAACGCCCGCAGGTACAAAGTAGATTAGCCCGAGCATATCGCTAGCCGACACAAACGCCAGCGTCAGTGCGACCAGGAGCACGGTGTACAGCATGATCGAGATATTGGTCGTCGAGCGGGGCGCGACCACAGGCAGCATCGGAATTCCGGCCGCCTTGTATTCGTCCTTAATGAGGAGAGCGAGCGCCCAGAAGTGTGGCGGGGTCCAGAAGAAAATGATGGCGAACAGGTACCAGGCCTCAAGTCCGATGCTGTTCTCCACCCCAGCCCAACCGACCAAGGGAGGGATGGCACCGGCCGCACCGCCAATGACAATGTTCTGGACGGAGGAGCGTTTCAGCCAGATGGTGTAGACGATCACGTAGATGAGGGTGCCCGACATAGCGAGCAGCGCCGCCAGTAGATTGGCCCACGCAAAGAGCACACCAAAGCTGATTATGTTCAGGACGATGCCAAAGGCGAACGCGCTCATGGGCCGGACTCGACCACTTGCGACGGGGCGGGTGGCGGTACGCTTCATCTCCAGGTCTATGTCACGGTCCAGCCAGTGATTCAGGGCGCTTGCGCCGCCGGACGCGCAGATCCCGCCCACAATAACCGCGACGAACACGACGCCGTCCGGGAATCCTCCAGCAGCGAGGATCATCCCGGTTATCGAGGTCAGCAACAGAAGGGACATGACCCGCGGCTTTGTCAGAGATACGTAATCTCGAAGCACGGCCGTCATACGCGCGAGACCGGACTGGGCACCGTATAGATCAGGAGCCGACATTTTATTGTGATCCCACACCTGACTCTCGTGTGACTTCGCCGCTGTAAGGTCGCATCACCAGCACCGCTACCAGAAGGGCGAGGTCTGCCCACATGATCGTCGCCATGGACAGGTGTATAGCCTGCGCCCATTCCGCGAAATCCGACCAGGGGTTCGCCGCTCCAACCAGAATCTGGACTACCACGATAACCATAGCGCCAATTGAAAGTAATCGGACGAGATCGGAGCCACCGGATAGCCGGAACGCCTTGTGAGCGGCGTAGAGGGCTACGAGCGTGGCGGCGGCGGCGATCAATCTGTGTGCGGCGTGGATCCATACAAGTTCCGACTGCGGGATGATCGACCCGCCGCAGAGCGGCCAGCTTGGGCACACGGCCCCAGCGCCCCGCCAAACCGCGTATGAACCGGATAGTAGGGTCACAAGTACGAGTATTGCTGCCAGCGTGGTGATTCGTTGGATCGTGATGAGATCCCGCAGGTTCTGGGCAGATTCTACCGCCACCTCTGCAGCGCCGTTCGAAACACTTGAAATCTGGCCCGGCATCCATCCAGTTGCTGCAGATGCGAGCGCAAGCAATGCGACCAAAACCACGAGCTCGGCGAGGCCGAGGTGAAGTGTCCTGAGCGCCGGTTCTACCTCGGACAGCACAACGGCACCGCCGATACCTCCGACGATACCGATCAGCACTAGGGCCCCGGTCGTGACCGCGACAAGGAAAGTATTCTGGCGGTGGGATATCCAGACGCGCACTGCCGCTGCGATAAAAAAGAGTCCAACCGCTGAGCCGGCCGTGCGATGGCTCCACTCGATCATCGTGTGGTATTCCCATTTCGGGATGATCGACCCATGGCAAAGTGGCCAGTCTGGGCATCCCAGCCCGGACTCGGTGACTCTAACCACCCCGCCCAGTGTGATCTGGATGATTGCTCCAACGACCATCACGGCAAGTACAACAATCAAAAATTTATCGTTGATTACGCCGGAGATGCCATTCATCTGGTCATCCGGATGGGCGTCACTTTGGAGGGTAGCCACTTGATTGCAGGAGCCTCGATCAGTTGATTGCGCTCTGTTTCACAAGACACCGTCAATTATAGCCGCGCTGCTCCGTTTAATCAGTGTGAGATCGCTTGTGTTTTGTTCGACGCGAGAGGCCAGCATCTTTAGCCGGGAGGGCGGAAGGCCAGAAGTTCACCCGTTACGAGGATCCTATGGTCGTACACAAGCTTCGGATAGGAGGCGACCAGCGTGACCGTAGCGGCAGAGGTCTGGTCAAGGACGAGGTCATCCCTGTGTATGAACCCGGTCTTGGTCACCCTGTAAAGGAACTCGCCATCGGCGCTGCCGATGATGATATCTACCGGATCATGTTTGACTAGCTCCACGATGTCCGGAAGATCGTGAAACACGTTGCCCTCGCCGCGGACAGGGCTCTCCAGGTGGCCAAAGTACCAGCCGGCCCCGATCTCTCCGGGATGCGCGGTTCCGGGGATGTGTCCGACGATATCGACCGGGCTCTCCCAGAGTTGTTTGCCGCCCTCGTCGTAGACGGCGAGCCCGTAGACGGACGTTCTGAGGTTAATGGCTGGTACCTCAAGAGTCTCGGCCGCCGGGGAAACGACTGGATCCCTGATAATCTCCGCCGAATTTAAGTACACAAATCCGTCCGGAAGGTCTGCCCTTCCGTATGGCAATGAGCCTGCCCATTCCGGCTCAGGCCAGTACCTGGGATTGGTCCACCGTGCGGGGAATAATTGTGCCGCCTCTAGGGGCTCGGAAATTACGGAACCACTCTTAGATCCGTCGGACTCGGGGTCTTGTGAAGAGTCGCTCGAGGTCGGGAAGTCCGAGGGTCCAACAGCCGGGAGAGGGGCTGTGACCCAACCCTCACGTTCAACTGGCGACACTTCGTAAACGAGATCGCCCAACCTTGACCTCGCGATCTCGGCGTAGATCAGGTAACCAATCCCGGCGATCGTAAATAGAGACCCTAGGCCGATCATGGCGATAGCAATCCGGGCGCGTTTATTAGAAGGCGGGCGCGGTGGTCGCGCAAACTCCCCGTGGTTCGGGCATGCGACTGCTGAACTCAAAGTCGGCTCATTTCCTCGCAAGCCGTCCTCTAGGGATCCGTAGTACCGCCCCCGAAGTTCTCCGGGGAGTTATTACGTTACTGCCGGGCCGCCTGTCTTCGGTGGCGGTCCGCTTCGGTGAGGATCGGTTCGTTCAAGTATACGTCGCCGTTCCTGATTTTCAGGTTGAAGCCGCAATCGGGGTTCGTGCATATCCAAGCTTTGTAGTGCACTGCAGATCCCTGGCCGCCAAAGTCGGACAGGGGTACCAGATCTCCGTCTCCGCACGCCTTGCAGGCGGGGTAATTTTCAATGGCCACGTCATCCTCCGAGTAATCGTCACTAATTTCTTCCAACCGGATTGGTTCAAGAGTGGGAGATATTATTACCGTTTACAATCAAATTACAATCAAATACAACGTAAATATTCGGTAATCTATACCGCGTATTTCTATGCTCTGAACCCGGTGGAATCTCTGTGGGCAGGATGGGGAACGACTGAAATGATCATTCTTGGCATTGAATCTTCATGTGACGATACCGCGGCCGCTATTGTGGTTGACGGTCGTGAGATACGATCCAACGTCGCTTCATCTCAGGCCGAACTACATGCGCGCTATGGCGGAATTGTCCCGGAGTTAGCGTCTCGGAGTCATATTCAGCAAATCGTGCCGGTAGTGCGTGCCGCACTCTCAGAAGCGGTTATGACACTCGGGGATGTCGACGCCATTGCCGTGACGAGCGGCCCTGGCCTAGCCGGATCCCTCATCGTCGGACTCAACATGGCAAAAGGTTTGGCGGCCACTTCAGGCAAGCCTTTGATTGGCGTAAACCACCTCCAAGGTCATGCGTACGCCGCGTGGTTGCACGACCCGGCGAACGGGAATCCGGCCCCCCCCCCGCCGGAAGATCGATGCGGCTTCCCCCTGCTTTGCCTGGTCGTCTCTGGAGGCCACACGGATCTTGCGCTGCTAAAGGCGCACGGTGAGTTCGAACGAATCGGACGTACGCGTGATGATGCAGCGGGCGAGGCGTTCGACAAGGCTGCGCGTTTGATGGGGCTGGGTTATCCGGGCGGGCCGGTGATCCAGAAGATCGCCGAGAGTGGCCGACGGTCCGATCCTCTGCCGCGGGCCTGGATTCGCGGAACCTGGGATTTCAGTTTCAGCGGGCTCAAGACCGCCGTGTTGCACCGCGCTCGTGCCGAAGGGATTTACCCGGCTCCCGAGGGAGGGCCAGACAGAGAGGCTGTGGCCGCGCTGGCCAGGTCGTTTCAGGACGCGGTCGCTGACGTGATCGCCACCAAAACGGCTCGGGCTGCCGAGGAATTCGGCGTTCAGGGGATCGTAATCGGTGGCGGTGTTGCAGCGAATGCAGCACTCAGGGAGGCGTTGAATGATCGATCAAGCGTCCCCGTAATATCGCCGCCGCCGGCATTGTGCACGGACAACGGGGCGATGATCGCCGCCGTGGCCTTTCACTACCTGAAACGGGGCGATCGGTCCGGTTTGGACCTTGATGTCACGCCTGGATTGACAATTGGCGAGGCGCCATCTGCACCAACGCTTACATGTGTCTAGAGGTCGCTAGTTAAGCCCCGGGATAGCGGTATCGCCTTGTAGTCCCGGCCGGTTTCGCCGTGGCGGACATTTCAGATTTCTCGGTGTCGTGTCCCTTGAGCTCGAACACCCTGTCACCGAACGCCCGCGCTCCGTTCTCTGACGAGCGGTTGAGCGGACCCCCGATATCCTTACCGGCTGCGTCGAATAGGAGGCGTGAAGGTGGGGTTCTCAGGTAGTAGTCGAAAAGAAGGATTACACCCAGCGCCGCCATGACGACGCCGCCGATGATCCCGACCCGCTCGTTTGTCGCAACCTGCCAGATCCCTATCGAAGCGATCAACCCGAGCACGCCCCAGATCAGCGAAGAGCGTTCTCTTACCGTTCGCGTGACTCGTACCGAACTGATCTCGCTGATGGGGGCGAACGACCAGTTGCGGTGGTCCTCATCGCCGCCGATATAGATCACACGACGGTCGGTGAGTACAAACCTGTCTGACCCGCCAACGTCCAGCGATTCGACTACCGATTCGCCCTCGATAAGCCGAAATCCATCGATAACCGAATCCGGCTCGACGTTGGGCGCGGTTTCATCCGTTTCAAAGGCCGATGGCTGCTGGAATTGATCTTCGACTGCCAAAGGGGCTCCCGATCTTATCTAGGGTCGACTATTCGATGATATCAGTGCCCCGGGTGAGTAGCGCGTGGCGCGACTCGCAGAATCTGGCGATTACGCCAATCTGCCGTTCTGAGTCCGAGGCGAATAACCTCTCGGCTTGGTCTCCGGCACGCTATTGTCTTTTGGCTGAAACGACTCTATTCGAACGCGTCGTTTACGTGTTCCTCTGCGAACTCCCGACCGGCACCGATAAGCAGCGCCTTCATGTCCAGGGTGGCGCCGTAGTCAGACCACAGGTGCTTGCCGGCCGCTCTCACCTTTGCCTCGACCTCGTCATGAATGGCGAGGACTTCGGGGTGATCCGGCTCTCCGGGGTGTCCAAGGGACGCCGCCATGTCGTGCGGCCCCCATGCGATTGCCATCAGGCCGGGCACTGCGAGGATCTCGTCAGCACGGGCTGCCGCTTCTTTGGATTCGATCTGCCCGCCGACGAGCATGTTGGCGTTGGCAAACTGCGCAAACCCCAACTTGTCGCCGTACGTGCCTTCGATCACGTCCAGATCGCCGTGCTCCGTGCCGCGACCGCCGCCCCACGAGCGCCAGCCGTCCGGCGGGAACAGGCAAGCGTCGGCAAGCTCTTGGGCCTCTTCGGCGTTTTCGATGTGCGGACCCATGATCCCTTGCAACCCGCGGTCCAGCCAGCGGTTGATCTCGTTGGCATTGATATTGGGCACGCGTGCCGTGACGCTCATGCCGAACGCGTGAGCGACGGCCACGATGTCGTCCACGGCAACCGGGTTAAAAGCACCGTGTTCGCCGTCCAGGTGGATGGCGTCAAAACCGGCCCGGGCGGCCAGTTCGACAGCGCTCGTGACCGGGTACTGCATGGCGAATACAAGAGCCTGCTTGCCCTGTTTGTTCTTTGCGAACATCGAGTTCTCGATCATGGTTTTGTCCTTTCAAAAATGCAGCGTTATTTATGGGATCGTCGTAGGGGTGGGCAGCGGCCCACCCCTACGCGTTGATTCCGAATACGTTTCCTATATACGCCGACTGGTTCCCGCCCTCGCCGTCGCCGTCGGATCGTACCCGTGTTGGGCCAACACCTCTTCGTTGATCGTCAGCCCCAACCCGGGAGTGTCGGGCACTGTCAGATAACCATCCACCTGCCGTGGGAAGCCGTCGAAGGCGTCGAAGTAGTGGGGGGTGTAAAACTCTGCGTGGTACTCCTGGATAAGGAAGTTGGTCATCGTCAGGTCCAGGTGGCACTCGGCCATAGTGCCAACGGGCGAACACGTGTTATGCGGCGCCATATTGACGTGCCGTGCCTCTGCGATCGCTGCGATCTTCTTCAACTCCGTAATGCCGCCGGCGTTTGCGATATCCGGCTGCAAAACGTCCACGGCGTCCGCTGCCACAAGCTCGTAGAACGGGAACTTCGTATAGAGCCGCTCACCGGTTGCGATTGGAATGTTCACCCGATCGCGGACGAACTTCATCTCCGCCACGTTCTCTTGTGAAGTCGGCTCCTCGAACCAGAGGGGCCGGTACTTCTCAAGCCGCTGACCGAGAGATATCGCAGTTCCAGTCGAGAACTTGGCGTGGACCTCGACCAGGATATCGACGTTTGGTCCGACGGCCTCACGCACCGCCGCCACTCGATCCTCCGAGATCTGGGCCTCTTCCAACGAGATGTTGTAGTAATTGTTCTGGGCGAACGGGTCAAATTTCATGGCCGTGTAGCCCATCGCCACGACCTTCTTCGCCTCCTCGGCGTTCAACTCTGGCGAACCAGGATTGGTGTACCAGCCGTTAGCGTAGACGCGGACCTTCTCGCGCTGCGCCCCGCCGAGCAACTTGTAAACCGGCAGACCCAGCGCTTTGCCCTTGAGGTCCCAGAGAGCGATGTCAATACCAGATAGCGCTGTGGTGTCGATACGGCCGCCGCGCGACTGATTGTTGTAGTAGATCTGCGTCCAGATCGCCTCCGAGTCCATCGGATCTTGTCCGATCAGGAACGTCTCGGCCATCTCGTTAATGAGCGAGATCACCTGCTGGTCATTCCCAAGTCCGCTGGCGTCGCCGAGACCGTACTGACCGTCATCGGTGTTGATCTTGACGATTACCCAGTTTCGATTGGCGTTGTGGTGAGCAGCCGAGAAAATGAACGTCTCGACGTCGGTAATTTTCATGTAAGGATCCCTTGTGAATCTGGGGGCTCAGAGTGGTTAAATTCGGCGTACGTGTCGTCGGCCTGATTTCGGAGGGACGTAGCCATGCGCTGCTATTAACTCGTCGTTCGGGGTGATTCCCAGCCCCGGGCCTTCCGGGAGCGTGATGTAGCCGTCCTTCTGCACCGGGAACCCCTCGAAGGCGTCGATGTACCAGGGCGAGTAGAACTGGGCGTGGTACTCCTGGATCAGAAAGTTCGTCATCGTCACGTCAAGTTGGCACTCGGCCATCGTGCCGACCGCCGAACATGTGTTGTGCGGCGCCATATTGACGTGACGTGCCTCAGCGATGGCGGCGATTTTCTTGAGCTCCGTGATACCTCCGGCGTTTGCGATATCTGGCTGCAAAACGTCTACGGCGTCGGCCTTCACCAGTTCGTAAAACGGGAACTTGGTGTAGAGCCGTTCACCAGTTGCTATCGGGATGTTCACGCGATCTCGCACGTACTTCATCTCACCCACGTTCTCCTGTGAAGTCGGCTCTTCAAACCACATCGGCCGGTACTTCTCGAGCCGTTGCCCGAGCGAAATGGCGGCCCCTGTAGAGAACTTTGCGTGGACCTCGATGATGACGTCCACGTCCGGCCCGACCGCCTCTCTCACAGCCGCCACCCGATCCTCGGCCGTCTGCGCCTCTTCCAACGAGATGTTGTAATAGTTGGCCGTGGCAAACGGGTCAAACTTCATGGCCGTGTAGCCCATCTCGACCGTATTCTTGGCCTCCTCGGCATTCAGCTTCGGATCGGCCGCTACGGTGTACCAGCCGTTTGCATAGACCCGAATCTTGTCCTTCTGAGCACCACCTAGGAGTTTGTAAATCGGCTGATTCAGGATCTTACCCTTGAGGTCCCAGAGGGCGATGTCTATGCCGGATAGCGCGGTCGTCTCGATGCGTCCACCACGTGCGTTGTTGTTGTAGTAAATCTCGGTCCAGATCGCCTCGGTGTCGAGTGGGTCTTTGCCTACCAGGAACTTGTCAGCCCACTCCTCGATCAATGATGCCGTTTGTATCTCGTTGCCGAGCGGGCTGGCGTCGCCGATGCCGAACAACCCCTCATCGGTCTGGATGCGCACCAGCAGCCAATTGCGATCGGCCGTGTATATGCGAGCGGAGAAATAGAGAGTCTCGACGCCGGTGATCTTCATTTGCGGGCCTTATTGCTTTTGTTGTTTTTGAAAAACAAGAGCCCAACACTCTGGGCCCTTGTTCTGAGATAGCAGTTCGTTATGCCCTCTCCCCCATCGAACGGAGGCTGGGGTTTGGGAGAAGTTGCGTCGCCCTCACCCCGGCCCTTCGAGAGCCTTAGTCTCGCAAGTTGAACGGGATGTTCAACTCGCTTGTGATGCCTTCGAACCAGTCGACAACCTCCGGGTGCAACGGAATCCCGATTTCACGGCGCTCCGCTTCGGTCTCTACCTCGATCATTCCTGCGTATACGACACGGTCGTGACCCGGCGCAGGTTTCGTCTCTCGAAGTCCCTTCATCATGCCGTCCATGTCAGCCTTGAACTCGTCCAGCGGGACGAAGGCTTCCACGTCATACGCAGCGACGAAGTGTGCCCGCCGCTCTTTGGTTGCCGCGCCGAACCCGGCTGCACCCGAGAGCGGGCCGCACATGATGTCCACCATCACGCCCAGGCTGTACCCCTTATGGGAGCCCAGTTCACGTGTGGAACCCATCGGAAGCTGCATACGCACGCCGCCGGCGGAGAAGTCGGAGACGGCAGCGCCTTCCATGTCCGGGGAGCCATCGTCGTTTGCGACCCAGCCTGGCTGAAGGCCGTGGCCCAGACGGTTTGCGAGTCCGATCTTGTTGCCAGCTATCGACGTGGTGGCAGCATCAAAACTGAACGGCTCTTCGGTGCCTGTTGGGGCGGCGAATGCGATCGGGTTCGTGCCCAACTTTGGCTCTGCGCCCCAGGTCGGCACCATCGAGTTTCCGCCTGCGGTGTATGCCGTCCCGATCATGCCCTCTTTGACGGCCATTAGCGCGTGGTAGGCCATCATCCCGGCGTGGCCCGAGTTCTTGATGGTGACCATGCCGACGCCCGTGTTCTTCGCCTTGGCGATTGCGATCTCCATGGCGTGCGGGGTGGTGATAATTCCGAGTCCGTTGTCGCCGTCGTACACGGCCGTGGAAGCGGTCTCTCGGACGATCTTCTCGTTAGGAGTCGGGTTTGTACGGCCATCGCCGTAAGAGGCGACGTATGCACGCAGCATGTTGGAAACGCCGTGAGTGTCCGCACCACGCAGGTCTGCCTTCATGAGAACGTCGGTGGCCACGTTTGCGTCGTCCTCCGGCACGCCCATCTTGAGGAACACTCCTTTGGTCGCTGCGGTCAGGTTTTCGATTTTCACGCGGACAGCGATGTCATCCGGGACTTGGAAATGCTTCAGCAATTCGTGCTACCTCTTTTTTGGGGACTCTTCGATGGTGATATCGGGAACGGGTGTCTCCGATAGCGGTTGACCTTCAATACGGGCACCAATCGCGCGGGATTGTAGCACCCGCGTGCGGGGTTTATTTACTCGCCGAACGCTGACCATGTTCTCAATGCAACTTGGCAAAATGCTGTCGAGACCGGGTTCTCAACGGACAACATGTTTGGCCGGACGCTCGATGGTGAGGCATTAGCGGCGCTGGTCGGTCGGCTTAATGAGCACTCTGGACTCTGAACTAAACCTGATCTCCCTTTAGGATCGCTCTAACTTCCTACTCGTCGCGCTCTATACCGCCACTTGCGGCATTCCTCGTCTACACTCGGCATCCTCCGGTGGTAGTGCCCCGGAACGACGTAGGGGCGAGTCGGTATCCGCCCACGCTTGTACTCCTGCACTCCGAATACTCCGAAACACTGGAAACCAACAACACTGCAGGGGCGAATGATCATCCATTTTGGAGCGGGCCGCTGCCCGCCCTTACGACCTGCACGCCACACGATATATTTCTCACCCTAACAACACAGAGGCCGTCATATGCCTGAAAACGAGAATCGCCAATGGGTACTCAAGTCACGACCGAACGGCATGCCGACGGAAGCGGACTTCGAACTCGTTGACTCACCCATGCCGTCGCCTGAGTACGGCCAGGTTCTGATCAAGAGTCTGTGGAACTCGATGGACCCGTACATGAGGGGCAGAATCACATCGTCGCCCATAGGTGGCGTGATCGAATCCGAGGCCGTTGGACGTGTGATGGAAAGTCGGCTGGAGGGAATAAAGGCAGGCGACATGGTTCGGGGAAGGATCGGCTGGCAGGAATACGGTCTTCTTGATGTGACATCTGCGAACCCCGTGAACCCGGACTACGGACCGATCTCTACTTCGATCGGAGTGCTCGGGATGCCGGGCCTGACGGCGTATTTCGGGCTGCTGGACGTCTGCGAGCCGAAGCCGGGCGACACAGTGGTCGTTTCTTCCGCATCGGGCGCTGTGGGAGCCGTTGTTGGGCAGATTGCGAAGATCGGCGGCTGCCGTGTAATCGGCATCGCCGGGTCCGACGAGAAGGTCTCGTACGTAGTCGACGAATTGGGCTTTGATGCCGGCATTAACTACAAGGCCGAGAACGTCAGCGAGGCGCTCGGTCTCGTCGCTCCTGACGGCGTGGACTGCTACTTCGACAATGTCGGTGGGCCGATCACCGAAGCGGTGATGGAGCACCTGGCGATGTACTCACGTACCGTGATCTGCGGCCGAATCTCCGAGTACAACGAGTCAGAGCCGTCAATGGGCCCACGAATATTGCGCTACGTGCACAGCACAAGAAGCCGCATCCAGGGCTTCACGGTCAACCAGTACCCGGCGCAGTTTGAGGACGGCCGTGCGCAGCTGGCTCGATGGGTGAAGAGTGGCGAAATTAAATATAAGGAAGACATCATCGAAGGCTTCGAGAACTGCCCGAAAGCCTTTATCGGCCAACTGGGTGGCGCCAACTTCGGGAAATTACTCATAAAGGTTTCTGATGAGTAAGGTGCCGTTGGATCTGAAACTGACTACCCCCTAACCTTCTCTTACATTGGTAGGAGTAATCCTCTTCCTCCTTTCTAGGAGGCCAATGTTTCAAACGGGGTGGAGATCGGTGCCTTTTGACAGCTCGCTGACGATGTCCATGGCGTCTTAAACTTCAGCCACCACCAATGCCGTAGGGGCAAGACTATCCGCCCCTAAAACCGCCACGCTAAATACCCGCAATCACCCGCAACAACCACAAAGGCCCCACGAAATGCCAGAGAACGTAAACCGACAGTGGATCCTCAAGACCCGACCGGACGGCATGCCAAAAGAAAGTGATCTCGATCTAATCGAATCGCCGATTCCGGAGCCGAAGCATGGCGAAATCCTCGTCAAGAACCTGTGGATGTCTATAGACCCGTACATGCGTGGGCGGCTGCGAGACGGACCGTCATACGCTCCGCCCGTGGCCATCGGCGGCGTGCTCCAGGGTGAATCTGTCGGACGAGTGATGGAAAGCCGGCTTGATGGCTTCAAGGCCGGAGACATCGTTCGCGGGCACATCGGCTGGCAGGAGTACGGCATCCTCGGAATAACAGGGGCGCACGTCGTGGACACCTCGCTTGGCCCGATCTCGACATCGATCGGCGTGCTTGGGATGCCGGGGTTGACCGCCTACTTCGGTCTACTTGAAGTGAACAGGCCCCAGGCGGGAGACACCATCGTTGTGTCCGCCGCTTCAGGTGCGGTCGGGGCCATCGTCGGACAGTTAGCCAAAATCATGGGCTGCCGTACTGTTGGAATTGCCGGTTCCGACGAGAAGGTGTCTTACATCGTTGACGAGCTTGGCTTCGACGCCGGGATCAACTACAAAACCGAGGACGTATCGGTGGCCATAGCGGAAAGTTGTCCAAACGGTGTCGATGGTTATTTCGATAATGTCGGTGGCGAGATCACCGAGGCCGTTATGCCGCACTTTAATCTGTACGCCCGGATGGCCATATGTGGCCGAATCTCCGAGTACAACGACGACTTGCCCTCCATGGGGCCGCGTGTATTGCGGTACGTCCATGCGGCACAGGCGACGGTCGAAGGTTTCCTAGTGTTCCGCTGGGCCGACCGGTACGAAGAAGGTCGATCGCGACTGGCGCAGTGGGTTCGTGACGGTCAGATCAAATACAAAGAAGACGTTGTCGAAGGGTTTGAGAACTCGGCAAAAGCCTTCATCGGCCAGTTGGGTGGAGCGAACTTCGGAAAGCTGCTTATCAAGGTTTCTGACGAGTAGGCCGGAGTTGTGTATTTCGTTGACACTCATTCGTAGCCACTGCTACGCTTGAACTTAGTTAGGATCGACGCATTGCAAGGCGGCGGTCCTGACTTTCGTGGGGATGTAGCTCAGATGGGAGAGCGCTGCGTTCGCAATGCAGAGGTCGGGAGTTCGATCCTCCCCATCTCCACCACACAAAGGTAAAAATAAGACGCCGTCCTGAAAAGGGCGGTGTCTTTGTTTACCGAGTGGCGTTAATACTGACCACTTTACGAACTTGCGGTTGTGATCGCGACAGGATTGGGGAAAGCCCTACTCCTGCAGTGTTGTTGTGAACGGTTGTGAACCCAGCCTGAGACTTTCGAAGGGCAGGCTCGTTGTGCGAAGACATATGGTTCCCAGCGAATCCAACGTCACGCCTGGTACACCACACACCACAAACGCCGTAAAATCTCTTGCGTGCCCCGGTAGCTCAGGGGATAGAGCGACGGTTTCCTAAACCGCAGGTCGTGAGTTCGATTCTCACCCGGGGCACCATA
>JAPKBN010000009.1 GCA_026421215.1 Dehalococcoidia bacterium
CAAGTGACATCCCGACAGCCAGCAACTTTGTCATCGTCTCCGGCATAGTCGCAAATGTGGATAAAAGGCTCTTTCGACGTGTGTCAGTCGATATCGTGTCCGGCAAAAAGCCCTGCCTGATTGACGGCACTGCCATAGCGAACGAAAAACTGTTGTTGCCGGATCCAACATCGAACCGCACACCCCGATTTCGCGCCTCACGGAAATGTGACTTCACCTGGCCATCGTTTCCGATAATAGGCTTGTTCCACGCGAAGCAGTGCGTTGCAACATCACCGGGTCGCAGTTTCTCTAGCAACTGGTCTGTGGTTCGCGTTTCAACCGCGTTCTGGTCGATCATCACCCATGTGCCGGAACGCTCAGCCGCCTCCAATGCTCGGTCTACGTTCTCCCAGCCAGGTCCGCGGAAATGCGCCGTCTTGATCCCGATGACGATGTCCCTGCGTTCCAGGATCTTCTCCGCTGTCGCGCCCGCGTCCATGTCCGACACATCCTGCTCGGCATCGTCACCAGCCATCCCGGCCCCTACGATGTTCAGGAGAGCAAAAACGCGTGTCACCGCGGGGACGATCCGGGCCTTCCTGAAGTCGTCAAAGTTGCGCCATCCGGCACCGCCGACGTCTAGCATCGTCGTCACGCCATACGGCAGACACATCTCATCCGGGAACATTGCAGCCACGGAGCCCCACGAATGCGCGTGCAGGTCGATCAACCCCGGGGTAACGTAGCAGCCCGACACGTCCGCCACTCGGGCCGCCGAGTTGGACGGTATTTTCGGAGCTACGTCCGCGATCTTGATTCCAGAAACGGCGACATCCATCGGCCCATCGATGCCATTAACGGGATCGATAACATGACCGCCCTTTAGTAAGAGGTCACACTTGATGGGCGTGCTGGACGTCAATCGGGATCTCCTCTCTAACCGAATACAGGCCAGCGGCCCTAATCTATCCGCACAGTGCGCCCGGTGTCTGACGACTCTCTCACTGCGTCGAGGATCTGCTGACAGCGCCATGCGTCTACAAAGTTAGGTGCCGGAGAGGTGCCCTCTTCGATACCGCGATTGAAGTCCCTGACAAGAAGCCGGAAAGCCATCAATCGTGGGTCGCGATCATCCGAGAAGGGCATCAACCGGGCCGGAGTTTCGATGGCCTCCAACGGTCCGCCGCCCTGACTGCCTAGTATCCCGCCGTCTTCGGCAGGGTTAGGGCTGCTCTGCTCGGCGAACAATGTTCCCTGACTGCCCATCACAGAGATCCGAGCACCCCGTCCAGGCGTAACAGCGGAAGAGCAGATCATCATCGCAGCGCCACCGTTTTTGAAGGTGAGTGTGAATGTGAAAGAATCGTCCGTCTGAGACTGCACGATCGCGCCGGAATCATCGGTCCTGTCTGGCTGAAACGTGTCTAGCCTGCCCGTGACCGTGTCGACATCGCCGAACCAGTAACGCAAACCGTCGATGAAGTGGGAGCCAAGGGCACCAAGGAAACCGCCCCCATCGGCCCGACTTGAAGCCCATGTCATGGGAGGAGGCGTTCCACTGCCACCGCGACTCAAATACAGCTCCAACGAAGCAAGTTTGAACTCGCCGATGTAACTGTCGTCGATCAGCTCCTTGATCTGTTCTCGCTGTGGGGTGTGACGAAACTCATGGGCGACCATCGCTGTGCGCCCGGACCTCGCCGCAACGTCCCGCATTTCGGCCGCCTGCGCTGCGCTCAGGGCGAAGGGCTTCTCGCAAAGCACGTGCTTTCCTGCATTCAGCGCGGCGATAGCGAAGTCGTGATGTGGGGTCGGAGGCGTTGCTATTGCGATAGCGTCCAGGTCGTTGCGACTGATCATCTCATAAGCATCAGTATGGAAATCCGACACATCGTTTTCGCCAGCCGCCGTTCGAGCACGCTCCTCGTTACGGCTGTAGACCGCAGCCACATCCCAGCCTTCCGACCGGAACCCCGGAATGTGAACATCTGACCCAAACCCGACTCCGAGGATTCCGACTCTTCGATTTCCACTGGTCAAGTTACGTCTCCCACGACCTCAGGTTGATTCGTTTGTCACTTGGCCGGGAGAGCCTATCACGGTCCACTGAGCCTGCCGGACCGGACCGGCTCGGCTCGGCTGATCACCATAGGTAATCGTCGGCGGGTATGCAGGCGGCTGGAGGCCGTTCATGTTCACACTTACTGAGGTGATAGTCGTGACGAACGGTGTCGCCGTGGCCTCAGTGGTTCGACGGGAGCGTCAGGCTCACGCGATGAACACCTGACTCCGGACAATCAGGCGGTAGGAAGCAGTGAGATCCCCTTATTTTGACCGAACAATAGGACCGTAAGCGGTGCTTTCGAAACCCCAACGCCGTTGAGAGTCAGCCCCGCGGCTCAAGATCAAATGCCTCTGACAGCAATTCGTAAGATCGTTTTCGGTCCTCGTAACGATGCGTGATAGTCAATACGATCACTTCATCTACCTCGTATCTCGCCGCCAACTCGAGAATTTCTCGCTTCACAACATCAGGATCACCCTCGATCGCCCGTTCCTGCTGCTGCGCCATATACGCCAGCTCTTGCTGCGAGAACTCTCCCTCAAGTGCCAGTTCCGGGGCCGGAACACCGTCATATGGCTGCCCCTGGTCGCGCCTGAGGCGCATCAAGTGCCGACTCAACCCGAGCTTCCGCGCCTCTTCCGTAGTCTCGGCACAGGTCGCGGATATACCGATATTCACGAGCGGCGAGTCCAGCCATTGAGACGGCTGGAACGTCTCTCGATATCTGGCCACAATTGCCGGACCGTCCTGGGTAATGAAGTGCGCCCATGACAGCGGTAGACCGAGCTGTGCGGCCACAGTTGCGCTACCCATCGATGAGGCGAGCAACCATGTCTCTGGAGATGTCGGTCCTGCCGGCATCGCCGTGATCCCGTGATAAGGGTGATCTTCAGGAAGTTCCCCGTCCATGTAGTTCAGGAGATCGTTGACCTGATTGGGGTACGACTCAAGCGGAGGACCGACCGGCCCGGGTTGAAGGGCGATAGCGGTATATCGGTCGCTGCCGGGCGCGCGCCCGAGTCCAAGATCGATCCGTCCGGGATGAAGCGTTTCCAACATCCGGAACGACTCGGCGACCTTCAGCGGCGAATAGTGGCTTAGCATCACGCCGCCACTTCCGACACGGATCCCGGTCGTCGCAGCCGCAAGTGCCGGGATCAATATCTCCGGCGTCGGGCTCGCGAGTGTTCGCGTGTTGTGATGCTCGGCCAGCCAGTAACGGGTATAGCCAAGTTTGTCCGCCAGTTGAGCAAGTTCAATTGTGGCGAGCACCGCATCTCGCGGAGTGCCGCCCATCCGAATAGGGGACTGGTCAAGGACGCTAAGTTTCACGCGTTAATCCTCCGTATGACGGCGTGATTCACACCGCCGTCCGGGAGGATAACCCGTCAGATGCCCTATATCCCCTTCGATTTTCGCCAACTACCCTAGATAATGATCCGCCCGACGGAGCGATCTGAACGGCCCGCCCGGGGTTTTCTGACCAGGTTCACACACGGGAAAAAGTGATTACCGATAAAGGATTCTCCTACGAAACGCCATGTAACGTATTGGGGGCGGAGTATGCTGGGTTTCGGCGACAAGGCTGTGGATGTGCCTTGTCCAGACGTGTAAATGAGCTAGGAGCAATCAGCTGAGGGCGTTGAGCAACGTTTCCCGCATGAGCGGACGAACACGCTGGATCGTGCTTGTTCTACTTCACCTCATTCTCGTGACGGTGTCGTTCTGGGCATCCTTCGCTATACGGCTCGATTTCGATATCGACCGTATCCCGAGGGATATCTTCTGGCAGTCACTACCGATGCTCCTTGCCGCTCGCCTCGCTTCCCTTGCCGGGTTTCGTCTCTTTAGAGGTATGTGGCGCTACGTCGCCATCCCGGACCTCGTGCAGATTCTCAAGGCGACATTAGTCGGCTCTATCGCCTTCGTTATCCTCCAGATATGGCTCTTCGGGTTGGTGGGCTTCCCGAGAAGCGTCTTCCTCATCGATTTTGCCGGCAACATTTTCCTGTTGTCTGGGATACGGCTGGCCGTCAGAATCCTCCGTGAACGTTCTATGGTCGCCTCGTACCCGGAGGCTGGCGGTGGGAGACTCCTCATCATAGGAGCGGGGGACGCCGGGGCGTCGCTCTGCTCGCAGGCGTTTACCACCACGAATTTCCAATACGAACCGGTTGTGTTTGCTGACGATGATCCCAGCAAGATCGGCCAGACGATCATCGGCGTGCCCGTTGCTGGGCGCATCTCAGAGATAGCCTCTCTCGTACGCAGGTACGACGTGGATATCGCCGTGATAGCCATCCCTTCGGCAAGTTCATCTCGAAAACGTGCAATAGTTGAGATATGTCGTGAGGCCGGCGTCGAGTGCAAAATCCTCCCCGCTACGTCGGACCTTGTCGACGGGTCGGTCAGTATCTCCGAGATCAGGGAAGTCGAAATCCTTGACCTGCTTGGGAGGCCTCAGGCGAACCTGAACGTTGATCTGATAAGGGACTCGATCCAGGACAAGAAGGTGATGGTGACGGGCGCCGCCGGTTCCGTCGGCTCTGAACTCGTTCGCCAGATAGCTGCGCTTAGGCCAAGACTGTTGGTGCTGGTGGATAGAGCGGAAAACCAGCTTGTTTATTTTGAAGCCGAGATCAAGCCTTTCATGCTACCCGGCACAAAACTGACCGTTCGAATCGTGGACGTAAACGACCAACCCGCCCTGCTTCGCTTGATGAAAGAGTCTTACCCCGACACCGTGTTCCACGCTGCCGCACATAAACATGTCAATCTGATGGAAGACGCACCGTCCCAGGCGATAGCCAACAACGTAGGCGGCACGCTCTCCGCCGCCAGATGCGCGATAGATGTCGGAGCGGAAACCTTCCTTCTAATATCGACTGACAAAGCGGTAAACCCGACCAGTGTTATGGGCGCGACGAAGAGATTCGCGGAACTCGTTATCAGGGAACTCAACAGGACCTCGGAGACGCGGTTTATCGCCGTGAGATTCGGCAACGTCCTTGGCTCTAACGCCAGCGTTGTACCCATCTTTCGCCGGCAGATAGCGAATGGCGGCCCTGTGACGGTGACCCACCCGGACGTAGAACGCTACTTCATGAGCGGAAGTGAGGCCGTCGGTCTGATCCTCCAGGCCGCTGCTATCGGGGAGGGGGGTGAGGTGTTCATCCTCGAGATGGGTGACCCAATCAAGATCGTGACCCTTGCAGAGACCCTGATAACACTTTCTGGCCTGACCCCGGGCGATGATATAGAGATCGTGTACACCGGCCTCAAGCCAGGCGAGAAGTTGAGCGAGGAACTGAGTTTCTCTGGTGAAGATGTAACCGACACCGGCCTGGACAAACTCTGGGTGCTGAACGATATCCAGAGTGAGCTCGGTATGGTGGCAAAGGCCGAGAGGCTGCTGGCAGCTCTCCCAGAATTGGACGAGATCACTGCGCGCAACCGCATTGGCGAGGTCGTGTCGGGATATCGCCCGGCGTCCGCCTCCGATCTCGGCGACCGTAAATCTCCGAATGCCGCGACAAAACAGACGGAGAGCCAGGGACCCAGCGACTCCTAACCAGCACCGGGTGCCTGAATTTGTTTTCGCATGGTGCGCGCCGATAATCGACCGTTGATTTAACAGCCACGGCCTGGGTGAAAATCACAACGACACATGTGGGTTTTGTGTCCCGGGATTCCCAGGAGATGGGACATCGGGGGTATGCGTGAGGGTCCTACACAGCGCGGATTACAGTGCTGCCTACACACCCGCCTCGATACTCGATGTTCGCAAACCGGGGACCGTCGCGTAAGGCCTCAGAGGGCGCGTGGCTCTACGTGCTTTGATCTCAAGTTATCGGCAAAAATAAATATGCTTGCCGGAAACTCCGGAGGGGACCGGAGCAATGCGGTTCCGTCAGATCACTATCTCAGTGTCACCGGAAGCGGTGGCGATCCCCCTAAAACGGCCTCTGCATTACGCAGGGTTTATCTTTATTTTCGTTGGCCTCGGACTAACGAACGCAAAAACAATTCCAGCGCAGATTCATATCTTCCTTCGTCAATGTTCCAGGCGTGCACGTGTTTGGCCTCATGGACGCGTTCATACGTCACGAGATCGGGCCGAGCCTCGGCCAATTCATCGCTTGTCTTCACCGGAATTCGGTCGTCGTTATCCCCGTGGAACAACAGGACAGGCGCGGCCAACTGGTCGACCGCTTCTAGGTACTCCATATCATCGAACTCGATGTCGAAACGCTGCTCCGTGATGAATCGCGCCGTGGATGTGATAAATCCGGGTACGTGAAGCTCGGCGGCCGCCTGGTCAATCACCCTTGATAGATCCAGCATGGGAGCGTCCAGGACTACACCGGAAACATTTGAGGCAAGCGGCGAGTTGTAGAGGAATGACATCACAATCGCTCCACCCATGCTGTAGCCGTAAGGAATCACCGATTCAGCGCCCTGATCAAGCGCGTACTGAACCGCGGCCTCCAGGTCCTGCCACTCCGTAGCCCCGTACAGGTAATACCCTGACGGGTCTTCCGCCACGCCCTCATCGTTCCTGTAGTCGATAACGAGTGACGACAGCCCGGATCGAGCGATTGCCGGGATGGATCGTAAAGCCTCTATCCGGTCTCCGGCATGTCCGTGCACATGGATCACCCAGGTATCACCGTCATCGATCAGCCACGCTCCCAGCGGGCTGAGCGCACCGGGAAACGTGACTTCCCTAAAAGGTATGCCGTGCGCCACGAGAGGATCGGTGCTGAACACCTCTCGGGTCATCCGTGCCGACGTACCGGGCTTTGGACGCCCATTGAGTTCGCTGAATTCACGCGTAACGAGGTCGTCCTCGTTCGATAAAAGATCACCCACCCGGGCAAATCCATCATCCCACTCGAAACCCCAGATACCCGGCTGCACCCATCGGCCGTCCCTGGATGGATGCTTGAAGCTGATCTGATTCGCAGATACTGAAACGACTTCTAGATCGGGCTCATCCACCTCGCGGTCGATCTTGAAAGCGCCATATTCGATCAATCCGGAGTAGTACCAGCTTGCCCCGAGGGTCAGAATCCCGAATACCGCGACTGTCACGGCAACGGTGATGCCCATTCGTTGTTTTGTGATCCTGAACAAATTCACGGGTCCTTGGAATCTGGGGATTCTGCAGTTCTGATCATTATGGTGGACCAGGTGATTGGTGAGCGTGAAAATCTACCCACGCGCCGCGCCGGGCGCACCATGCTGAGATTTCCGGAACACGGAGAGATGTTCGTTTTGAGCTCGACGATGTAGCCTGTCACGATGTCACTTCGGCCGGAAACGTCTCAAACCTACGGTCACCAGGACCCCAGATTCTGCCCGACCTGTGGCGGACCTCTCGAAGACGGTCACGAATCTGGATTTCTTGTCTGCAAGAGTTGTGGGCGTATTTCATACTTGGACCCGAAACTCGCCGGCGCGGCGATGGTCGAGATAGACGATAAGCTGCTTCTTGTTCGACGCGGCATTCAGCCGGCTTACGGCAAATGGAGCTTCCCGTCCGGATACGTTAACCGGGGCGAACAGGTAGAGCGTGCCGTGGAGCGTGAGGTCGTGGAGGAAACCGGACTCGTGGTCACAGCTGACTGGCTTGTCGGTCTCTATTCAGAGCCAGACAAGATCGTTGTACTGGCCGTCTACAGCGCCACCGTTACAGGCGGAAAGTTGATCGCCGGTGACGAAACACTGGAAACCGACACTTTTCCTTACGACCAGCTCCCAGATCTCGCCTTCAACGGCGATGCGAAAATTGTCGGGGACTGGCTGGACGGTCGAACAAAGCGGTAATTGCTCGCAGCACCGCGTAAGGGAACGGCTTGCTTCGCCCGTCACTCATCTCTCGGACGCTCATCGATGCCGAAGGCAACCCCAACCACTATCTGTCGTCCAACAGAATTTCGAATAAAGGAAACGTTAATTCACTTGATCGATCCAATGGAAGCTGCTCGTGTGTTCGCACGAGAGCGCGGAGATTCGATCGTCGTGCCACATCCAGCGAATGAGCGCTACTGGGCGCAAGTTTCTGGAGCGCCGGAGCGAGACTTCCTGCCGCCCCAGTCGGATGGTGAAGAAGCCGCGTTTGCGCTGGGCTTATCGATCGCGCGGCCTGAAGACCGGCTGATCATGCTGGACGTAGACGAGGCTTTACTGTCCAACCTGGGCGTGCTTGTGACGATATCCGAAGCTGCTCCGCAGAACCTCGTGCACGTACTTTTCCAGAGCGGTGTCCGGTCTGGAAAAGCCGGGCTGCCCCTGCCCGGAGGTAGTGACACGGACTTCGCCACTATCGCTCGCGGCGCTGGCTACCTGAACGCATACCAGTTCGACGACCTGGAGGAGTTGGCCGGAGAAGCGGCCAGAATTCTCAACGAGTCCGGGCCGACCATGCTGGTTATCAAAGTCGATCCGTTCTCCGGGGGGTGGGATGACGCCAGCCCTCCACGCCGCCATGACATGAGCGATGCGATCAGAGACTACCGAACCAATCTCGGGGACGCAGATAAACCTTAATTTGGCCATACCCTCGAGAGCCGATGCCATTTGGCGGATATAGACCATCGTCTTCGTCGAAATCACAACATCATGTGACGATATTCGTAACATGGGGACCTGCGCTTTTATCACACGGTTATAAGGATCCCTGAGGCCCGTCGCAACCTCGATTGTGGGTAACCGAGGTCGCTCCCGTTGATTGAACTAACTGAAGATTATTTCGATGAGTTGGACCTTGAATATGTCGATATCGTTGAAGGATCAACAAGGGGTGATCACGCCACTTTCTGGAGATCCGCCGGATAGACGGTCTCATGAGTATGCCGTGTGAAGACATCGTCGCCTTCGGGGTGCGTTATCGGGTCGCTGAACAAGGACTTATAACTGTTGCTACTTGCGACAGGACCCGCTGCCTTGAATGTTCGAGTAACCCGGTTGATCAAAGGGCGAACTATGTTGTCTAACACTCTTATATCTCCTGTTATCCACAGGTCCTAATTCACTGGACCTCTGCTAAGTGATACACATCACTGATATAAGAGTTGCGCCGAAATTCGTATCTGGAAAGCATGAAATCGTCAAATTGGCATGACATCCGTAAATTCAGTGTTAAATGTTTGTGGGCACTGGTAAACACGCTTGCCAGCGGAAAGTCCGGTGTGTCAACACACCGAACAAATAACTGGATCAGAAAGCGGATCAGTCGGACGGCTTCGGATCCATCCATGTATTGGAAGACGGATCAAACAGGCGGATCACCGCAAAAGGGTCCTGCCCTTGCTCCTTAAGCCATTTTCGCCCGGCTCACCGCCCATGTAGCGCTGCGCTATCGCCAGCGGGTATTTGTCCACATCCTTGTAATGCACAGTCGCCGTGCCTCTGTATCGGGTGTATGCAGATGGGCGCGTTTTCGGAGCAATGGTTATCGATACCAACGGATCGCGCGCCATATTGCGCAGCTTGATAGCGTACTTTCAGTAGGATCACGGAAATAGCGCCATCGTCCTCCGCGAGGTACCAGACGGGCGTCGAATGAGGCACGCCGTTTGCACCGTTCGTCGTGATGATCGCGAGATGCGTTATATCAAGGAATGCCCGTTAGCATCAGGCATTTCGATTTATGCCTCGGAGTACCAGCAAGTTAGAAACTATCGACCACACCTTTTCGGCAACCGTATCGGGTGTGGCGGATGCGCCCACCACAAACCAGCGTCCCGGCTCGGCAGATGCGAGCGCATGGAACCCCTCGGTCACCCGACGATGGAACTCGATAGGCTCCTGTTCAAATCGAGCCTGTTCCGGGTCGTCCGACCGACCCTCAGACCCGTCAGAGCCATCCACACGTGCGAGAGCCTGTTCGGGAGATATGTCCAGCAAGACAGTCGCATCAGGCATCAGACCGCCGGTCGCTGCGTGATTAAGCGCATGCACATCCGTAAGATCGAGACCCCTGCCAAAACCCTGGTAAGCGAGCGAGGAATCGGCGTACCGGTCTGTCACAACGACCCGCCCCGCATCAAGCGCAGGACGAATTACGTCCTGCACAAGCTGAGCACGCGCTGCCTCAAACAGGAATAACTCGGACATCGGGCAACGTTCGACATCACCTTTCACAAGGCGTCGAACTTGCTCACCGAAATCCGTGCCGCCCGGCTCATGCACCAGCAGCGCGTCCACGCCGGATGCTTTGAGACGGATCATCACCAACTCGGCCTGGGTGGACTTACCCGCGCCGTCGCCGCCCTCAATCGAAAGAAAAAGACTCAAGATGTGTCACCCCGGGATCCTGTCACGATCGACTACCGCCGTCTGCGCCGGAGCACCACATAACGATACGGATCCTGGCCGGTGCTTGACGACCCGATGTTGTATCGCCCGCCGACCCCGTGTTGGAGTCGCCGTATGAACGCCGGCTGCGGATCCAGATCGATCCGATCCTCGCCTGCTAGAACCTTCTGCGATGCGACCTCGGCCTCGGTCAACGCAGATCGCACGATGTTAGACGTCCGTCGCCCCTGCGTCTCCTCGCGGATCTTGGGCTCAAATCGCCCGACGAACTGCTTGATCTGTTCGCCAGAACCCTTCCGAAGCACATACACCGGGAGGCCTTGTGCTTCCGCTTCTCGGACCGCTGTAGGGCGACGGCTATAGTGTGATTTGGTCGTCAAAAACATGTCCGCCTCTTCCGGAGTATCGACGACCTCCACCGGCGCATTAAGACGGCTCACCGCTTCCCGGAGATTCGATTTCGGCACTCCGAAGACGTATACGGCGGTGATCAGGGTCGGTTCCGGCTCTGGCTCCGATTCCACTTCCCCTGCCGACTCCGGCAAGGCGGCGGCAGGGTTGCGGTTGCTCCGCGTTACCTGTGAATCGGATGACAACAGCGCGGGGCGTAACTTCGGCCCATCCTGTGGCACGGCGGCTAACGACGAACCCAGTCCAGACGCGCCCTGTACCACCCGGACCTCATCTTCCTCAATGGCCCGAACTTCGGGCTCAACAAGGTAGCCACGGAGCATCGTGTCCACCACAGCACCTACGTCGGCGTGTACTCCGACACGATCGAATGCCTGTATCTCCACCACAACCTCAAACGTAGGCTTGTGCTTCCGTTCGAGCACCGTTTTCTGGGTCCGCCGTCGTCTCGCCTCGATATCGCCAAGTGTGACCGTCTGCGTCCCACCGACTAGGTCGGACAGCGTCGGGTTGCTTACGAGATTGGCAAGAGTATTACCGTGGGCGGTAGCGATGAGCTGGACGCCGCGCTCTGCGATGGTGCGCGCCGCCATGGATTCCGCCTCTGTACTCATCTCGTCGATGATCACAACTTCCGGCATGTGGTTCTCCACCGCCTCGATCATTACTTGGTGCTGCTGTGGCGTACTCGGGACCTGCATCCGCCTTGCGCGCCCGATAGCGGGATGGGGCACATCGCCATCGCCCGCGATCTCGTTAGATGTGTCTACAATCACCACCCGTTTGCCGACCTCGTCCGCAAGTACGCGCGCAACCTCGCGCAGCATCGTCGTCTTGCCAACGCCTGGCCGTCCCAGCAGTAGCACGCTCTGACCGGTGCGAACTAGATCGTTGATGATCCTAACGCTCCCAAAGATTGCTCGTCCCACACGACAGGTAACGCCCACAGGACGCCCGCCGCGATTTCGGATGACCGAAATCCGGTGAAGGGTTCTTTCAATCCCGGCCCGATTGTCGTCGCCGAACTCACCGACGCGCTCAACGACCCATTGCAGGTCGGCGTCGGTCACTTCCTGCTCACTCAATCGGAGTGATTCGTCCGGGAAGCGCGCTTCCGGCGTGCGTCCGAGGTCCATCACCACCTCAAGTAACTCGCTGGAGCGTGGGTGTTTGTCTAGTGCACTCTGGATACGCTCAGGGAGCGCATTGATCAGGGATTGCAGATCGTCCGTTATACGTTGGTCACCGGATTCAGATGTCAGGGTGTCCATCTCCGATTCAGCCGCCCGCAGCGACCATAGCGTTTTGAGGGATTTTAGTCCGTTCGGCGGTCTGGCGGGCAAAAAGCTCGTAATCGTGACCTGGGACGAACTCGGCGGCCTGCAGCGCCATAGCGATGGGATGTGCATATAGCGGCACCAGCATGGCGGCCGGCATACCAAAACCACCCGCCAGCACGCCGTGCACGACCTCATCTAGGTCTACATCGGCTTCGGGCGCCACCATCAGTGTGAAAAGTCGCTCATTGCTGGCATCTGAATAGCGCATCCATGCGACCGGGCCGTCTAGCCCTTCCAACATCATCTCTCCGGAATTGCCCCCGGGGGTGGGTGAGCGGCCCAGAACCGTATCGATTGTCTTCGGGGTGGACCCTGGCAGTGGCTCCAGGGAGTCTCGCCACTCTGGTAGTGTCATGCCCGCCGTCTCACGTACAGAAAGCGGTGTGGAGGAGCCGTACATTCTGAAGAGACGCTGCAGATCTTCATCCATGACCCTGCGCCATCCCGACTCGCCGGGGTAGTGGGCAGGCTGATCCTGACCTCTAAGGTCTTGCGGCCGACGATACATTGTTTCACGCGCCTGCAGCGTGTAACCGGCTCGTCGGGCCGCCGTGGCCATTGGGCTTCCATCCTCTACGCGTAGGAATACGCGATGGATAGCCGAACGCGACGCGACGTCTGCAAGATCACTGAGCAGCTCTGCACCGTCTACCTCTGGCTGAGCTCCGGGCGCGAGGAACAACTCGCTGATCTCCCAAACGGTAGGCCCGTTTCGACGCCGGATGCATACAACGCCGGTCACACCGGATCTGCCGAATGCGATTAGCCCATCACGCCTGGCACGCCAGCCCAGTGCGCGGGAGATGTATCTGTTAGGCCGGTACCCGCACGCGTTCAAGTGTGCTGCGTTATCGAGCGTGAACGCCTGCGTGCGGCCCTCCGCGGGGCGGAGAAACAGTAGTCGGGTCAGATCGCTTGGCCTGAGGGTTCTGATCATGCGCTATCGATATGCCGATGACCCGCTGTACGACGGGATTACGCCGAAACGAACGGATCAGACGGGTGAAGGCTCTCCCGCCGACAGCCGGAGGAACATCTCATGGATCCTAGTATCCGGTGTCAACTCAGGATGGAACGCCGTTGCCATAAGTTTACCGCTGCGCACCGCAACCGGCGTACCGTCCTCCAGTTGAGCGATGCACTCCACGCCTTCACCCTGATCCTGAACGGAGGGAGCGCGGATAAAAACGGCATGGACCGGCCCGCCAGGAACGCCCTTGACGGGGATATCCGTCTCAAAGCTGTCCACCTGCCGACCAAACGAGTTACGTGACACAGTAATGTCCATCAACGACAACGGCTCAGGCTCTGTCTCAAGCAACGCGCTCGCCATCACGATCATCCCGGCGCAGGTGCCCCAGACGGCTCCGCCTTCATCTACAAACTGGCGGAGCGCGTCGGGAAAGCCCCAGCGATGGGCGAGCTTAACTATGGTCGTGCTCTCGCCGCCGGGAATCACCAGGCCGTCTAGTCCCTCCAACTGGTGGGGCAGGCGTACCTCGGTGACGGCAGCGCCGAGAGACTCGAGCACGGCTCGATGTTCTTGGAAATCACCCTGGAGAGCTAGGACACCTATGTTAAGCGGCAATATTCCTACCAGCCGCGCTTGGCAAGTTGCTCAGACTCCGGCAGCTCGTTGGAGCTGATACCGACCATCGCCTCTCCTAGGTCACGTGAAACGTTGGCAATAATGTCCGGGTTGTCGAAGTGAGTCGTCGCCTGGACGATCGCATCAGCACGCTGCGCCGGGTTGCCGGACTTGAATATGCCGGAGCCGACGAACACGCCGTCAACGCCGATCTGCATCATCAGGGCAGCGTCCGCAGGGGTAGCAATTCCTCCGGCTGCGAAGTTGACTACCGGGAGCTTGCCGGTTCGGGCCACTTCAAGAACCAGATCGTACGGGGCGCCCAGGTTCTTGGCCGCCGTCATAAGTTCCATCTCTGGTAGGTGCTGAAGCCGCTTGATCTCGCCTAGGACCGTGCGTGCGTGCGTGACCGCCTCAACAACGTCGCCGGTTCCGGCTTCACCCTTGGTGCGGATCATGGAAGCACCCTCACCGATGCGTCGAAGCGCTTCGCCGAGGTTGGTGCAGCCGCAAACGAACGGCATCTTGAACGCCCACTTGTTGGAGTGGAACTCGTGATCGGCCGGGGTGAGAACCTCGGACTCGTCGCAGAAATCGACGCCAAGCGCTTGTAGGACCTGAGCCTCAACAAAGTGACCGATTCGGGACTTGGCCATCACGGGGATGGTCACGGCCTTCAAAATAGCCTCGATCATGTTGGGGTCGGACATGCGGGCGACACCGCCGTCCTGGCGGATGTCTGCCGGGACACGCTCAAGCGCCATCACCGCGACAGCACCTGCATCCTCGGCGATCTTTGCCTGCTCGTCGTTGACGACGTCCATTATCACGCCGCCCTTGAGCATCTGGGCGAGACCGGACTTGACGGCGTAACTGCCGACCTCGGCGTCTTGACTGTTCAGCCAGCGGGGCTCTCGAACGCGTTCGATGTAGGAGGTAGCAGTTCCGTTAGTAGACGTAGCCATCGGCTTTTTCTCCATTTGCTGATCGCCATTCCAGATCGTTAAACGAAATATATCTGGGAGGGCGACGATATCCGCGCGACACCGAACCCGCGCGGCCGCTCATCTGAGCGCAAGAGAATTGTACGCCCGGCCAGAACTGTCGGCCACATAAACACGCAGACTGGTGTTAATCGAGGTCGAATGACTATCGTCAGGCATCTCCATCTTTCCTGAGTAGTCGGGAATACAGAGGTGGACCGGGTGCAGATCGCGAGGCCGTAGGGTCCTATCCCAATACGCCCACAGCCTTCAACGAAAACGCTCATAAAGACGTCCCTGACGCCTCAATACCCGCGCCCCTAAACGCCCCTGGCAGCCACGAACGCTGCCAAATCTGCAGTCCGACACGAATATCCCCATTCGTTGTCGTACCAGCCAACAACCTTCACCATCTTGTCGTTGATCGATGAAGTGGACAGCGCGTCGATGGTCACAGAGTTAGGGTTGCCCTTGTAGTCGATCGAAACAAGCGGCTCCACCGAGTAGCCCAGAAAGCCGTGCAAACCATCACCCATCGACGCTTGCTTGTACGCCTCGTTTACGTCCTCTCGGGTTGCAGACCTCTCAAGCGTCGCCGTTAGATCGGTTACCGAAACCGAAGGCGTCGGAACCCGGTACGCCATGCCGTCTATCTTGCCCTTGAGTTCCGGGATTACTACCGTCACAGCGCGCGCTGCACCGGTCGATGTCGGAATGATGCTCACGGCGGCGGCACGTGCGCGACGGAGATCGCCGTGGACCCCGTCCTGGAGGTTCTGGTCGGTTGTGTAAGAGTGGATGGTCGACATCAACGCCTGCTCGATGCCGAAGCTGTCATGTAGCACTTTTGCCATCGGAGCAACACAGTTCGTCGTGCAGGAAGCATTGGACAGCACGACATGGTTCGCAGGGTCGTACTGATCGTCGTTCACGCCAAGCACTATCGTCAGATCCTCGCCCGTGGCCGGAGCCGAGATGATGACCTTCTTGGCGCCGCTCTCGATATGTCCACGCGCCTGCTCGGCCTTCGTAAAGAAGCCCGTGGATTCGATCACGATGTCCACGCCGAGATCGCCCCACGGTAGGTTCGAGGGGGACCGATCTGACAGCACCCGTATCCGGTCGCCGTCGATGATCAGGTCACCATTGTTCGTCTCTACCGTCCCAGAGTAAGGACCGTAACTGGAGTCGTACTTGAACAGGTGGGCGTTGGTCTCGGAGTCGGTAAGACCGTTTACCGCCACGATCTCGATGGTGTCCGAAACGCGCTCACGTATAGCCCGGAGCGCCTGTCGCCCGATTCGGCCAAATCCATTGATTCCGACTCTCGTCTTGTCTGCCATTAGGCGTCTCCACAAATTCGACCGTCCAGTTAAGGGCGGGCAATCAGGTCTGAACCGGGGGGCGAGGCCGGAAGTAAATAGATACGATTCACGATCGGAATCATGAGTCTACCGGCGAGGGCGATTTAACGGAAGGACTAGCGAAAAGACCGCCGACCGGCGTACTCGGCATCCGTACCAAGTTCGTCAGCGATCGCCAACAGTCGGTTGTACTTTGCCACCCGGTCACTCCGCGCCGGTGCTCCGGCCTTCAACTGGCCTGATCGCGTGCCGACGACGAGGTCGGCGATGGTCGTGTCCTCAGTCTCGCCGGACCGGTGGCTGACCACGATCCCCCATCCTGCTTCACGTGCCGTGGCGATGGTCTCCAGGGTCTCCGTGACTGTGCCTACCTGGTTCAACTTCACCAGTACAGCGTTGGCAGCGCCCATCTTGATGCCCTGTTCCACGTAACGCTGCTGCGTGACGAGCAGGTCGTCGCCGACAAGCTGCACTCGGTCGCCGATACTCGCGTTGAGCTGCACCCAGCCATCCCAGTCGCCCTCGGCAAGACCGTCCTCGATGCTGGCGATCGGGTACTCGGCTACAAGTTGTTTATACAGATCGACCATCTGTGATGTAGAGAGGACCTTGTCCTCACGCACGAGGTTGTACTCGTAAGGAGAACCTTCTTCAGGCTCAGGTCCGAACTCGCTTGACGCCGGGTCCAGCGCGAGGAACACGTCGATGCCCGCCCGGTATCCCGCGCCCTCTATCGCGTCCACAAGATGTTGCAGGGCCATCCGTGTGTCGAACCCGGCGGGTGCGAAGCCGCCCTCGTCACCCACCGCGGTCTGGTACTTGTCATTTTCCAGCCGGATCCTGAGCGTGTGGTAGATCTCAACCGCGGCACGTAGCGCCTCCGGGTAGCTGTCGAACCCGGCTGGCATGACCATGAACTCCTGGAAGTCAGTCGAACCAACTGCGTGTGCGCCGCCGTTAAGCAGATTGAACATCGGCGTCGGTAGTTCGGTCGGGATGGATGAACCGTCAAGCTGGGCTACCCGCCGGTACAAAGGGATGCCGGCACCAAGCGCGGACGCCCTAAGCGCTGCCATCGAAACCCCGAGGATTGCGTTAGCGCCATATTTCCCTTTGTTTGCGGTCCCGTCTGCGTCCAACATCGCCTGGTCGATACCCGGTTGGTCCGAGATCTGAAACCCGAGCACGGCCTCACGTAGCGCACCGTTGGCGTTGGTGACAGCTTTCTGGACGCCCTTGCCCATGTATCGGCCGGTGTCACCGTCCCGCATTTCCAGCGCCTCGCGCTGTCCGGTGCTCGCCCCGGACGGCACGGCGGCGCCGCCGACTGTCCCGTCGGACAGCGTGACCTCCGCGTAGATGGTTGGATTACCGCGCGAGTCAAGGATTTCCCTTGCGTGGACATCCACAATTGTTTGCATAAGAGAAAGGCTCGCTTTCAATCGTCGGGCATTGGAGTGTTGATTCTGGTTTATGGAAATTGGGAGGGCGTCCCAGCCAGACTAAGAGTTTAAGACAGTCGCCTGCTGATCCATGGCGTACCGGATGCCGAGTTCTGCCAGCCCCAGCAGATCGTTCAACTCCGATCGATCAAAGGGCACGCCTTCGGCGGTCGCCTGCAGCTCGATGAACTTCCCGGAGCCGGTCATCACAACGTTCATATCCGTCTCAGCCGCCGAGTCCTCTTCGTAGCAAAGATCGAGCAACGGCGTGCCAGAGACGATGCCCACGCTTATGGCACCGACAGAGTCGATCATCGGGTCTTTGTCGATCAGGCCTTTATTGATCAGGCCGCGCAGGGCGATGCTGAGTGCCACGTAGCTCCCGGTGATCGACGCGGTGCGGGTGCCGCCATCGGCGCGCACTACGTCGCAGTCCACCGTGATCGAACGCTCGCCTAATGCTGAGAGATCGACAACGCCCCTGAGCGACCGACCGATTAGGCGCTGAATCTCCTGCGTGCGCCCACCTTGCTTACCGGCGCTGGCCTCGCGGCGTGATCGCGTATTCGTCGCCCTAGGCAGCATTCCGTACTCGGCCGTTACCCAGCCCCGACCCTTACCACGCATCCAGCGCGGTACCGACTCCTCGACCGAAGCCGAGCAGATGACGTGCGTGTTGCCGGAAGTGATCAAGACGGACCCTTCGGCATGCGGTTGGAATCCTGTTTCTATGGTGATCGGCCGGGGCTCATCGGCGGTGCGGCCGTCTGGGCGCGTGAAATCTGTCATGTACAAATCCTGAAATTGAGGCCTGATGAGAGTGTAAGAAACTTTGATCTCTGAGGAGACCTTAATTTTACGCCCTATATACCGTGTCCAACCGCGCGCACTGAAGTCACGATCTGCGCTATCGTTAAAGCCCGTAAATCCTAAGAAATCTCACAATACGAAACAGGGCAGGGCGGGCGAATCCGTTGCCCCGCATCGACAAAGGAAGAACCTCAGAATGAAAGTAGCGGTCATCGGCCCAGGCTCGGTCGGCGGATACTACGGCGGCGTGTTGGCGCGCCACGGCGAAGAGGTTTCGTTTATTGCCCGACCGGGCGCGCATTTCGATGCGATGAAGGCAAACGGTCTCCAACTCCGGAGTAACTGGGGTGACTTCACCGTCTACCCACAGGTCACCTCGGATCCCACGGAGGTCGGGCCGGTTGATTTCGTCCTTTACACCGTGAAGCTGTTCCACAACGAAGTCGCGCTACCGTTAATCGGGCCACTACTCAAGGACGGTACGACGGTGCTGACCATCCAGAACGGCGTCGACAGCGCCGACGTGATCGCTGAGCGCTACGGTTGGGAGCACGTGATGGCGGGCGCTACTTACATTGAGACGGGCCGCCCCGAACCGGGAATGATTCACCAGTCCGGCTCGACCGCGCGGATAGTGTTTGGAGAGCAGGATGGCTCTCGGACTGAGCGCACGGAGACGGTATTTAACCTCCTCGACAAAGAAGGCATCCAGCCTGACATCGGAGATGACATAGCGGTCACCCTCTGGACCAAGCTGGTCAACGTAGGGCCGATCGGCACTGTGATGACGGCTTCCCGAGGCTCCTTTGTCGAGGTGCTGGACAGCCCCTGGGGCGAGTACACCGTGCGGTCGGTGATGGAAGACGTTGAGCGAGTCGCGCGGGCCAAGGGTGTGAATCTCGCGCCGGATGTGGTGGACCAAAAGCTGCGTGATGGCATCTCCGAAGCGGCGGAGGCGCAAGCGTCACTCCAGGGTGATTTCCGAGCTGGAAATCAACTGGAAATCGAACATCTCTTGGGCATGGTGGTCCGCGAAGGACGCGCGCTGAACGTGCCTGTGGCAGCATCCGCAGCACTCGTAACATCTCTTTGGAAATTTCGGAATGGCGCAGTGCTCGAATAAGGACCATCTAATGACCCCGGAGTGGCGGCCTCGCCTCCTGCTATCCGCGACCACGCTGACGCCATCATCCCCAGTGAAGCCGAGAGAACTTTACCAACAGGCTTTCCGGCAAAGACATTCTTGATTGGCAGACCTTAATCCTCACTCACTCTTGAATTCGTCTTGCTTCTCCCATCGGGATAAGGAGTAACGGACACAGCCTTGGGGTCGACACCATTCGACCCATACCATGGGCATACAACCTCGCTAACTAACTATCTCAACCGTCCAACACAGGAGCCAAGAATGGCCGATCATCTTCCGCCGATCTCGGACGAAACCCTGGAGACCCTCAAAACTATCCCGACACCCACGCTTATCGACGCCTTGTGGGTAATGAAGTGGCCGCCGTCATACATCCATGGCGCACGACCGCTTCACCCAGAAATGAAGATGGCGGGTAGAGCAGTCACGCTGCGTTTCGTACCGTGGCGAAATGACATATGGGACGATATGCCGAAGGGATTGATCTCGCCTGAGTACGTCGCATTTGAGAAATGCGGTCCGTACGAGGTGCTCGTTGCATCAGCCATCGGGCCATGGGAATCGATCGGCGGCGACATCAAATTCCTGCGCCTTAAGCAGCTCGAAGTAGGTGGACTTGTTACCGACGGATCGGTGCGAGATTCCACCATCCTTAAGGGCTACGGATACCCGGTCTACTCACACAGCACAACTGCCAAGCAAGGCCCCGCGGTAATGGTCCCGTGGGGGGTGAATGACACCATCAACTGCGGCGGTGTGCTTGTCCGACCCGGCGATGCAATCGTCGGAGACGAAGACGGCGTGGTCGTAGTACCGCACGAGACGGTGGACGATGTGATCCGAATCGCCCATGAGCGTGAAGAAGTGGAAGAGGTCGTTAAAGCAGAGCTGGAGGCCAACCCCGGACCTCCCGGACGCTACTATCCCTTCAATGAGAACACTTGGAAGCTTTACGAAGAGAAGACCGGTAAGAAGCCGATGGGACGCGGCTAGAAAGGCCTGGTGCCAGAAATTAACCAGCACCGAACCCTCGCCTAGATTTAGAAGTGGGCCGCGTCACTGAACAACATCAATGGGATGCGATCACGCCAACCCGGTATTCCATCAGCACGCCACCATATCTGTATTTGTTCCACCCGTTCAGACCGTCGCTGCCACGCAGATGGGGGTCTAGGAGCGCATCTCAAACCCATCGCCTAAGAAAATTGGTCACGCCGGGAGATGTCGGGAGCATAATCGCTGGTTGTATGAGAATGGGGAATGACATGAATAGACGGCACAAATGAGAGCGGTCTGGTACGACGAAAGTGGCGACGCAAACGTGCTTCAGATCGGTGAAATGGCGGACCCGGTTCCTGGACCGGGTGAAGTCCGTGTCAGAGTCGTTATCTCGGGCATTAACCCGTCCGATTGGAAGATGCGGGCGCGCGCAATGCGTTTCCCGAAGATCATTCCGAATCAGGACGGCTCGGGCGTGATAGACAGCGTCGGTGAGGGCGTTCCCGCATCTCGTGTTGGCGAGCGTGTCTGGCTTTACGAGGCTAATTTTGACAGCGCGTACGGGACGGCGGCCGAGTACACCGTGCAGCCCGCAAAACACGCCGTGCCACTTCCAGATAGCGCGTCGTTTTCCGACGGGGCATGTCTGGGTGTTCCGGCCATGACCGCCCATCGCTCCATATTCGCTGATGGGCCAGTAACCGGGAAAACGATCCTCGTAACTGGGGGTGCAGGTGCGGTAGCCAACTACGCAATTCAGATGGCGAAACTCGGCGGGGCAAGGGTGTTCTCCACGATCAGCTCGGAAGAGAAGGCTCGGATCGCCCGGGACGCAGGCGCGGAAGCGACGATCAATTACAGGACCGAGGACGTCACGGCACGCATCAATGAACTGACCGACGATCTCGGAGTTGATCGCATCGTCGAGGTCGAGTTCCCTGCCAACTTCGACGTTTCACGGAAAGCGGTCGCAGACAATGGCAGCATAGCGGTCTACGGGTTCGGAGATGGTGCGACAGAACCGCCCGGCGTCCCGTTCCGCTTCAGAAGGTCCAACATCAACGTCCGATTCGTGATGGTCTACACCATGCCGGGAGAGGCCAAAAAAGCGGCAGTAGACGACATCACTCAGTGGATTACCAACGGACAACTAACCCACCTCCACGGCCCACACTTTGGCCTTAACCAGGCGGTGCAAGCCTCACGAGCGGTCGAGTCGCACGCCATCGGTACCGTAATGCTGGATGTAGGAACCGCGTAGGGGCCGGCATCGTCTCGCATAAGCCGATACATTGCACATTAACCGTGCGACGCGTAAGCCCTTGATTTCAGGACTACTTAGACGTGGGTGCTTTGGAATGACATATACGCGTCGGACGCGTGAGCAACCCCCGTTTGAGGAATCTCCATCACGCCCTAGCGCGATTAGCCTCCAACCACCCATCAACCAGATCAACAGTCTCATCTAGTGAATTCGACTGCATACCGTTCTGCGCAGCGATCGTCTGCACCATCTTGTCCACCCGCTCGATATTCGGTGCACCGTTTGCCAGAGCACGGGCCGCAGAAGATGGGTTTACCAGCGACAGCGCCGCATTGGAGTACTTCTCGAACGGCACGAAATCGCTCTCGCTCCCGCCCATCGAGACGCAAAGTTCTACGACCCACTCATATGCCGCACGTGTCGCGTCGATATCGGTATGGACGGCGTCCTTGATGGCTCGCATTCCGTCCTTCTGAACGCAGCGATAGTTTCCGGCGATCAACATGCTCCACTTCGCCAGTGGGACGAAGATCGAATCGTGCACCCTCAACTTGACGGGTAGTTCCACTTCTCTATCGCCGGTATCAAATCGGACAGCCTGAATGTCTCTTTCTAGTTGGTTAAGCACCCCTGTGTGCTCGTCGGAATCGAACCTGGCTGCCTTGAAGTTGGTCGGCAGACCGACTTGCAAGACATTGATCTTCTCGGTCGGCGGCCGGAACGCCTGCGGGTCCGGGCTGCACAGAGTCATCAAGGCAGGGTCAAGGTTGTCCCACACAGAGGCGTCGGTGTAACTGCTCTTGATCGCATCGATATCCAGCCCTGGAATGCGCCTCAGATACGTCAGTGGGGGCATGTTCATAATCGACATGCAAGGGACGTTCGCCGCGGCGATAGAATTCAGCAGCTCATGTAGTACCGGCACACCGTATTGTGGCTCTTGCATGGCCAGACCGACGAGATCGTAATCGGCCGGATTGACGTCCCCGGGTCCTGCGGCTGACAGTTTCCCGGGCATCGTCTGGGTGTTCAATTCGACAAGTCCATCGACACCACGTGCAGCCATGCGCACGCGAGCGCCTTCGTCGTTGATCAACTGCACTTCTTCGGGCAAGCACACCAGTGTGACCGCGTGGCCGGCCATCGCCATTTTGGCGCCCAACAACGAGCCATAAGAGGCGCCCAGAATCAGAATTTTGTACTTGCGTGCCATATCACCCTCCCGATTAGACATTCGGGACTTCGTGTTTAGTCGCCAACCAGATGGAGCGACACTCTAAACCTTGTTGGCGACCGACGCCGAACATATCCCGACGAACCCGCTCTTTCTTCGTAATTCGCCGGATGATACATGTATTTCGGGAGAAATTCGGAGGCCGTAGGGAACAGTCCCGCACGCCTCTTCAATTGAGCCGTTCAAAGATGGTGGATACACCCTGCCCACCGCCAACGCACATCGTCACCAATCCCATCTGCTGGTCACGCCGTGTCATCTCCTCCATCAACTTGACCGTCATGATGGCGCCCGTGGCCCCGATCGGGTGGCCCAGGGATATACCGCTGCCATTTACATTCGTTTTTTCAGGATCCAGGCCCAGTTCGCGGATCACGTAGACCGCCTGCGCTGCGAATGCCTCGTTCAGCTCTATCTGATCGAGGTCTTTGATGGTCATGCCCGTTTTCTCAAGCAACTTCCGCGTGGAGGGAACCGGGCCGATTCCCATAACTGATGGGTCAACCCCGGAGACGCCTCTTCCGACCCATTTCAAACGAGGGGTGATTCCTTCAGCGGCGGCGCGCTCGGCGGACATGACGACTACCGCCGCCGCGGCGTCATTTATCCCGGCTGAGTTACCAGCCGTGACCGTGCCGTCCTTTTTGAACACCGGTCGCAATCCCGAAAGACCCTCGATCGTGGTTCCCGGCCGCGGATGTTCGTCTGTCGCCACACTTACCGGATCACCACGGCGTCTAGGAACCTCGAAGGGGACGATCTGCTCGTCGAAGTAACCGTTCTCTTGGGCTGTAATCGCACGGGCGTGACTGGACACCGCCAGCTCGTCTTGCGCGCCCCGGCTGACCTCATACCTCTCGGCAACGTTCTCCGCCGTCACGCCCATGTGATAGTCGTAGATCGGGCAGGCGAGACCCATCGTTACGCTGTCCGTCATCTCAAAATCACCCATGCGAGGGCCATCGAACCGAATCCCGCGGGCCAGATAAGGCGCCGTGCTCATGCTCTCAGTACCGCCGGCAACGATCACCTCGGCCTGTCCCGTCATGATGGCCATCACCGCAAAGTTGATCGCCTCCAGCCCGGACGAACAAGCCCGGTTGACGGTCATCGCCGGTATCGTGTCTGGGAGCCCGGCCTTAATCATCGCCCGGCGGGCCGCGTACCCGGTCTCCGCTGCCTGAAGCACGTTGCCGAGGATCACTTCATCGACGTCGCTCGGATCGATGCCGGAACGCTCGACGGCTGCCTTAATTGCCGTGGCGCCAAGGTCGGAGGCCTGAACCTCTTTGAAAGCGCCGCCAAACCTGCCCACAGCTGTCCGAGCGCCGCTGACGATTACTACGTCCGTCATGAGTGGTCCTCCGAGTTGGTGCATCCGCTGGAAGGCGGGTTGCTCAACCCCGGCCGATCGCCGGGGATCTGCTGACCCGAATTGTAGTCCGGTTGCCTGAAGCTGTTAACGGCTCACCCGGTTACGGGCCATTTCGTTGTGGATGGCGGGGCGAATCAGTAAGGCAGGCTCTATTGTTGAGGTTGTCTGCGCCGCCCCTGACCCTGCCATCCGAGTGTCGCCCGGATGGCATCGCCAAACGCAGTCGCTTTGCGCTCCTACCCCTCCCACAGCGGATGCCGCTTTGCCGCTAGCACGTCCGGGTCGAGGTCGTAGCCTAGCCCAGGCTTCTCATTCAGGTGGATCGATCCGTTGCTGATCTCCATCGGCTCCGTCAGGAGATCGTTCTGCATCGGGATGCCGAGGATCGAGTGCTCAAGCCTGTAGAAGTTCGGAACGCTTGCGCATACGTGCGCCGCCGATATCAGCTCCAGCGGACCGGCCGGAACGCAATGCGGTGAGATCGGAATGTAGTATGCCTCCGCCATGATGGCGATTCGCTTGATCTCCGATATGCCGCCAGTCCAGATTGTGTCCGGCATGATGTAATCTGCCAGGCCGTCTCGGAATATCGGCAGGAAATCGTAGCGGGTGAACAGCCTCTCGCCTACGCAGATCGGCGCAGAGGTGTTCTGCCGGACCTGCTTGAGAGCCTCGAACGACTCAGGTGGTACCGGCTCCTCGAACCAGGCGATGTCGGACTGTTCGAATAGCCTGTTGGCCAGGCGGATAGCGGTCGGCACGTTGTAATGGCCGTGGGCATCGATCAACAGTTCGTGGTCCGGCCCAACCGCCTCTCGCACCGCGGCCACAATATCGTATCCAATATTCTCGCCCTTCTTCGAGATCTTCCCGTCCTGGTACATCGAGTGGAACGGTTTCATTTCGTGGAACGGGTCGTGTTTGGACGCGGTGTGCCCCAGCGCCACCATCTTTTTTGCTGCCGCGGCGTACTCTTCCGGGGTTTCGGCGCCTTCGAACCAGACGTTGGCGTAAAGGGGCACTGGGTTCCGGAACTTGCCGCCGAGCAGATCGAAAACCGGCCGTCCCGTCGCCTTGCCTTTGATGTCCCACAGGGCCATGTCGAACCCGGCCAGCAGCGCCGTGGGGAATCCCCGTGCGCCGGTGTAGGTGAAGCGGCGGTACAACTTGTGCCAAAGGACTTCGATATTCCCGGGATCCTCGCCGATGAAGTCGTCCTTCACCATATGAATCGCCTGGCCGATCAGGAAGCTGCCGCCACGCCCGTACTTTGTCGCCTCACCCCACCCGGTGATTCCTTCATCGGTGCGAATCTCAATGAACGCCCACGCGCTTTGGTCCGGTGTGTCACCAGGCAGCCCGGGTTTGATGACGTGTGGGATGACATCAGTAATTTTCACGGCGAGTCCTCTGTCGGTGTGTGCGTTTACTTAACGGTGTGGGCGCCACAATACCGGGATGTATGCGGCTGGGTCTCCCCTCTCCCCAATGAGAGAGGGTGCAGAGTGAGGGAACGTTCGCCGGAGGCAGACGAGGCCAAGGGCGCCTATCAAAGTCAGCCAGTATGTAAGCCGCTAAACTTCCGTCACGCCAACACCCGACCGCCTGAAGTGAGGAGCCAGAAGTGACCGCACCCAACAAGCTAGACCGCGTCCTAGAACCCGGAGACCCAAAGCTCCTCGCCACCGGATTCCACTTCACAGAAGGCCCTCTATGGCAGCCACCATCCCCAGAACACCCGGACGGAGCGCTATATGTATCGGACGTTGATGACGCGATCCACTATCTTGTAGACGCACACACTGGAGAAAAAACAGTGCTCCGCGAGAACGACGGAGGCGCCAACGGGGCGACGTACGATCTGCAGGGTAGTGTGGTGTGGTGTGAGCAGGACGTGTACCGGGTGGTTCGACGAGAGCACGACGGCTCGTGGACCGTTCTGGCATCGGAGTACAACGGCGTGCGATTGAATCGCAGCAACGATGTGGTGGGCCGGAGCGACGGATCTCTCTACTTCAGCGACCCGCAGTTCCTGATGGAGTCGGACGATCGACTCATCGGCACGTCCAGTGTTTTTCGGATCGACCGTGACGGCGGGCTCCATCAGGCCGGGACCGACATGCCGCACCCCAACGGCCTGGCGTTCTCGCCAGATGAATCGCTACTTTTCGTCTCGAACACCCGACCGAATCCGCACATGTACGTGTATGAAGTGGCTGTCGATGGGTCACTATCGAACGGTCGAGTATTCGCCGAGATGCCATACGTTCCCGGCGGCTCCGACGAGGGTGACACTTTTATTGCCCACTCGGGTGCGGAGCGACCGATCGGCGAGCGCGGCGGTGTGCCGGACGGCCTGAAGGTCGATACGCGAGGCCGGGTGTTCTGCACCGGTCCCGGCGGATGCTGGGTCTGGGAGCCCGACGGTGAGTTCCTCGGAGTGATCGAGACCCCCGAACTGCCGGCAAACGTCGGCTGGGGCGGAACCGATTTCAAGACCCTCTATCTGACATGCCGCACCTCCGTCTACTCTTTACGAGTGAAGACGCCGGGCGCGCCGGTTCCGGGAATGCCAGCGTCTACCAGTTGAGTAGAGAGGTATTCTATGCCGTTGGGGACTAACGGGGCGGCCATACGCCGATATGTGGACGAGGTTTGGAATCGGGGGATGCTCGAGGTGGCGGACGAGCTACTGGTCTCGGCGCACGTCCGGCATGATCCCGTCTTGGAGTTCGATGTGGTGGGGATTGATGAGGTCAAGACGCAAGTTTCGGCGTTAAGAGCGGCGTTTCCAGACTTTCGGTTTGAGGCATCGATATACGCGAGTAGCGACGACGACGGATTTGTCACACGCCGCTGGACGATGACTGGGACGCACGAGGGTCAGTGGATGGGTATCGCTCCGACCGGTGCAAAGATCACATCGACAGGCATGGCGCTATCTCGATTCGATAACGGGAAGATCGCGGAAGAGTGGATACACCGAGACGATCTAGGCCTGATGCGTCAGCTTGGGGTGCTTTAGCGGCGGCCGGAACCGAGCACTCGCCCCGGGTCCAGTTCGCAATGACATAGTAGGGGCAGCGCTTGTCCCACCCTTATCTCGAACATCACGAAATCTTGCCATCCCGAGCATGTCCGAGGGACCTTTAACAACAGGTTGTGGTGAGACTACACACCGATTCCGGACGGCTCTTTGTCCTCCCTCACGCAGTCCGCTCCCATGGAGAGAGGGGGCGAGTGTCGTGTGGTTTGTAACCGAGATGAGCGGCGTTCTCCCGCAATACGGCCCTTCAAGGGCCTCAGGGCATTATTGATTCGCGTCAGAATGTCTGTCGTGCTGACAAATTGTCTTTTCCCTAATCAGGGAACGACAGTATGTCGGCGTTTTCTATCGCGTTCCGGCCCGTGTTCCTCGGGTCCAACACGAACACTCATGTCTCAGCCAGCCGATGAGCCCATTCACGGGACGCGGGACACACGGTACTATCAAGGCTAGCGGGCGGCCCGCGCACCCAACTCATACCCAAACCCGTCGAGAGGCAGATTTGATGGCCAGTGAAGTAGAACAACTCGAATCCGGATTACCACAGGACGGGCACCGTGCAACAGATGGGTTGTCCGGCCCTGTTGTGCTTGGGGAAGGCGACTTCAAGTACGAGGTTTCCGGCAAGAATTGGGGACAGCTTCCCGACGACTGGAACTACAAAGAAGCCACCTCCGTAGCCGTCGATGCGACCGACCGCATCTACGTCTTCAACCGTGGGACATCGCCAATGATCGTATTCGACGCCGATGGCAATCTGGTGGACCACTGGGGCGAGGGCGAGTTCAGCAACCCGCATGGCGTGACCGTGGCTCCGGACGGCAACATTTTCACGGTCGATAACGGCGACGGAACTGTCAAGAAATTCACGCCGGACGGCAAGTTGTTGATGACGCTTGGAGAAGCAAATAAGCCCAGCCCGCCAATGAGCGGTGTGCCATTCAGCGTTCCGACACATGTCGGGGTGGACAAAAAAACAGGCGAGTTTTACGTCTCAGACGGCTACTCGAACGCCCGTGTCCACAAGTACTCGCCGGAGGGCAAGCACTTGTTCTCATGGGGCGAATCGGGCACTGGAGAGGGTCAGTTCAACATCGTCCACAACGTCGAGACCGACAGCAACGGCTGGGTTTACATCGCTGATCGCGAGAACCACCGTATCCAGGTGTTCAGTTCGGAAGGCAAGTTCGAGACCCAATGGGTGAACCTGTCCCGCGCCGCCTGCCTGTACATCGACACCCGTGGCGACCGGGACCTCGTGTACATCGGAGAGTACTTTGCCGGGATCTCGAGCAACGACACCGGCACCGATCTCGGGCCGCGAGTCACCGTGATGACCACCGACGGGAAAGTGCTGTCCAAAGTGGGCACCGAACCATACGGCTCGCAGACCGGACGCTTCTTCTCGCCGCACGGCATCACCGTGGACTCCAAAGGCAACATCTATGTGGCCGAAGTGTCGCACAGCGATTACGGCAGTGGCTGGGACATTCCGGCAGAGTTGCGGTCGATGCAGAAACTGGTGAAAGTTTAGATCACCATCCCCTCGATACGTTTTGGCCTCTCTCTCGGGAGTGATGGGGCAAGTTAGACGGTCATCCCGAGTGTAGTCGTGGGATCAATACGCGTGGTCCGTCGACCAAGATGAGGGGGAAGGACCCTACGAGAGCCCCAGGGTGGTTGGGGAAACTCTGGCTCTAGCTTCCTTTCGGGGGAGTCGCGCCCCGCCATCACCCCCGCTCTGACTTGTCGTACTCGGCGTAGATGTATGGGTGTTCCGGATCGTAGTGGGTGAGGGTCTCCGGGTTGTCTACACGTGCCGCCAGACGGATGTTTACGCCAGCCACCCCGGTCGCCTCGTCACCGATGTCCACGCGGCACGCCTGTGCGAGGGCTGACAAATCTGCCACGATGTCCGGGTAGTTGTCGTACACGTTTGTTGTCTCGCCGATATCGGACTCAAGATCGAACAAGCCTGGAACGGTCCCCGCGTTTTCGTCTATGACTGCCTGGCTAACAACGCCTGTCTGCTGGTGTGCTCGTAGCTCTCTGGAGACGTGAAGCTTCCATTTCCCCTTCCTCACGGCTTCAAGGCGATTACCCATGTAGTAGAAGAACGTGTCCCGGGGAGGCGTAACGTCATCACCCGTGAACATGAGTGAGGAAATATCTGTACCGTCGATAATCCGGTCCTGCGGCACATCCGCACCACTAATACCGGCCAGCGTTGGCAAGAAATCGATCGATGACGTGATATCACTACGCACCACACCGGCGGGAATTTTTGATGGCCAGCGCATGATGCACGGCACCCTGAGTCCCCCTTCCCAGGTCGTTCCCTTGATGCCACGAAGTTCGCCATTGCTGCCGCCCTGATCCTGCATGCGCGAGCCGTTGTCACTTGTGAAGATGACCAGAGTGTCCTCGTCTAACCCCTGCCGTTTCAGCTCATCCATCAGGACCTCTGTCACCCAGTCGACTCCGGCAACACATGCACCGTAATCGCCGTTTTCCGAGGCGTTGACCATCGGCTCCGGCGCGTACAGCGGCAGATGCACGTACATGTGGGCGAAGTAGAGGAAGAAAGGCCCTTCCTTGTTTTCTCGAATGAAGCGGACGGCCTCCTCGGCATAACGCTCGGTCAGCGCCCGCAGATCTGGCTGCTCCTGAACCACTTCCCTATCCCGGATTAGCGGCAGTGGCGGTCGGGCTCGGAGGCGCTCAATGCGTTCGGGGTCTGTCGTCATTGGGTCGTCGACCTGCCGACCCATGTCGTTGCTGTACGGCAGCCCGAAGTAGCTGTCGAATCCATGTTGAGTCGGAAGGAACTCCGGCTGATCGCCACAATGCCATTTCCCGATCATCTTAGTCGTGTAACCGACTTCGCTCAGTGCGCCGGCTATGGTCGTTTCGTTCGGGTTCAGGCCCATGGGGTCGCCGGGCATCAGCACCCAACCGCCGTCAAAGTCGCCGAAATCGATTCGGGGTGGGTAGCAGCCTGTAAGCATCGCCCCACGGGATGGTGAACAGACCGGCGATGCGACGTAGAAGTCAGTGAATCGCATTCCCTCGGTGGCCATTTTGTCTATGGCCGGGGTCTTGTTGATCTGTGAGCCGTATACGCCCAGATCGCCGTAGCCAAGATCATCGCAGTTGATTAAGACGATGTTCGGTCTGCTCATTGGGTCTCTTTTCCGGTAGTTGTTCCGTGTCGTAACGATTGCGGATGATACAGGGCTTCGGTGGGGGCGCGTCGCGTGATTGAGTGAGTGGCGTTCTCCCCGATCCCTGTTTTCAAAGGGCGACTTGCTACGTCATCCCGAGCGAAGCCGAAGGGCCTTTACCGCGTGATCTTTGACGCAGAGAGACTATCTGCGGGATGCAGACTGAGTCTCTCGAAGTGTCCCTAGGGAATAACCTTGTTCTCGACCCGAGCGCAACGCTGTGGTTCTCACAGCCAACTGGCGCAGTGGTCGAGGCCCTTTGGCTGACGGTCCGGCACGTTGGCGGGGTAGCCAATAAACAGCGCGCCGACAATGTCCCATGAAAGGTCTGCACCGATGAGCTCTGCCAGATCCCCTGGTTTGGTCGCTTTTCCAGTCGACCATCCAACGCCGAGGCCTTCTGCGTACGCCGCCAGGGACAGGTTCATCACAGCGCAACACACAGCGGCGTAGTTTTCGCGCGTGACTTCCTCGTTGGCCCCGGGCACCGAATAGACGTAAATGAATGAAGGGCTATCAAGGATTTCGCGCTGTGCCGATTCGGCCGATTTCTTGCGGGTGGCTTGATTGGGGTTCGGGATGTTCTCGAGCGTCCAATCGTGGATCAATTGGGCGACCTCGACGCGTGTCTTATCACCACGCTGCAGCACGATAAATCGCCATGGATCTGTGATCCGGTGATTTGGCGCCCAGGTGGCTGCCTCGATCACGCGTTCCAGGACATTGCGCGGCACAGGCGTGTCAAGAAATTCGCGCACGGTCCTGCGATTTCGGATCGCCGTTAACACGGGATTATCGGCCGGATGGCTCACATCGTTATTGATCATATGATCTCGCTTGTGAAGATTCTCCGTCTCGTCGGCGTTTATTCCCAACTTTGACTCATGATGGACCGAGAGTCTCAGGACGCGGTGTCGTGCCTTAGGTGGGTTCCCATCTACAGGTTTATTGACGAGGCGATCACTTTTTCTTCGTCTAGATCGAATCCCAATCCTGGTTTGTCGGTCAGGTGGATGGCTCCGTCTTTGATGACGTACGGCTCTTGTAGAAGGTTGTTGTGGGCCGGGATTAACGACTGGGCATGCTCGAGTCGGTAGAAGTTGGGGACGGTGCTCATCACGTGCGCTGCAGCGATAAGCTCGATTGGGCCGCCGGGCACGACGTGAGGCGAAATGGGGATGTAGTACGCCTCAGCCATGGTCGCGATCTTCTTGATCTCTGAGATACCGCCAGTCCAGACGGTGTCCGGCATGATGTAATCGGCTACTCCGGTCTCGAAGACCTGCAGGAAGTCCCAGCGCGTGAAGAGTCTTTCGCCGATGCAGATGGGAGCGTTTGTCTTGTCCCGGACTTGCTTGAGGGCTTTTGTGCCCTCGGGCGGGAGTGGTTCTTCAAACCAGCCGATATTTGATTGCTCAAACAGATTGTTGGCCAGTCGGATGGCGGTCGGGACGTTGTAGTGGCCGTGCGCGTCGATCAGGATTTCGAACTTCGGCCCGACGACCTCACGAACGGCGGCGACGATGTCGTAGCCCTGCTGTTCGCCCGCCTCGCTGATCTGCCCATCCTGGTACATGGTGTGATAGGGCAGCATTTCCTTGAACGGGTCCAGTTTGCATGCCTCATGTCCAAGGTCTATCAGGTTCTTCTGGGCCGCGACTGCGTACTCTTCCGGCGTTTCGCAGCCTTGGAACCAGACGTTGCAGTAGAGGCGCACCGGGTCGCGGAATCGGCCTCCCAGCAGGTCGTATATCGGCATCCCCGCGGCTTTGCCCTTGATGTCCCATAGGGCGATGTCGAAGCCGGCGACAAGGCTTGTGCCAAATCCACGGGAGCCGAGGTAGCTGAAGTTGCGGTAGATCTTGTGCCACAGCCGTTCGATGTCGGCTGCGTTTTCGCCGATCAGGGATTCTGACGCCAGCTTCACGGCCTCAACCATCACAGGGCCGCTTCCTCGCGCCTGGACGCCAGATTCGCCCCAGCCCGTGATGCCCTGATCAGTTTCGATCTTCACGAAGAGCCAGTTCCAACCGAGGCTTTTGTTGGCCCCGCTCATGGTGTCGTTGGCTACGAGGTACGGGGTGATTTTGGTGATCTTCATCGATGGCTCCGAGGCCCACTAAGGGGAGGTCGTTTCTGGGATGGTGGCCCGCGTCCGGCCGGGTAGATGCGGGAGGTCGCCGCAGAGGGTACTCCTGCTGGCCCGGATTTGGGGTGAGGGACGCGCGAAAAGAACAGTCTCAGACGATCCAGCATGGTCAGTGGAACGTGCCTACACCGCCCGGGAACGCAACTCTTCCTCGTTCATCTCGTAGCCAAGCCCGGGTTTCCCGTTGAGCTTGATGACTCCGTTGGCGATGTCCATAGGTTCTGAGAGCAGCATATTTTGCAGAGGGATCGCGCGCATCCCGTGTTCCTGCCGGTAGAAGTTAGGGACGGTGGTCATGGCGTGGGCCGAAGCGATAAGCGAGAGCGGGCCTGACGGGACGGCATGTGGCGAAATTGGGATGTAGTGCGCTTCCGCCAGTGATGCGATCCGCTTTATCTCGGAGATGCCGCCAGACCAGATGGTGTCTGGCATCACGTAGTCGACAAGACGGTCTTTGAACAGAGGTACGAAGTCGAAGCGTGTGTAGAGTCGTTCCCCGACGCAGAGCGGGGCGTTTGTGTGTTCTCGTACCTGTTTCAGGGCCTCAAAGGACTCTGGTGGCACTGGTTCTTCGAACCACGCAATGTTCGACTGCTCGTACAGATTGTTGGCGAGCCTTATAGCGGTTGGGACATTGAAATGGCCGTGTGCGTCGATAAGGATTTCGTGCTTCGGCCCTACAACTTCTCGGATAGCGCTGACAATATCGTAGCCCTCCTGCTCACCCTCGGGCGAGATCTGGCCGTCGGAGAACATGTGATGTGTCGCCGTCATTTCCCTGAACGGGTCGAGCTTCAGCGCGGTGTGTTTTTCAGGGAGAACCCGTTCGCGGGCCGCCCGGGCGTAGTCATCTGGTGTCTCGCACGCCTCAAACCATGAGTTGGCATAGAGACGGACTTCATTGCGGAAACGACCGCCGAGGAGGTCGTAAACTGGCCGATTTGTGGCTTTGCCCTTGATGTCCCACAGCGCGATATCGATACCTGCGGTCATGGCCGTTGGAAGCCCGCGGGAGCCTAGATAGCTGAAGCGTCGGAACATCTTGTGCCAGAGACGCTCTATATCGGCCGGATCTTCCCCGACAAGGTCCGGCGTGATGAGATCGATCGCCGTCTTGATAAGCGTGTTAGAGCCGGCTCCGGAGTTGGTGGCTTCTCCCCAACCGCTGATCCCCTCATCTGTGTCGACTCGCACGAACAGCCATGTTCTTCCCGGGCCGACGATTTCGGCCGGGTTGATCTCGAAAATCTCTATACCGGAGATTTTCACGATCGGCCCCTCGATTCAGGCCGCGGAGAATCTTTCCGGCCGATGCGCGTCACTTTGCCGGATAAGGAGTGTTTGAAGTGAGACTTTGTGGTCTTAGCGACGTTTTTTTCAGTCACCGCATTCATGCCGCTCAGTCCAACGGCGCCAAGTTGCTCCATGTGGCCAAGAGCCACAAAAAGAACATCTGCCGCTTCCTCAGCCATAGCTGCTTCATCGAATTCGGAAACTGGTCTTTCAACCTCTTCCTTTAACTCGCGCACCTCTTCATCCAGCATAGGGGTGCGTTTGATGATCACCTCTAGCGGCGTTCCCGGCTCCAGCGCCCAGCGCTCGTGAAAGTCGTACACCTCTCCGGCGAGGCGTGCGGCGGTATTCACGAACCGTTCTCGGTCCGGTTGGCCTATTAAACCTGTTTGTTCGCGCGTGCTTGATGGGTCCGGCGATTTCGGCATGTGCTCCCCCGGAGGTTCTTGTTCAGCCGGATGACTGGAAGGAAGTATCCACCCTGTGAGCACCCAAAGTGCGCGTAGCGTAGATCAGTAGAACCGGAGGATACCGCCACCCGCCCTGGCTGGCGAGGCGGGCGAGGGCGGAAATGTGAATATGCTCAGGTATCTGGCACCTAAGAATGACATCAGGAATGCATCGCACGGCATAGGTCCAATCCACAATCAGCACCCTCCAGAGGCTTGAAACGAGTGGGTCTGACTAGTCGGCAATGATCAACGGGATGCGAACCTCGTCGGGGGATAACCCGGAATGGTGGGACACGAGACGTGACATATCCGGGCCAACGGAGTTAGCCGCTGACCATGCGAAAACGGCCGTGCTCATGCATATAGCGATGTAGTCACCCATGCGATCACGCGTTCGAGCGGGAATAACTCCGGGCCCAAGCAGTTCAAGGCTTTCGATCTCGTCCTGAGTGAGGAGGACTACATCGTCAGGTATCCGATCGGCATACGCGTCAGCAAATCGGTCAATAGAGTCTTCGCGCACGTGGTAATAGTTGACTCGCGCGTCACCGGATGGGGTGTGCCGGAGCATTAGGCCTAGTTCGTCCTCTTCCCGGATGAGGATCGGATCTGGTGGGAACGCATCCAAATGTCCGTGATCGGCGCTGATGACAAGCTTCGTCGCATCTGGCTTGTCTCGAGCAATGCGTTCCAGACCGCTGTCCACATCGGCGAGCGCGGCGCGCGTTGATGCGCTACCGACGCCGCTTGTGTGAGCCGCTGAATCGACCTGCGGGAGATACAGGTACGTATAGGTGGGGCCGGAAGCCTCCGAGAGTCTTGTCAACGTCGCATCTACCCCTTCGGCAATCGAGCCGTAGCCCCTACGGATGGCCTTCCCAAGCGAATATCCGGAATAAACGCTGTGGGTGAGATGGACCGGCAGAATACCGACGGCGCTTCTGTCGAATGAGGAAATCCTCGACGGAAGAGGAAATACTGCCTCCGCGCTTATGCCGTGCTCCGAGAGTGGCGCGCCGGTAACCCGATTGATAAACGGGAGCACCGTCGCAGGCCCGGGGATTTCTGTGAAGTGCGTCCACCAGCCTATCGCGGCGTGCTCTGACGGCCAGGCTCCGGTGGCAAGGCTCGTCAACGCCGCGGACGTTGTGGATGGGAAGACGGACCGCAGTTCAAGTGCAAAATTTCGGCGAAGGAATGAATTCTCAGGAAGCGTCTCTAGCAACGTCATTCCGAGCCCGTCGACGACGACGAACACGATGTGTTCCGACGCGCCGATCAACTTACCGATCATGGCTTCGGAACCGATTCCGGCAGGAATAGTTCCGTCGCCAGAAAGGCGCGCGACCGCACGGGACAGGTCCACGGAGTTCGGGATATCGACCGAAGGACGCAACAGGGTCCCGGTCTCAAAATTGGCGAGAAGTCGATCCACGTCATTTGTGGGCATGGGATGGGATTCTATAGTGGCTACCGAAATTATTGTTATCGCCACAGGCCGGGGATCTGATCAGACCGTGATCTAACGCGATGACACCTTGCCGCCCATCCAATTGAGACGCACAATTCCGGGTACGAAATTTCGTTAAATGCATCCAGAGCCAACAGGACCAAAAATGACCACCGCCGACATCGATGAAGTACGCCGCCAAATAGTTGCCACTGTTCGTGAGTTCGTCCAGAAGGACGTTGTACCGCAGGCCGCGGAACACGACGAGAACGACACCTACCCCACGGAGCTCGTAGAGCAGATGGCCGAGATGGGGCTGTTTGGTATCACGATCCCTGAGGAGTACGGGGGTATGGGGCTCGACTACACCACGTACGCGATGGTGTTCGAAGAGCTTTGCAAGGGCTGGATGTCGATCACGGCGCCGATTGGCACACACTCCATCCTCACAGCCGCGATCGTGAATTACGGCACTGAGGAGCAGAAGAGGGAGTGGCTCCCAAAGCTGGCTTCCGGCGAAAAGCGTGGCGGACTGGCACTGACCGAACCGGGCGGTGGTAGCGATGTCGCAAGCTTGCAGACAACAGCAGTCAGGGATGGTGAAGAGTATGTTGTAAACGGCAACAAACTGTTCATCACGAATGGTCGTACCGGCGATGTTTACCTACTCCTTGCAAAGACCGACACCGACATCGACCCACAGCATCGCGGTATCAGTGCCTTCATCGCTGAGAAAGGCCCGGGTTTTACGGCGGGCCGGGACCTGAATAAGCTCGGCTACCGGGGTGTGGATACCTCCGAGCTAATATTCCAGAACTACCGGGTATCGGCAGATCTTCTGGTCGGCGGGGAAGAGGGCAAAGGCTTCTATCACGTGATGGACGCGCTCGAGACCGGTCGTATCAACATCGCCGCCCGAGCGGTGGGTGTAGCGACGGGAGCGTTTGAGCTTGCTATCAAGTACGCGCAGGAGCGGGAAACCTTCGGCAAGAAGATCGCCGAGCGGCAGACTATTCAGAACATGTTGGCCGACATGGCGACCAAGATTCACGCCGCGAGGCTGATGACATACGACGCAGCGGCAAAGAAAGACAGCGGTGCACGTATCGATCTGGAAGCCGGGATGGCCAAGCTGTACGCGTCCGAGATCTGTGCCGAGGTGACGATGGACGCGATGCGCATCCATGGCGGTTACGGGTACATCAAGGATTTGCCGCTGGAGCGTTACTACCGTGATGCTCCTTTGATGATCATCGGTGAGGGTACATCGGAGATTCAGCGCCTTGTCATCGCCCGCAACCTTCTCAAGCAATACGCTATCTAACCGCGGAGCGGTGATTATTTGGAGTCGTTTTCGAATGCCCGGTGTTATGGCTTAACTTGGCCCCGAGCCGGGTTTCGTTGGAACGGCTTGTGGATTGGCCTGAGGAACGGTCTAGATGATTAACGAATCAGATGAGCCTGGAATATCCGTAGGGCCGGGGGAGAAGCCGAGCTTGGGGGACCCACGATCCATGTCGAAGGATCTGCCCGTGCTGAACACGGCTCAGAATGACGGAGGACCGGTGCTCGGAGGACCCGGCACGCGTAAGCGTCTGTTTAAGGAACTGGGCGGACGCGAAAACATAGAGAAGGTCGTCGATCGTTTTTACGACCTGATCGACGAAGACCCAGAGCTGCGGCCCATCTTCCCGGAGAGCATGGAGCAAGGACGTGCACGCCAGAAGCTCTTCCTTGAGGAGTGGCTGGGTGGGGAACCGCGCTACACGACTGAAATCGGGCCATGGCAACTACGTCGACGCCACGCTCCGTTCCGCGTAACAGAGACTGGCGCGACCCGATGGGTCGGCCATATGGAACTGGCGCTGTTCGATTGCGGTGCATCAAAAGAACTTGCGGCCGAGATAGCGTCATTCCTGCGTCCGGTGGCCTTTCGTATGGTGAATTCGATCGATTCCAGCCCGTCCGACACTCAGGATTAGACCGCGGGAATGCCAGACGGCGACGTAGCCCTCATATGGTGGGTCTATCGCGGTAAGCTGCGGCTTGATCATCATGGGCGGGCTTTTGGCGCGTTCTTTGGATCGCTGCACAACTGAAGGAGCGCGTGTATGGACCAGGTTTACTCAGGCGCAGGGTTTGCCGTTCCGCAGGTGTTCCCGGACGGAAACGTTGATCTGGCAGTCATACGTGACATTTCGTTGCGTGCTGAACAGTTGGGTTACGACAGCCTGTGGACTCAGGAACGGATTATTGGACCGAGCGTTAGCCTAGAGCCGCTGGCGCTTCTCTCTTACCTAGCCGCGGTCACTGAAAAAGTCCGGCTCGGCGTGAGCGTGCTCGTCCTCCCGCTTCGCAGCCCACCGCAACTGGCGAAGACTCTGGCGACGTTGGACGTGTTGTCTGAAGGACGCTTGATCGTCGGCGTTGGACTCGGGGGCAGCGATAAGGACGCACCCGCGTACGGGTTTGAGTCCGGGCGTCGCGTACGTCGCTTCAATGAGGCTCTGGAATTTATGGACGCCTTCTGGAAGAACCAGATAGTCGAGTACGAGGGCCAGTTGTACAACCTTTTGGGTGGTTCAATGGCGCCGAAGCCGATTCAGAAGCCGCGGCCGCCGGTGTGGTTTGGCGCTCGGGCCGAAGCGGCAATTAAACGCGCAGCGAAGTACGGCGATGGCTGGATGGGCCCTGGTTCTTCCAGCGCGGACGATTTCAAGGAGAGCGTAGTTATGCTGCGTAATGCGCTGGACGCCGAGGGCCGCGACCCGGCGAGCTACCCGGTTTCGAAAAGGGTGTATGTAGCTATCGACGATGATGCCGACCGCGCCGAACGACGCCTTGCTGACTGGTTCGGGCATCACTACGGCAACGCGGATATGGCGTCACGGGTCTCGATATGGGGTTCGGCAGACCATTGTTATGAACAGATCGATGCCATCATCGACGCCGGAGCAGAGCATTTCTTGTTGAACCCGGTGTTTGACTACGATGAGCATCTCGACGCTCTGAGACGCTACATACGGCCTTAATTCAATCATCAAACAAATGGGCATATATAGCCCAACGGATAGGTTCCAGGCGGGGCCTGACCACCGATCAAGGGGCAGCAATGAAGTACCGACCATATGGCAACACCGGACTTGAGATATCGGAGATCGTTTTCGGCGCGGGCGCCGTTGGAGGCATTCTCATCGATGCCGATGATGAGACGCGGCGCAAGGCCATCAGGATGGCGCTCGATGCCGGGATCAACTGGATCGACACGGCCGCCTCTTACGGGCAGGGTCGTTCAGAGACAGCGCTCGGCTGGTTGTTGAAAGAGATTCCTCAAGATGAGCAGCCTTATCTGTCTACGAAGTTCAGCATCGACCCGGAACTGGGCGACATTCCGGGGCAGGTTGAGCGCTCCATGCACGAGAGTCTCAACCGACTTCAGCGGGATAGCGTGGACGTTTTCCAACTGCACAATCGTGTTTCCGAGGAACGCGGCTGGTTCCCCGGATCGGTCGCTACGGTCGACGCAATCGGCAAGGACGGGGTGGCGGACGGGATACAGAGTCTTGTTGAGCAGGGTCTGACGCGGTTCGCTGGTTTCACCTGCACCGGCGAAAGTTCCGCCCTACACAAGGTAATTGAGAGCGAACGCTTTAACTCTGCGCAGGTTTACTACAATCTCCTGAACCCGAGTTCGGGGCGCGTCGTACCTGAAGGCTGGTCGGCATACGATTTCGGAAACGTGATCGACAAGTGCGCCGCCCACCAAGTCGCCGTAATGAACATTCGTGTGCTGGCGGCGGGTGTGATCGCCACCGATGTGCGGCACGGACGTGAATCTCAGGTAGCTCCGGGCGGTGATGTGCCCGCGGACGAGGTGCGGACGAAGTTGATAGTGGAAGCGCTTGGGGACAGTCAGGGTACCCGGGCACAGCTGGCTGTGCGCTACGGGCTCTCAAACCCCAAGGTGTCTGGTGTCCTGGTGGGTATGGCGGAACTCGATCATCTTCACCAGGCGTTGGGCGCTCAGGAGATGGGTCCGTTGTCCGAAGACGTGCTGGACGCGATCCACGCGCTTGTGGCGACCGACTTCGGCCGACTCGGCTAGCACGACAATCTCGGAGACGCGACAAGGGGGGTGGCCCGCGCATCAAGCGCTTGCCACCCCCCTTTATCGATTCAGATGCGGGTGCCCTTTAAGAGGCTTTGCCGATCTTGAATAGCGTCGTGCTGCATGTGCCGCACTTGCCCTTCGTCGCCGGGCGACCATTTTTCATGGTTACCTGTTCGGCAGCGTTCATCTCTCGCATTGTTCGACACTTCATGCAGTAGGCGTCCATGAGGTTCCTCCAAAATTGACTCTTGTTCGGCGGTCTTCCACCGAAGCTACCTAGCTTTAAGTTAACACCACATCCCCAAAGCTGAGGTAGCTTCGGTCAGGGAACGACTGGGAAAAGAGACTAAAAAGAGCCCTGTTCGGAGCCTATAGCCCCCAGTTTTACGATTGCAGGGGGGGTGAATCGACAGCATCCACAAAATCGTCCAGAGGTTTACGTTTATCCCAATCGTACGAAACGGGGGTACACGCTGGGGGAATTTATACGATTGCGTCCATCGTAGAGCGGAGGAACCCGGCTAGATCCGGCATGGAGCCGCCTGTAGCAAGTGTCTGAAAAGCTCATAATCTCGCCGACAAGAACTAGCAGAGAGCCGTAAGGCAGGGGGCCGAACCATACATGCCATTGATCAACCTAGGTAGTGCAACGCTTGATTACGAAATAGAGGGGCAGGGTCCCGTGATTTTGTTTGCACACGGGGCCGGTGGGAATCGTCTTTCATGGTGGCAGCAGGTTCCGTATTTCATGGACAGGTACAGCTGCATCACCTTCAGCCACCCTGGATTTGGTCGTTCCGGCTGGATTGGCGATGTCTCTGAGCGCATCAGTTACTCAGATGTACTTCTGGAGTTGCTGGATCATCTTGAGATAGAGCGGGCTGTGCTGGTTGCACAGTCCATGGGTGGATGGACATGTCTCCCGGTTGCGGTCCGACTGCCTGAACGCGTGGCGGCCCTTTTTATGGCTTCTACGCCGGGTAACTTGCGCACACCCGAGATCGATCAGGCTCGTGAGGCAAATCGAGAGAGGTTGGAAGAGCTAAGACAGGCGTGGGAGGAACGATCCGCTGGAAGCTTCAATCCAGCTCTCGGAGAACGCTGTTTCACCGAGCAACCTGAGATGCACTATCTTTACTCCGCTATCCAAGGCTTGAACCAGCCGCGGGTATCGAGAGCCGGGATCGATATTACTCCCGAAGAGATGTCCTGTTACCGGACACCGACGATGTACATAACAGGTAAGGAAGACGTTGTACTGCCATCTTCGGTGATAGTAGCGGCGGCGGCAGTTACGCCCGGAGCCCATCTAGAGCGAGTGCCAGAAACCGGGCATTCAATCTACTTCGAGCGGCCAAATGTATTCAATTCACTGCTGTCTTCTTTTCTGAGTAAGGTATACCCGACCTGAACTTGCCGATAGATGTCCGGGGTGACTCCTTTAGTCTTCCCCGGACTCATCTTTTGGAACAGTGTGGGACATGTGATACAGCCCCGTCGCAGATCAGTTGTACTGTGCATAGAGTAAAGGTCGGTTGCTCACCCAACGGTGTGTGAGCTGCCCCTGAGGCGATACTAGGGGTCGGGTTAGTCTGGCCTCGTGTTGACTGGACGATACAGGGCGCGCTGCATGCCGAAAATGCTGCCGCGTAGTTGGCCAACTTCGGCCGACATCATGGTCACCGTACTCACCGCGTACACGATGTAACTACCCGAGTTTGGTTGATGCCGCTCAAAGGTGATATCAGGGCAGCCAAAGGTGGGGATGGTCGATTATTGCGTGGTTAAATCGCCTGTACTCTACTGATCAGATCTATTAAACGAGCCTCGTCTTCCGGTGTATCGGATGGCGCATCGAACGAAACCCGGGTCGCATAGTCCATTCGTTTTGTTAGGACATCGGGCAGATTTTCATAGGTTGATGTGACTGCGAACTCACGCACGACATCCAACGGTACGGATTCCACCATGCGCTCCCATTCGCCCTTGACCGACATGTCATGGAGCATTAGTCCGAGTTCACCCAATCCATGTGTGTCGAAAACGTTCATGTACGTGCGAGTAGACCCGTAAAAAGAGATCGGTTGACGAAGTGCGAGGAGCTTTTGCTCGATTTCGGAATCATCGTTCCCAAGAGCCATCATGCCGCCCCCGGACACCTCGATATCTGACAGATCCCGACCGGCCTGCTCTGCTCCGCGTGCGAGTTCGGGAAGTGTGACTTCCCTGACGTACTTCTCGGTCGTGAAGCTGTGGAGAAAAAGTCCGTCAGCGACACGTCCAGCGACACGGGTCATGGCCGGTCCGACGGCGGAAATGAATACCTTTGGCGGCGGGACATCTATCGGCCCCATGTTGAAGGCGGGTGGGCATAGCGTGAAGTTGTAGAAGCGTCCCTCGAATTCCGGCTTCGCACCGGTCTGGAACGTGTCCCACACCGCTCGCATCATGCGAATGTACTCCTCCATTCGGGTGGCCGGAGCCTCCCACTTTCCGGAACTGAATCGACGCTCGTTGTGGCCCTTGACCTGTGTTCCGAGTCCGATCATGACCCGGCCACCGGTCAGTTTTTGTAATTCCCAGGCCATCTGCGCCATCACGAATGGGCTACGCGGGAAGGCGATGATGATCGAGGTGCCGATCTCCGCCCGCGTGCTCATGTGTGCCGCAAGGGTCCACCGGGTAGTTGCTTCGTACTTCGTCTCCGAAGTGGTGATAGCGTCGTAACCGAGACGCTCAGCGCGTTCGACTTCGGATGGGACGTCTGATAGTAGACCGGCGCCAAATCGACCTGATACCTTCAATTAATCTCTCCCTCAATTATTGCTGGGTATTTGAGCATCGTCGGAATAACCGGATGTTGCACACTTGCCGTGGCCGACATGACGTGACGGTCGGAAATCGGATCATTGACGACGGATGGGGCTTGCCCTGTTGGGGATCGGCAGATTCTAACCGGCAAAGACCATTTAGGGATCAGCCGGTTACACTCTCCTAACAGGAACCGGGTCCGGTGCAATCAGTCTGACGCCAGGATACGCCACGGTTTTCGGGCGTAGACGGGGAGTTTAATGACGGTTCGTGCATATCAACTGGTCGACACAGCACCCGGTAGCGATGTGTCGGCGCTCATCGATGCATTAAGCGCGATCGATGGGACGAAAAGGGTGGACGCCATCACCGGTCCGCATGACGTCATCTGTACGGTTCAGGTCGACGAACTGGCCAATCTGGCTAGCTACCAGACTCAGGTCCACAACGTGTCGGGCGTGACGCGCACCATGACCTGCGTCGTTCTACAGGGCTGATTCTGGTCAGAGGACGATCTAATGAAGATCAACGAATACACCGAAAACGTACTTGAACGCGTCCATGATTTTATGGCCCTGGCGTTTGCAGATCTAACTCCGGAACAACTCTGGTATCGCCCGGCCGTTGAGGCGAACTCGATTGCCTGGGTTGGCTGGCATCTAACTCGAGGACTGGACCGCCGCGTATCAGATATGGACCGGGGCGAGCAGAGCTGGATAGAGGGCCGTTGGTACGAAAAGTACGGGCTTCCTGCGAATCCGAAAGATTACGGCATGGGGCACACTTCGGATCAGGTTGACGCAGTCCGGCCGTCGGGCTCAGACGTGATCCTTGGCTATTATGATGCCGTGTTTCAGCGGACTTTGAAGTTTCTGGCTACGCCTGAGGCGGATAACCATGATCGTGTGCTTGATGATTCCGGCAACACGCTCGCCGAAGAGATGGTCGGTATGGCGACCGGAAACCTGCAACACATAGGACAGGTCGGTTATATCCGAGGGCTAATCGAAGGACGACGCTGGTTTCCCCGATAGGGGGACCATAATCGCAGGCTAGCTCAAGCTCCCAAGTTTACCGGAGCGAGGATATCGTCCAACTCCAACATTTCTGACTCGCTGAGTTGCCAGTCTGCCGCGCTCGCGTTATGCAGCACCTGTTCCACCGTCTTCGCTCCCGCAATGCACGATGCCATGGACGGATGGGCAAGGGTCCAAGAGATCGCCAGTTGAACGAGATCATGGCCGTGATCGGCGGCCCAGGTTTGGAGCGCTGGAACGATCTCCCATGCGCGATCGGCGCGTCCCTCACGGAAAACGAAATGGTCACTTCGTTCGTCGTCGAGTGGAAACTGGTGGCCCGGTTTGTACTTGCCGGTGAGGATTCCTTTGGCGAGCGGAGAGTGCGCCATCACACCAATGCCGAGTTCAATGCACGCAGGTAGAACCGCATCCTCAGCGCCTCTGAACAACATGTTGTAACGGGGTTGGGAACTGTTGATCGGTCCGTGCACTGCGGCCTCATGGTGTTGGTCACCCGAAAAATTGGAGACGCCGATGTACCTGATCTTGCCCTGCTCCTGTAGTTTTAAAAGTTCATCCATAGTGTCCCGGATCGGCCACCGAGGGTTAGGAGAATGGAGCTGGTACAGGTCTACGTAGTCGGTGCCAAGCGAGGTCAGGCTGTTCTCAATTGCCTGATTAATGTGTTCGGGTGAGTGGTCTCCCGACAACTTGGTAGCTAGAAATGCTTCATGGCGACGCCCTTGCAACGCCGCGCCGAGTACGGATTCACTCGTACGGTATCCCTCTGCGGTGTCGATGAATGTCATCCCAACATCAAGAGCCGCGTGGATCGCGGCGATCGCCTGTTCGTCAGGAATGGCGCCCATGCCACCGCCAAGCGGCCATGCACCGAGGCAGACGGCAGAGACCTGGGGTCCGTCAGTTCCAAGCGGTCGGGTGTCCAATAACGCCTCCAGTGCCGGTTTTTCGTACCGGAGAGACTAGCCTAGATCAATCGCCAAATGGCGGACAAATCAGGGGCCGAACCCAATCCACGATCGGCTTTTGATTCAGGAATTTAGTCGGCTACGGACGGAGCGATACCCATCGACCCGGTTGATAACGGGCCGGGATTCGTCGAGTATTCGTTTTTGGCCTGCAACGATCATGCACGCCTTAGGGATCATCGCTGCGGCGACCGGGATCGCACACCAACGAACGCCGCCAGTCAGCAGCGATCTCCCGGCTAGTACTCGACCACGCCCATAAGCCGAGAGCTACGTCTGCCGTGATGTTGCGAGAGCGCCGGTGCTGATCTCATTCACCTAACGTTTGACGAACACGATCTCGGTCACACTGCCGCTCTCGGAAGTCAATTCTGGATTGAACACATGCCCTTCTGGATGCGAAAAACCGGCAAGCAAATCTAGAGCAGAATCGGCCGAGCCTGCTGCTTCAGTGTTGGTGACCAGATGACGTATCAGTGCCCCTTTTAGCAACTTGGACCGGTGGTTAACGGTCTTCAATTCACCTACGGCGTTCCGCTCAAGAAACTTGACCGTGAATCGGGTCTGGTACCGGACCTTTGAAGAATCCCATGCGGCGCTGTGTTCGATCGGCAGCAAGTCCCAGATAACGCTATCTTCAGCTGACTCCGCCAGGGATTCCGTGATCGCACGTTTCCAGACTGCGGCGCAGGTCTTGCCGTGTAGTAGCTTGCCGCCCATCTTCAACTTGTACGCTGGGATCATGTCGAAGGGCCGGACTATGCCAAACAGGCCTGACATGATGATCACCGAGTTCCCAAACACTTCCCTGGCGTCGCCATCAAGCGATTGGTGGTCGATCGCGTCGTACATCACCCCTGTGTAACGCTCGATAGCCGGGAGTGTCGAAGCCGTGTTCAGCTCGGCATTTTCCGCCATTGCTTTTTCGAGCGCCGGTCCCTTGACGCCAAGAAGTGCCCGTGACGATCTGGGTCGCTCACTCAATTTCACGATGGCCTGTGTGAATAGGGCACGTGTCGGGTTGAGCTCCTCGAACGACAGAGATTCGAGATCAAGAGGCGCGCCTTCACCGCCGGAAGCTTTGCCTTCCGAGGGCGGGAGAAGGATCAGTGGTGAGGAAGCTATCGCCGAGATTCCGTTCGCTTATGAGTTATGCGCCAAGTGTGACCTGCCTGGGACCGTTGTGCCAGTGCGGTGTCGATTTACGGATTGGGAGGTATGTCGCGGATACGGGCCTTACGCTGTATGTGGTGCTATGCCCGTGGCGTGGCACCAGAAGAATGATGCGAACGCCCCCGGAGTAGCCGCCCAGTCCGTCCACGCCTGGCGCATGCGCTCTATCTCGTCCGCACTCGCCCAGCCCTGCTCTTGGCCCGCCGCAACAAGCTCCGGATTACCTAGGATCGAGTACATGTAGCTGACGCCCTCGGCGGTTCCGCTATCCGTACCGTGTGACTCGGCCATGGCGTCGGCGTTCACATCAAGAAATCCGGCCGATAATAAAAGCTCGCGCAGGCGTCGGCCGACGTTCGGATGTCCGCCTCGGTGCCGTTGCCAGCGGTTCCTTAACTCGATCGAATCCCGCAGCGCGCCGGTATCCGGATGCAAGAGAGCAACGCCCCAGTCAGGGCTTCGAACACCGATGACACCGCCGGGCTTCAAAACTCGAAGCAGTTCCTCAATCCCAACGCCCGGGTCTGACAGGTGCTCTATCAGGCCGTTCGCGAAGACCGCGTCGAAATGACCGTCTTCAAACGGAAGATTCGTCACATCAGCGACCTGGTATGAGATGTTTTCTATCCCCGCATCACGCCTATCCCTGGACGCTGTTTCGATCCTTGTCGAATCTAGGTCTATGCCGACAACCTCACCCGGCGATGCGTGCATTGCCAGGCCGTGGGTGATAGATCCGAGACCGCAGCCCGCGTCTAGGAGGGTCATTCTTGGCTTAAGGAACGGCAGAAAAAAAGCGGCCTCTCGCTCGGCATCACGTAACCGGAAGCGCCGGGTTTCCTCGTCGTGCCCGCCGGTCTCATCGGAGCTCCCAAGACTCACGGCGTGCCTCTTGATAAGTCCAGTTCAAAACCCCATTCAGGACTGTTATCGGGATCGTCCAACACCCGGTCGCCCACCACGTTAAACCCCATTTTTTTATACATCTCGTGAGCGTCGTTGAACCGCTTGTCGGACCATGCGATAGCCTTCGGATGTCCGGTGTCCCTTGCCCAGTTTAGGAAATGGTCCGTCATGAGGCGTCCATAGCCGCGTCCACGGTGATCTCTGTGTAGGTACAGTCGTTCGATCTCCGCTTCGGCACCGCGATCCAGTGCGCAGACAGTACCGATAACGTGATCATCCAGTACAAGCACCGAGAAAAACCCACCGGTGTCAATGTAGGTTTCTTGGATCGTATACAGGTCACGATGATAATCGTCTGGGTCCCATGTCAGCCGGTACTCGTCGTACACCGCCTTGATCACGGCGGCGATCCCGGGCTGCCACCGGTCTTCGTACGGGAGTAATTGGGGCATGTCTGCTGGAGGACTCATTTCAGGTCCTGATTTCTGGATTGGCTGACTTGATTGACACGGATTAGTCCGTTCCCTACTGAACGATCGACTTGTATTAGGAACCAATCTACCCTTCCGGTTATCGGGAAGGCGTATTTCCGGAATACGTTCGGTGAAATTGCTACGGGAGATGGTGCACCCACGCACCGCTAACGATGCTCAAGTAACGGAGTCGGAGCGAGCGGATAACGTCGGGACGGTGGCGGATTGCACAACCGTCCGTTCAGTTAGAGACTTGATGGTATGGCGAACTCAGGTACCGACGAAGAATCGAACACGGACGATCAACCTCAGGATATCGAGCAAGAGTCGATATTGCAGGAAGATTCCGACGAACAGTCGGCCGTGCTGCAGCTCATGCGGATTACCGATTTTCGGTATCTTTTCCTAGCGAACATGATGCTGTTCATGGCGTTCCAGATGCGGAATGTAGTGCAGTCATGGCTCGCGCTTGAATTAACTGATTCACAGGCTTGGGTCGGGGTGATTAATGGATCGCCTGCAATTGCCATAATCTTGCTGGGCCTCATTGGAGGTGTGGCGTCAGATCGTTGGCCCAAGAGGGACATACTACTGTGGGTGCGGCTAGGGTTAGGGCTGGTTAATGTTGTGGTTGGTTACCTAGTTGTTATCGACGCGATTTCTATCTGGCATTTGCTTTTTCTCTCGATTGCACAAGGTGGTGCCATAGCATTCGGTATGCCAGCCACCCAGACAATAGTCCAGGACATAGTTGGCCGTCGGAGACTGCTCTCGGCAGTCTCACTTAACCAGTCTCTGGCTACCGTTGGGGGGATCGCTGGTCCTGCGGTGGGTGGTGCTTTGCTGGGTGTGATGGGGGTAGCGCCGGTGTACTTCGTGATAACTGTGATTTACGTACCAGTGATCTACGCAACATGGAAGATCAAGACACGTACACGTACGGAACGCTTGCCCGGATCGAATCCGTTGACCGATATAAAAGAGGCACTTACTTACGTGAAGTCGTCTCCTCCGTTACGAATTTTGGTCACCCTGAACGCTCTGGGGTTGATCGCAGGATTTATCTTTCCGATTATTCCGGTCTATGCTCGTGACGTCCTTGAAGTAGGGGAGTCGGGATTCGGAATTCTGATGGCTTCGTTCGGAATTGGGGGGTTTGTTGGGGGGTTGGGATTGGCCTTCCTTGGAGACGTTAAACACAAGGGCTGGCTGTTGCTCCTTGCGGTTATTATCTGGGACCCTGTAGCTATTCTTTTCGGGTTCTCCCGGGATTTTTACTTCTCTGCAGTGTTGCTATTCTTGTTTGGAATCGCCGCATCTTTCTACATTTCGACCGTAGCTACTTTGTTCCAAACGTATGCACCTGAGCATCTGAGGGGCAAAATCATGGCAGTATTTGGCCTGACTTTGCAGCTCTTCCCGTTGGGATGGATGCTGGGTGGATTTACTGCCGAAAAGTTTGGCGCCGAAACAGCATTGATACTTGGTAACGGGTTCTCGTTCATCGTTACTGTCGTGATGTTCGCCCGTTCTAGGTCGTTCCGAGAACTCAGGTAGAGACTATTAAACCTCAGCGCCCTCGAAGCGCGCGATCTCTGTGTATCCATCTTCTTCAATTGACCACGCGAATAGCGCCGCTTCCACCACTCGCTGGTTATCTATTCCGATCACGAGTTGCTGGACGGGATAGGTAGGGCCTCCGCCCCACTCAGGCGGATTAGTCGCAACAGTCCGGTCAGTTGCCGATAGATAGGCTAGACCGTTGGGATGGGAGTGATAGATCACCAACGGAGGAGTAGCTGTATCAAGATCACGGTTGAGCGCCATCAGGTCTTCGCCCTCGATCACATACGCGGTCTCGGCCGGCCGGCCCGCTGCCGTTGGGTGATTGCCGGAGGCCTGCTGATTCGAGCATGTGCGCACGGTCGTGACCGGGCCCTCCGAAGGTCCCGCCAACCAGCCACAGCACTCTGCGGGGTAGGCGGATCGTGCCTCGGCGTAGGCGAGTATCAAGATGTCGCGGTCAATATGGATCGGCTCAGGAGCACTCATCCAAACACCGCCCCACCATCGAGATAGACCGTCTCACCCGTCATGTAATCGGCGGCGTCCGAGAGCATGAAGTGTGTCAGCAGACCGACCTCTCGCAACCGGCCTGGCCGGCGCAGTGGGATCTTCCCGGAGGCCGCTTGTTCTGCGGCGCGTTCCACAGCCTCGGGTGAAGTGACTGCGTCCGGGAACACGCCGGGAGCTATGGCGTTCACGTTTACGCCGTATGGCGCCCACTCAAGCGCCAGTGCCTGGGTCATACGCGTCAGCCCGGCTTTGGCGGCCGCGTATGCGACTGAGTTCGCTCCGCCGCGCGCCGCCGCGTATCCAGCAATGTTGACAACGCGTCCAGAACGCTGCTTGAGAAAGTGGTCGCCCGCGGCACGACAGCCTACAAACGCTTCTGTCAGGTTCACATCAAGGATGAAGCGCCACTCCTCGTCGCTGAGCGGCCCGACCTCGCTATCGCCATTTGGCAATGGAACGATCGGCTTAGAGATGGCATCGCCGACGCAGTTGACCAGTCCGTCCAATCGGCCAAAGTGGGACAAGGCTTGTTCCACAACCCCGGCCATGTCTTCGCCACACGTGGCGTCGGCGGCCATGAACTCGATCGGGTGCCCGGCGTCTGCAAGTTCGGCGGCTACCTGGGACATGTACGTCTCTGTCAGGGCGGTAGCGAGTACGTTCATGCCTGACTCCGCGAGTACGCGAGCGATGCCCTTGCCAATACCGCGTCCGGCTCCAGCGACGATCACGGCACGACCCGTTAGATCGAACTCACGCGGTGTCTGATTGCTGTATTCAGTCATGGTGGGTGGATCCTTGGAATGATTGCAGAATATCGTTACGCGAGCGAGTTGCTGAATACACCATTGAGCCGGGAAAAGGTGCAGGACGAGGGGGAACTCTGTTGTGTTAATACGTTTGAGCGTGCGGTGACCTGACTCCCACATCCCGACGGGGGAATAGTCTCCCCTAAATTCCCGCCGCGTGTTTGAACTTCTCGAGTCGCTCGATGTGTGCGTCCGCGCCGGAGAGGCCCTGTCCCATAGTGTTGATGTCTAGGTAGTCGGCATTAATTCCGCTCCATGATTTCACGGCGTCGGGCCATGAGTCCTCACTCGCAAGATCGGCCGTAACACGCCCATTGATACCGATATCCGAACCTTCTCTCCCCGCTTCTTTAGCGTATGCATACAGCTTGTCTAGCTCCTGCAATCCAGATTCATCTGGCTGCCACATCGGCATCCAGCCATCAGCTATGCGGGCGATCCGTTTGACCACAATATCGGCACCGCCACCCAGCCATATTGGGATGGGCTGCTGGATCGGCAATGGGTTTATTCCGGCGTCGGGGACCGTGTGCCAGCGACCTTCAAAGCTAACGCTCTCTTTGGTCCAGAGCGCTCGCATCAGAGCGATCTGTTCTTCCGACCGCGCACCCCGGTTGGTGAACTCCGTCCCGAGAGATTCGTACTCGACGTCGTTCCAACCGATACCGATTCCCATGCGGAATCGACCATCGGATAGCACATCTAGAGCCGCCGCTTGTTTGGCTACGAGCACGGTCTGGCGCTGCGGAAGGATCACGACCCCAGTGGCGAACTCTAATTTCTCTGTCATCCCTGCCATAAAGGAGAACAGCACAAATGGTTCATGAAACGCTGTTTCAAGAGAGTACGGGCCCTTCCAGTCTGGTCGGTTGGCCAGATTGGCACCGATTACGTGATCGTAGGCGAGGACGTGTGTATACCCCATCTGCTCCACAGCCTGGGTGTATGCGCGAACGCCGCTGGCATCCGGTCCAATTTCGGTCTGAGGGAAAACGACGCCGATCTTCATTTTTACGAACGCTCCGTTGCAATTAGAGGTTGACTGCCGATGCGCCGACACCCGAGGGAGCAAATGTAACAGCGGATTGGCTTGAGTGACGTGTGGCGGTTAATCGCGCCGATCCGTCTGATGGAGGCACGGCTTCACATCCGTGAAGTTGGATCCGATCTCGATTCCGCTCTGGCTAGATCAGAAGAGTTGGACGGGATTTTGAACGATCCGGCCGTCGAGGATTGCATCTTGCTGAATGATGGTATTCGATCTGTGAGCGATGTCGCACTAGAGTTGGTGGTGACGGCAAATTGGCTATGACAGTCGTACGTCTGGATTAGGATGTCGCCCGCGCTGTGTGCGTGACAGGTGTATTCGGATGGGAGAACAAGATTGAAGATCAAAAACTGGAGCCATGTCGGCATCGTGGTTGATGACCTCGAAATGATGACCGACTTCTACGTCAACACCATTGGGTTAGAGCGGCTGCACGAGATCGACGCCAGACCACAGCCCGATGGAGATCACACAGGTGTTCCAAACGTTCATCGAACGCTGCGATTTGTAGGCATTCCCGGTGACCACGAGATCGAGCTCATCTACTTCATAGACCCACCGGCCACCGATGGCCACGTGGGCGTCCATAAGTTTGGCTCTACGCATATCTGCTGGGACGTTGAGGACCTCGCATCGGTCTACGAAGAGCTGAAAAACAAGGTGAAGTTTGTGACCGAACCAAAGTGGCGAACTCGACCGGACGGCAGCACGGTTGGCCTGATATACGGGCAAGACCCGGAAGGCAACTGGCTCGAGTTCACTCAGCGTCCTTAAGGGCGATGCTCGCATACGACTGGGTTTCGTCTAGGATTGTGGCGCACGGCCTCCGGGCCTTCTTCGAGCGCTCAGATATAGCGCGTTATCGGATAGAGAATAGAGGAGATCCTCGATGGTCATGAATTTCGACCACACCGGAATTGTGGTCCAAGATCTGGAAAAAATCACCGATTTTTACGTCAACGTTCTAGGCCTCAAGGTCGAGCACGAGATCGATGCTGTCGCCCCGCCGGAAGGTGACCACACTGGATTCCCGGGCGCGCGCCGTACCTTGAGGTTCGTCGGAATCGAGAACAATCACCGTATAGAGCTGGTGAAATATCACAATCCGCCGGGTGAAGAAGGCTACCTTCGCAAGAACCAGTTCGGCGCGATGCACATCTGTTTTCATGTCGAGGATCTGCAGACGATCTTCAATGACCTGACTGCAAAGGGGATCAAGTTCGTCACCGATCCGATTTTCCGGGAGACGCCGGAAGGAACCCGAGGGATCATTTATCTTCAGGACCCCGAGGGTAACTGGCTCGAGTTTATCCAGCCGCCGAAGTAGGCGACCGGAAATCTGGTACCTGAATAACGGGCCGTTTCGTAACCTGTACAGGGGCGGGTACGAACGGTCCGTTTTTATGGAACCGTCTTCCCGCTTATCTGTTCATCGCAATCGCTGAGTCACCAACTTCGTCCATGACACATCGTTACTTCTCATCCTTTAACTTTCGGGTTGCATCGATCCTTATAGCCGGGCTGGCCTTAATTCTTATCGCTGCGTGTAGTAACGGAACCGACGAAGCCTCTCCGATCGTGATCAGGACCGCAGCGCCCACCGCTACGGTGCTCTCGATTTCACCTGAAGAAGCCAAGGTGCGGCTGCAACTGCGGAACCTGTTCACTCGGCAGGAGGGCATCGAGATAACGGCGATACGGCAGGCCGCCGATACCGGCAACCCGGGCTTCATCGCTCCGATCGTGGACCTCGCCAGCGCTGGTTTTGCCAACGATGAGCGGGCAGCGATAGCCGATGCACTGACCCGGCTTACGGGTCAGAAGTTTGACCCAACAAGCTTCAATCTCCACGAGGACGCGTATCGGTGGCTTGGGCAGCATCCGGAGATCGAGGCGGTTCCAGGGTACGCCGCGTGGAAGGGCGATCTCTACAGCGTGATAGACCGCCGGTTCAGCGACTTCTTTTACGAAGGTGTCCCGGCAAGAGTTCCGATATCCGGAGCGGTGTGGGGCGGCGTAGGTGTAGACGGGATACCGCCGCTGGACTATCCAGAGTTTACGGCACCCGGTGGAGCGACATATCTGGAGTTTGACGAGCCTGTATTCGGGGTCAGCATTAATGGCGACGAAAGAGCCTACCCGTTGCGAATTCTGGCGTGGCATGAGTTATCGAACGACGTGGTGGGCGGAAAACCCGTCGCCCTCGTCTACTGAACTCTCTGCGGAATGGGCGTCCTGTACGATGCCGAGCTTGATGGGAAGGTCCAGCAGATCGGCACATCCGGGTTCCTGTATCAGAGCAACAAGCTCATGTACGACTCAGGCAGCCGGACGCTCTGGCACTCGCTAACGGGGGACCCGGTCATAGGCAAACTGGCGTTCAGCGATCTCAGGTTCAAGCAACTGCCGCTAACCCTAACGACCTGGGGCGATTGGCTGGAGAAGAACCCGAAAACCAAGGTCCTGGACATCGATACCGGTTTCGACCGGAATTACCGCAATCTGAACAAGCGCGGCTCGGCTTATTACGACTACTTCAACTCGTCCGACTGGTTATTCCCGACGTTCCAGACTAACGAGGCTTTGAGACTGAAGGATCGGGTTCTTGCCCTCAATTACGCCGATTCTCCCAAGGCGTACTCGCTCGAGGCGCTCCAGGAAACGCCCGTCGTGAACGACACGCTGGGAGGGCAGGAACTGGTGATTACGTTCAACCCGCTTGCCGAGGCAGCCCGGCCGTACGAGCGCGCCGGGCACAACTTCACGCCAACGCAGGACCCGGACGTGGTGCTTGATGAGGACGGGGCGCAGTGGCATGTTGAGGAGACGGGGCTTGTGAAATCGGACGGAACCGAGACGCTTGCCCGGCTTCC
>JAPKBN010000010.1 GCA_026421215.1 Dehalococcoidia bacterium
TAACTGATGAGAAAAGAACAGATCTGGAACAGAAACGAGAAGCCCTCAAGACCGCGTTAGCCGACGGAGAATCCAACCTTCAACCCTTGATAGATGATCTATACCAGGCAATGGAAACGGCCTGGGACTAGATGTCCAGCCTGCTCGATCGGCGAAACGTCGGCTGAAATTCCAGGCCTGATCCGTCTTCTACCCCTGAACCGTTAGCTAATGCCCATCAACGGGCCGCATCAGGCAGAGCGAACTGAGCCTGGTTCGTCTGTCCGGGCCAGGGTTGTTGAAGCATGAGGGATGCGCCTATCTCACCGAGAGCATCGGCTGCTTTTGCACCGTGCCCGTTGCCGCCAGTTAGGACGACCACTCTGCCGTCGCAAATCGCCTCGGCGTAAGGCCGTAGAGAATGCGTCTCGCTGGTCACACACGCAGCGGTTACCGAGTCAGAAAGGTCCAGGCCAGGCATCATGCGATGAAGTTCTGCACGGTAGGCATCCGCCATTTCAGGGTCGCCATCAGAGCGTAGCCATTCGTTCAATTCAGTCAGGTTAGAAATTCGCTGGGGGCCTTCTGGACCGCCACCGATCTTCAAGTACTTTTGACCGTCTGGATAGGTAACCGGTGGGTGCCAGTACGTCCGTACTCTTCCATCTCCAGGATGACACCCGACGCTCGGCATTCCATTTAAATCGGGCAACGTTTCGTCATTTACAGGAACCATCACTATGGTTCGACCGCGCACGTGCAGTGGGAGCAGAATCGGAAGTAAATTATCGAATGTGCTGTATGCCCCAGTAGCCACTATCACCCGTTCGCACAGCAGGGTCTGCCCTCCTGCCGTGTGCACCTGAACACTATCGTCTCGGACGATCATTTCTACGGCGTGATCGTCGATGATTTCTGCACCGTGAGAGGAAGCCACAGTACTCATAGCATCTACGTATCGACGCGGATTTATGCGGCCGGCGTCCCGTGGTTGATAACCAATCGTCTCACCCGGTTCGAAGTGGAAAAACGGAAAGCGCTCATTAGCCTCGTCCCCGGACATGACCTCGGGTCGCCTGCCACTGAAACGTAGAGCGTGATTAGCAGAGCGCTCAACAACTGCCTCATCGTGATGAATACGCGTGTAACCAATCTCGTCGAAAAAGCCGATGCCAGACGCTTTTTCGAGATCCCGGTAACGGGCTACCGAGGTCGCACCCAGTTCAGACCAAACCGGGTCCTCATCCAGGGAGTGGGCATTTCGGCCCGCGTCATGATGGCTGGCTTTTGGTACGCCACTGTCCGTTATTGCCATCGCCTCGGTCGGGCCTAGAACGGCCACGCTGTCGGAGTTCGCTGCAAGGTGCATCGCGGCTGCGGAACCCATGATTCCGCGCCCAATTACGAGATGGCGGTACATATCAGTCATGTGATTTCAGGGGTAGACCCACAGGCAATTACGACGTGCCCAGAAGATCCGTAATCCTCTAACTAGCCTTGACCTAACTCCCGCCACACATATCGTAGGCGAGGGCAATCATGCATTTTGTTGCGGATACCAGGCTTGCGATGCCAACGGATTCGTCGGTCCCGTGAGCTCTTGAGAGCGTTGGGTCGTCGTCCGGATGTACGCCGCTGAAGCCGTAGGTAACGATGCCCAAATTACGGGTAAACCGGGAGTCGGTGAAGCCGTTGCTGACCGCCGGGACCCACTGGATGTCGTCCCGAGACACGGCGAGCGACTGCGCTCGCTTGATGGCCTCTGCCAGCTCCGTCTCGAAAGGCGACTCGTTCGGCACGGACATGTAGTCGATATCGTATTCAACGCCCGGAATGCCCTCTAGCACCTTGTCCAGCTGTTCGCGTACGTACTCCTCCGTCTGGAACGGCAGCGTGCGAACGTCACATGTCAGTTCGAACACTTCCGGCACGCTGTTGCTCTTGATGCCGCCATTGATCATGGTCGGCGTAAGGGTCATCCGGGATAGCGCCCTCAGGATGGTGCCTAACCGGGGATTATCCTCATTGGCCTGCGCAATTATTGACTCGATATTACCGGGCGTTGGCCGGTCTTCGATGGCAAAGGTACCAAGGTGATTGAAGAATTCGAGCGACGTGTCCAGGTCCGGTTCATAGCCCTCGATCGCTCCCAGAGCGTTTGCCAGCGCGTAGCTGGAGTTGGTTCCGGTCCATGCAACGGATGCATGCGCACTGACACCCTTAAATCGGATGTGGACCTCCATGCGTCCCTTCTCGCCTGTACCAAGGAGATAAGCGAGGCTGCTTCCGGTTTCGACCGGTGTGCCGCCGCCCTCGTTCACGGCAAACTCGGACTCAAGCGTCTCTGGGTGGTTGTCGGCAAGCCATCCGAATCCCCAGCGGCCACCGTGCTCTTCGTCGGCGCCGCTCACGAGTCGCAGGCCGTGGGACAGTCGGACATCGTTCCGCTTGAAGATCGCCATCGCCATAAGCTGGCTGGCGAGCAGTGCTTTGCAGTCGGAAGCACCGCGGCCATAAATTCGGCCACCGGATATTTCCGCCGAGAACGGGTCAAAACGCCACTTGTCCCAGTCTTCAACAGGCACGACGTCCGTGTGAGACATGTACATCAAGCGCGTCTTCTCATGATCGGCGCCGGGTAGTACGGAGATAATATTGTCCCGACCTTCGTCACGCGCCAGAAGCTGGGAATCTATGCCTTCTTTGGCCAGCCATTCTTTTATGTAAACGGCGACATCTGTCTCGTCACCGGTGGGCATGAAGCCGGTGTTAACGGTAGGAATCCTCACCAGCGATTGGTGAAACTCCACGATCTCGTTCGTGGCCTGGTCCACCTGGTCGAGCAGTGATTGCAGTGATGGCATATTAGTTCCTGTCGGTACTCATAAATGCGGCCATTTGAATAGGAAATCCTACTCATTTTCGAGGGGGTTTAAATTCTTACATCCAGGTTGGTGTGATCTCCGCCGGCCGGGTATTCGTCTTTCAAGTTCCGACCGAGAACCACGGGAAGTGTCCCCGCAGCACGAGCATCCTGAGTCCGTTCCCACTCTCTTCTCAGGTCAGCGGAATGACCGCGGAAGTGCGGAATAACGTAACGGGCAAATAGCTCCATGGAGTAACGACTTTTCTCATGTGGAACCCATTCGTGAGTGGTGATCATCACCCCTCCCAGGCCCCCAACCTCTTCATCCAAAGCTTCCAGTTGCTCGATAGCATCGTCCGGGGTTCCGACAATCCATCGGCGCCGTTTGACGACAAACTCCGGAGTAATGTCTTCTTCGGGTTGATCAGGAGACTCCGCCCAACCAGCACTGCCATTGATCACAAAGAAGTAATCGTGCACATCACGCTGTATCGATTGCTCAACATCTGCCCAGGCCTGTTCCCTCGTGTCCGCCAGGTACACATACGTGGCAATTCGAGTGTCTTCTCTTTCCACGCTGTAACCATGTGATTCAGCTGCCGCCTTCAAACGTGGGTAATGTTCCCGAAACGGCAGGGCTGGCGGTGGTGCCTGGGCCGACGGTGAGAAGATCATCATCCCGTACTTGCCGGCAAGGTCGAGCGAACCCGTGCTTCCGGAGGTCGCCATAGCCATTTTTAAGCGTGGTTGCTGGTAAGAACGTAGCTGTAACGCCATTCCTCTCAAGTTCCAGAACTTACCCTCGTAGTCGATAGGATCTGGTGATTCGAGGAGTTTGACCATGATATCCACCGACTCCTCAAGCATCGGGCGCAGCTTGGTCGGTGGAATATTGAATAGTTTGACATCAGACGGAAGACCGCATGGTCCGAGGCCTAGTATCACTCGACCTTTCGAAAGATGGTCGAGGAAGGCGAAACGCTCTGCAAGTTCAAACGGGTGATGGAAAGGCGCACTGACTACTGAAGTGCCAAGTTTTATGACGCTGGTCAGCCCGCTCGCCTTGGCCAGAAACATGTCTGGAGCCGGAATGTTTTCCCATGCAGCCGTGTGGTGCTCACCAACAAAGAACTCGTCATAACCGAGTTGTTCTGCATAAAGAAGAAGATCCAAGTCACGATCAAATGCAAGCGACGGACTTTCCGTCGGCAGATGTAACGGCATCATAAAAAATGCGAATTTCAAGGCCCGGGTTCCTCCATCGTTCTTGAATACGTGCCTGCAAAGCAGGCGAAAAAGCGCTCTGGCTGACGATGGCGAAGCGTAGCACCTCCCGAAGCCAGATGGTGGGATGTATAGGACCACACCCCATAGGAGCGGAGATTGCTACGCCTGACCCCCTCCAGAAGGATCACCCCGAGCCGTCTCACGAACACAAACCACAAGATTACGGTTAAACGGAACCGTGTGAACTGGTCGTAACGCGTCGCGGGCGCGGCGTGCGCTTCAGTGGGTTGCATCAATAGCATTCCCGCAGAAGATTGACATCCGATGGGAAGAACCCGGTGACGGGCCCAACCGCGCGAGAGACACACCACACACGGTACGCAACTATGAACCAGTCTCCAGAATTAACGATCACTTCGGTTACCGGTGCCGAGGCATCGAACCATGTGCACGTAATAGTCGTCTCGCCAATCTTGATATTTGGCTATTACATTGCCTTGTTCGGCGCATTGATCGCCGTTATCGGAGAGGCATCGCTGTTGACGCGCCTGACCCGGCGCATTGGTTCTGACGCCCCCGAAAATGAGTCGGCGGCGGACTGATGGGAGTGCAATCGATGAGACGGGCCATGTTCTTGTCCAGGTTCTCCCTGGCGTTAATTACAGGAAGCGCTCTGGCGCTGGCTATGATCGCTTGCTCCACCGCAGGTGCAAGCAATGACATTGTTTTCACGTCCGAGCGTGATAGCGATAATCCCGACATCTACACCGTCTCCGGCTCCGGCGGAGAGGTGAAAAGGCTGACCAATACGTCCGCAACCGAGAAGGATCCGAAATGGTCAACTGCCCGGGACAAGATTGCTTTCCTTTCCGATCGCGGTGACAACTTTGAGTTGTACATCATGGATAGCGAGGGAGAGTCTGAGCAAGTCGCGGTGGGCGGTGATGGAGAGCGCAAAGCGTTTGCATGGGGGCCGAACGGAAATCGTATGGCGTACGTCTCGGACCATGAGGGCAAGGACTTCATCTACGTAATGGACCTGGCACTCAATCAGAAGTTCCGCCTGTCGACCATAGACGCGCCGCAGTCTCTTGGCAGCTGGTCGCCGGACGGTGAATGGATCGTCTTCTCTGTGCTCAATGGTGACCAGCAGGGTATCCATCGTAAGAACCCCGGCGGTGTAGATGAGGTCCAGTTGACCGAAAACGCTGACTCTGACCCGATCTACTCACCCGATGGCAAATCTATCGCCTTCATTTCCAACCGTGACACCGACGCGACTGAAATTTACATCATGACTGATGAGGGAGACGACGAACGAAATCTCACCCGTAAATCAGGCGCCGACTTTGACTTTGACTGGGCGCCGGATAGCAAGAGCCTTGTGTTTGTTACAGAACGTGAAGGCGAAGGGGTGCCGGAGATATTCGTGGTCGCCACCGGTGGCGAAGACGACGACCCTGTGCGGTTAACCACCAATAACTCGATCGAGACGAATCCTCGCTTCTCGCCGAGCGGCAGCAGAATTGTTTTCGTTTCCGACAGCGACGGGGATTCAGATATTTTCTCGATGCGACGCGACGGAACAGCGCAGGAGCGGATCACGGCCACAGACGAAGATGACCAGTCTCCTGACTGGTAAGTGAGCGTTGTCTGCGGCGTATATGAGTGTTTGTTAACGGCGGCGGCACCGAACCCAGAGTCCACGATCTAGGGGACGGATACGGCCACCTCGCCACAGGATATGGATCATGACCTGCCGAACGGGAGTTTCCTGAATCGAGTTCAAGATGGACTGTTACGCCACGTCCATTCGGGTCAGCCGTCGTATCGTGAGCGCTACGAAGAGCGCCACCACGATTCCGGCTGCCGCTAGGGCCTGGGACAGGGTCAAGGTTGCCGTGTCTCCGGCGAATTGGATCTCGTCAAATCCGTGGATCGTCGCCTCGGTGTAGTGGCGGATGCTGAGCCATCGGACGCCCTGCAAGAAGCCTACTATGGCCGCTTCCCACACGAACACGTAGACGAGTCCGACCGCCAGCGCGTGGCTCGTCATGAGTCCGGCCCACGTAAAAATGGAGGTGTACGCGAGCACACCCACCGCCAGCCCGACTGCTGCGGCTACCGACGTGGTAACGCTCCCTTCAGGGACGATAACCGTTGTGAGCACTCCGCTGCCGATGACCACGACTCCGGCGACGGTTATCGTCGCCAGGAATTTTGGCAGGATGATCCCCCACCGGGGGACAGGTTTCAGGAACAGATATGTCATCGTCTGATCTTCAATCTCGTGCCCGAGGGACGCGGTACCGAGGACGACGGTGACGATGGGAAGTACAGCGGAAATCACCATAGGGCCCATCAGGAAGTCGTCGCGGAACGAAACCAGATCCTCGGTATCCGGAGGAAAGATCGCCGCTACGACGGACAGTGCGATGGGGACGGACGCTATGAATAAAAGGATAAGCAACCGTTTTGGCCGCAACATCTGCGTGAGTGAAAGCTTGTAAATCGTCAACATCGGTAGATGCCCGCCCTATCGGTCCGCAAGGTACGTGAACACGCTTTCCAAAGAGTCGTCCAGTGGATCGACCCGAGTCAGTCGTATCCCAAGCGCCTGTGCGGCTTTTGGAATGGCAAGTTGCAGTTCCCGCACGCTGCGACTCAATATCTGGATATGCCCTTCGCCGTCCATCGATATCGACTCAACAGATGGTTCGGTTATCAGTCCGGCGGCGAGTGTGCGAACGTCTGAAGCCCCAACCCGGACGATGTAAGGGCGATCGCTCAGTTTCTGCCGGATCACGTGATAGTCGCCCGAAGCTGCGAGCTTGCCGTATACGAGGAGCAGGATCCGATCGGCGACGGCCTCTACCTCCTCGAGGATGTGGGAGGAGATCACGATGGTTCGGCCTTCCGAAGCCAGCCTGACCATCAACTCCTGGAACTCGATGCGCTGCCGAGGGTCGGAGCCGCTGAGGGGTTCATCCAGCAAAAGTATTTCGGGATCGTGGACCATGACGGCGGCGAGCCGCATCCGCTGCTTCATGCCGCGGGAGTATTCGCCTATTGACCGATCCTGAGCATTCTGCATGTCGACCTGTTCGATCGACCGTGCCACGGCGGTTTTGACATCCGGCACCTGCTGTAATCGAGCATTCAACTCGACAAAAGCACGTCCGGTCATGAAATCGTACGTCGACTGGTGCTCCGGCATCACACCGATGCGACGATAAAGCTCGGGGTTATTACGTACGGGTTCGCCAAACACCTTTATCTCGCCGCCGGATGGTCGGGTCAGGCCGCAGATCATTCTCAGAAGCGTGGTCTTGCCGGCGCCGTTAGGTCCAAGCAGGCCGGTCAGCCCGGGTCGGACTTCAAGAGATACGTCGTTGACGGAAACGACATCTCCAAACCATTTGGAGACGTTGCTGGCCGTGATCGTCGGTTCCACTCTTGAGTTGGCGACCTCCTCCCCCGGTTCGATGGCGACCGGTTGATTATCGGATAACGTCATCGCTCATCCCCCAAATTTCCTGTACCGAAACACCGTTATTCCGAACGCACCGGCGATAACCGCGGCAATTGTCATAGCGCTGTACCAGGGCGAAACCGGGAAGTGTGCCCGATCACCAAATGTCCAACGAGAAACCCCGTCTATCATCGTATCCGGGAGTATCAGCAGATGAATGTAATGAGCGGCGTCACCGTCAGGGGCCTGTACTTCTTCATCGCCATAATTTCCTACCGCTCCGTGTTCTTCCCTGTCCTGATCTGAGGTTAGTATCTCTCCTCCGAATCCACCGATCGCGGCCGTGATAAAAACAAAAGCGATCACTCCGGCTGAGGCGAAAGCACGGCGGGATGTAAGGGACGCAGCAGCCATGGCAAGGCTCGTCATGAAGGCGGCAAGGATAAGGCCGATGGCGAAGATGGCCCACAGGTCACGACCGTGGTCCTTTATGTATCCCAAAGGGCTATCGTCGGACAGGACGAAAGAGAGATACAGCAAGGCTTGCGGAACAATCGTGAAGGCCATCGCAAATGTGAAAAATGCCAGCCATCGAGCGATTGCGTAATCGAGCGATTTCAGAGGACGGACGGCGTACAGGGAGAGCACGGAGTTGCGTTTGTCTGGACTGAGCAAGGCCGGGCCTACAATCGCCGCAAAGAGCAACAAGATGATGAAGGTAAGGACGTAATAGTCCTCGTGCTTGGGTAGTGGGATTTCATCGGTTTCCCCGCCGAATGAGGACATGAAACCTGCGACCGAGATGATGAAGATCGCCGGACCGAGTACAAGCAGGCCAAAGATTCCGCACATCATCTTGGCAGCGACGCCCCGACCGAGACCGAGCACGGAGCGAATTCCGTCATCGTAGACCGCCATGAAGGCCTTGCCCCGGCCTCCTCTCGGACCATCGTAGTGACGGTACCCGAGGTCGAAGACTTCTCCCTCTCGCTGCTCCAGACCGACGACATGTCCACTCACCGGCGCGTTCAAGATGCCGGCCTCCGGAATATGTCGCTGAGTGTTTGAGTTCGCGGCGCCAGCCGGTGGAGAAGCGCGCCCGTCTCCACAATAACGTCACGTATGGTGTCCAGGTCGTCCTGAGAGGCTTCCTCTATCAGTAGGGCCCTGCCTTCGGTCGTTACGGCGATCCCCTTGTTTGTGAGGGCTGCCGCCACAGCCTCGATCCCCTCATCAAACTCCAGTGCCAGTGTTTCTGTGTCTGTCGTATATCCGGACACGTCACCTTGTTCAACGACGCCGCCCGCTTCCAAAACGATGATGCGTTCACATGTTCTTTCGATATCGCCCATGAGGTGGGATGAGATCAGCATCGAGATGCCGAACTCGCTGCTGGTCTGGGCGATCAGTTCAAGCATTTCCTGCCGGCCGGCCGGGTCGAGTCCTGCCGTGGGTTCGTCGAGTAGCACCAGCTGAGGGTCGTGGACAATGGCCTGCGCCAACTTGGCGCGCTGCTTCATGCCGGTGGAGTAGGTGCCCATCGGCCGGTATCGCTCTTCGTCAAGGCCGACGTGCCTGAGGACGTCTGTTGCGCGGCTTCTTGCTTCCGTGCGGGGGAGGCCGCTTACGCGCGCCATGTGAGTGGTGAACTCAGCAGCGGAGACGTTTGGCGGCAGGCATTCGTACTCGGGTGAATAACCGATTAAACGATGGGCCTGGATCGGATCTCCGCCGTCTTCACCGAAGACCTGAAAATCGCCGGATGTCGCTTGAATGATGCCGAGGAAAAGAGTCATCAGCGTACTTTTGCCGGCCCCGTTTGCGCCGAGTAGCCCGGTCATGCCTTGCTCGACGTCGAGCGTCACATCTTGAAGGGCGACGGTATCTTCGTAAACCTTCGTGATGTTCCTGGCGGATAGAAGTGCAGCCATCCAAAAACTGTACCATCGCCCCACAAGCAGATTGTGCGTATTCGATCACATTTGTTAGGACCAGTACACTCGCTCAAAGTCCGTAGAAGCGTTCAGCGTTGCCGCCAAAGACGGCGGTTCTGTCTGCGACGGACATCCTGCCCAGTGCACGTGATGCGGCGTGGAAGACTTGTTTGTATGATCCGGCCAGGGTGCATACGGGCCAGTCGCTGCCGAACATGAGTCGGTTGTAGCCGAACATATCGACTACGTGGTTGACGTAAGGTGTCAGGTCGGCCGGCTTCCAGTTCTCGGTGTCGGCCTCGGTGATCATGCCCGAGATTTTGCAGTAGACGTTCGGGATCTCTGCGACGCGCTTGAGATCTGATAGCCAGGGCTCGAATACGCCGTTGGAGATGAGCGGTTTAGCGATGTGATCGACGACGGTCTTCAGGTCCGGTACGGCGTCCAGGACGCGCTGGATATACGGTAGGTGTTGGGGGCGCGGCAGGAGGTCAAACGGGATGTCCCTTCTCGCCAGTTCTTTTAACCCGTTCAAGACGGCCGGACGCATTATCCAGTCGTCTTCCGGTTCGTCGTGCCAGATGTGACGCACGCCTTTGAAGTGGGCGTCTTTTTGAAGTTGGTCCAAGGTGTTGCCGACGTGCGGTTCAGCCAGATCTACCCAGGCAACGACGCCTGCGACGAAATCGTTGTCAGCAGCAAGGCCGAGCAGCCACCACGCCTCTTCTATAGAGGAGTGCGCCTGCACGATCACGGTGCGTTGTACACCGACTTCGTCTATAAGCGGTTTCAGGTCGGCAGGCAGGCGATTCTGACGCAGTACGTTGTCGCCTTCTGGCATCCATTCGTAGTCGAGTTCTGACAGATCCCAGAAATGGTGGTGGCTGTCTACGACCGATGGCATTGGGTGCCCCTCTGTTCAGTACTTGCCGGGTCGGTTGGATAGCGTAGGGGTCGATTTTCATCGACCCCCTGAGGCGAATAGTCATTCGACCCTATGGTGTGGTTGCGATGGGCCCCTTCGAGACCCTCAGGGTGGGTTTGTGGAACGCCCCCCCAAGTATTGGGTGCAGACGTGAAGTGCCTGCCGCCTGTTACCTGGTTATTCGACCTATTTCTGGGCCTTCTCGGTCCGGGTCGTTGTGGCCTACTCCGACGCCGGTCATGACGGCGTCCGAGTACCAGAGTTCGCCATCCTTGATCGTTAACCCGTGCGGAGCCGGCGAGTCATCCCCGAAAACAATGCGATCTTGCTCTTCGCCGGTCTCGACGTCGTATTTGACGATTATCTGGTCGGTGGTGTGGGCGCACCAGATGCCATCTCCATCGCGGGCCAGACCGTGCAGACGCTCTGTCGGAACTTCAAAGGTCTCCATGACCTTCATGTTGTCGAATGGGTCGCAGATGTGGATCGCCTTGGGCTGAAATGCCGTGACCCAGAGCTTTCCGTCGTCCCATTCGAGGCCGTGTATGCCGCCGCCGTCCGGAGTGCGCCAGCGGTTCACAAACGCGCCGGTTTTGAGATCGAGTTGGTATATCCATCCGATGTGCGTATCGGTCGGTCGATAGTCGCGGAATTTGGTGATGCCGTTTGAGGCCGTCCAGAGGAATCCCCCGCCGACGGTGATTCCGGAGCCGTTTTCGGTCGGCGTATCCATGACCCGGGTGACGTAGCCCTCGGAATTCATGACGTAGACCTGGTCAGACTGCTGATCCATGACAAATAGCTCGTCTTCGAACCACTGGAGGCCATTCGGCATCCGGCACGGTGAGTCGTAAGTCGGTACGGTCTGAACGGCCAACGTATTGCTCCTGATGATCTGATGTACTCGTAAAGCGAATCACACGGATTGGTGTCGTTCCTCGATCCACGGTGACGGGCGTCATCATGTTCCGGGCGCGGATCATCGTCAAGATCAAAACTACGAGGAAGAAGTTCGGTTGCGGTCTATCGTCGTTTAGACGAGAAGATGCCCAACAACTGAGTATCGAACACGTATCAGGTCAAGTAATTAGGAGTTCTGTGGGCCAGAAGGGACCCGTGTACGCGAAATGCGAGCCGCTGGTGCGAGCTCATCACTCGAGACGCAACGCGTGCGCCAACTGCAATCACCCCACGAACCGCCCCGACCGCTCGGAGAGATTGATAAACAGGAGTGGGTATCGAACGATCAGGCCTGTACGTCACATGTACGCCAAGTCCTGCGGGGAACGCGGTTAACGATGTAGCAACACCACGCCACAGACCCGTAAATACCAGGGCGAACTTTATAGCGACCTGCAGCAACGCGTTAAACACACCGTTTGTTTGATCCCGGATAAGGACAAACTGCAGAGTGTGTGCCGCCTGATACGTCTGTGCCGTAATTATCCCGCCGGGACTGGAGTTTTCATCCGGTCCCGGCGGGTTTAGCGGGCCTTGCTCGTACGTGGTCAAATGACCGCGCCTTAATCGCTAACCGTTGTTGTCTGCCAATCCGCCTAGACTGATTCTTCCGCCAGTGAGCGAAGGAACTCGTCGACTGTTTCCGTCAACTGGCGAGCAAACACCGTAATGATTGATACGGTTCGCAGTACTATCGCAGCGACGCCCCATGCCACCGCGGCCGGGAGGCTTACCCATGATTTGGCCGTTGAGCCTGTCGGGGTGATGCCACTTTCGCTCTTCTCGGCGAGGTTGGTGACCAAGCCGTCGATTTTTGCAGTGAGCACTCTGAAAATTAGAGTGAAGATCCGACCAAAATTGATCAGGACCAGTGCAAATGTCGTCGCTAGATCGCCGACTCGTTCTGCCCAGGTCATAGTCGCCCTCCTAAGTAGTCGATTGAACGGCGAAAACGTCCATGCCTCCCATCTGTCCAGCTCGGGTTCTTTTTACACAACCCGAACTAAAATTATCTTCCTTATGGGAAAACAACCGAAAGGCTTACGACCGCCGAACGAGCGATAGGCTACAAACCTCGCAACGATTGGTCAATTCAATTACGAGTTTCGTTACGACGATTACGTACAATAACGATAACCATGTAATAGTTTGTGATATCCCGCACACACAGTCGTAAAACGAATGTCGACCAGGTTGCGAGGGTACTTTTAGACGTATGCGGCCAATTTCTCGATTGAAATCGGGACAATCGCGTCAGGGTGTAGGGTTTTACACAGTTACGTGCGCCAAATAGACGACCGCTTGAGAGGCTATTGGGAGTATTATTGAAAGACGGCCGGATCGAATCTTTCATATATCTACTCACGGGTCCACGTCGATCTTCCCGCGCGCAAGCGCCTCATAATTTCGCTGCGACCGGCCCATCCGGGCATCTGCCCGCCATGCACTTTCGGAATTCCTGACCGTACGTAGGACCCGTACGGAGGCTTTAATGCCGACATCGGCTACGTCTCCCAATGGAGATCGCCATGAGCGAATCATGGTGTTCATCGACGGGAGCAACCTTTACCACGTCCTCGGAGAAGTCTGCGGACGACACGATCTGAACTTTGGCAAGTTCGCCGAAAAGATTACCGGCGACCGCCGGTTGATCCGGACTTACTACTACAACATCCGTCAGGATTCCGAACGCGATCCAAATATCGCCACGGAACAGGGCAAGTTCCTCCAGACGATGTACGAGACGCCGTACCTTGAGGTAAGGATGGGCGTCTCAAAACGACACGGCGAGACGATGGTGGAAAAAGGCGTTGACGTGTACATGGCTACGGATCTCGTCGCGTTCGCGTTCATGGACCTTTACGACACAGCTATCGTGGTCAGCGGAGATGGCGACTTCTTTCCGGCGATTCAGACCGCCAGGAACCAGGGGAAACACATTGAAGTAGCGGCGTTCGACAACAACCTGTCCAGCGAGGCGGGCAACGTTGCGGACGTCGTGATCAAGCTCAATAAAACCTACTTCACGGGTCTATGGTCCGACCGGCGAAGGAGGGAGACATCCGCATCTCCGGCCCGGCGCACCCGCAATACCAGGACAGGCTCCGGCTCTATCCGGTCTGCATCAGCGGCTCCTGCCGTCGAGGCGGAGGCTCCAGAAGAATCGACTGGTTCGGAAACCGAGAACGGTCGCAGGACGGTCCGACGCAGGACCGCGACCCCACGCAGGTCGAGCACTCGTACGACCACTCGACGGCGAACACCTACCCGGCGGCCAGCCTCAGAAACTGCCGATTCAGCGTCCACGCCCGCAGCGGTCCCGACTCCCGAAAACGTTCAGGCGCAGGTCGCGCCCAACGGCTCTGGCTCTGGCGATGAGGTGTCGGAGCGGTCTAGCAGTCCGACTCGACAGACTCCCACGCGGAGGCGTGTTGGTACACGGTCCAGTAGCGGCAACGGGGACAACAGCCCGCCAACTCCGCCGCGGCCACCAGCTCTGCGAAGGCGATCTGACTCAGACTCCGGCGACGGTCCGGCCAACTGAGCAGGTCCTCATTGCTGATAGTCATGGACGTTGAGACGGGGGTTTTTGACCCTCGTCTCAACTAGCCCGTGATAAATCTGGGATGAAAGTGCCAGCGCCAAAAAATACCGACATTGCTGGAGTGACCTCCGGTGTGAACCGATCTGGCGCTTACATTCCCCGCCAGATGATGTCCGTGGTCTTGCCGACTACCGCCGTCATCATGGGCGATTCGCTCATTTACATCGTCCTCCCGGCGAGCATCTCAGATTTTGGACTTGAGAACTCGTTTGGTGTGTCGGCCGCGATATGGATCGGGCTGGCACTCAGCATTAATCGGTTGATACGGCTGATCGGCAACTCGCTTGCCGCCGCTACATTCAATCGGTTCGGATTCAAGACGCCGTTCGTGATCGCGGTGCTTCTCGGCGGTCTGACCACACTCACGTACGCGTTCAGCAAGGGCGCCGCCATCCTTCTGGTGGCGCGTGCGTTATGGGGCCTGAGCTATTCTCATCTCCGGCTTGGCGCTTACCTGGCTGCATTTGAGATCGGTGATTCCAATAATCGGGGTCGACTGCTCGGTTTCTTCAATGCCGGGTCCAGAACGGGCAGCTTCATCGCCGTCACTGCCGGCGCAACGCTTGCCGACTCGGCCGGAAGAGGCATCGCTTTCACAACGCTAGCGGCGGTCGGAATAATCGGCGTCGCTATAGCTCTCACCGTCCCGAACTTTGCCGTTCGTAGAAAAACGCCGTCAGCGGTAATTCCCCACTCCGACACACCCGCCAGTCCCGGGTTCGGCGAAAGGGCGTGGGCGGTGCTTGTTTCGCCGCTTCCGGAGAGCGCTCGATCGATACGTAGACGGCTCCTTGCGATCAACTACCTCCGCTTTGGCACGGCGTTTGCGGCTAACGGCCTCGTAATAGCTACTATCTCTCCGTTCCTGGCCGATCTGTATGGCGAGAAGGCGACTGTGTTTGGCGTGTCCATCGGGATCGTGACGCTTGCTGGGTTGCTTGTCGGTATCCGATGGTTTGGAGATCTGGCCCTCTCGGTCCCCATGGGTCACCTATCGGATGTGTGGGGGCGACGGCGAACCGTCATGGTCGGAGCGACGCTAACTCTGGCGGCGATGCTCGTCGTTGCGCTAGCGACGCGACCAGAGGTGATCGTCGCCACCCTGCCATTGCTGCTGATCACGGGATCGCTGCTAGCGGTGTCCCTCGACGCCTCCGCCGGCGACGCCGTTCCCGATGAGGCGCGGGCCGGTTCAATCGGCCGATACGCCACGTGGCTGGATATGGGGTCGGCAATGGGGCCGATCGCAGGACTTCTGATAGCAGAGGCCTTCGGGTTCCAGGCGGGATTTCTTGTTGCGGCAGCTTTACTTGTCACCGGGGTGATCGGATATGGAGTGGCAACGCGAAATTCGGCGCCTGCCTGAATTTGGGTAGGTGCGCCTACAATCTCTGGGGTTCTGGCCTCACTGACGTTCACCTCGGACAATATCCAGTCCATGAGCGCACCGATTAAGGACATTTCTTAACCCTCGTATGTATTTTGATTTTCGACTGTGGAGCCTCACCCGTGGCGTAAGGCTTCGAATCCTATGGGCAGTGTTTATCGGCCTGTTAACCGCGGCGGCAGGGGTAGCTCGGTTGGCCCTTCTTGGCTGGCTGCTTGCCGAGGTTTTCGATGGCCGTGGGGCAGGGTCGCTGGTGGTCCCGATAGCAGGTGTTTCGGGGGTAGTGCTTCTCAGGGGCGCGCTTCAGTTCTACAAGGAGATGGTGTCCCATCACACGGCGGCACGCGTCCAGATTGCGCTTAGAGCCAATCTCCATGAAAAGGCGATGCAGCTCGGGCCGTCCTACTTCAACAAGCAACGAACCGGCGACACCGTCCTGTCACTTGTCGACGGGGTAGAGCAGCTTGAGACCTTCTTCGGCCAGTACCTCCCTCAGTTCTTTGTGGCCATCCTCACGCCGATCGGCGTGTTTGTGTTCATGGCATTCCTGGACTTGCCGACGGCTTCGATTTTCCTTGTCTCTGCAATAGCGGCACTGTTCCTCCCTGCCCTGTTCCACCGGCTGAACAGGGCGAGCAGCACACGTCGGCGTGACGCTTACGGTGAGTTCGGGGCGGATTTTCTGGATTCGATTCAGGGACTTGCGACGCTCAAGGCGTTTGGCCAGAGTGAGGCTCAAGGCCGGATGCTGGCGGTTCGGGCGCGAGCGGTATTCAAGAGCACGATGTGGGTGCTGGCGACAAACGCGTTTTCGGGCGGATTGTCGATAGCAGCGATCTCGATAGGCGCAGCCGTCGCGCTCGGCTGGGGCGCGCATCGGGTCGATACCGGCGGACTTGAGCTAAGCGTACTTCTGGTGATCCTCATGCTCGGGGTCGAGGTTTTTCGTCCGTTGCGGGAACTGACACAGCTTTTCCACCAGGGGTTACTCGGGATCTCAGCGGCGTCCGGTGTGTTTGCCATGCAGGACGCAGAGCCGACGGTGGTCGATCCAAAAACGCTCGATCATGACCTGTCGGAGATGGAACCGACTCTGTCGTTCGAGGATGTGACCTTCTCGTACCCGGGCGGCCGCAAACCTGCCCACGACGGCCTTACGTTCTCTATCGCCGCTGGCGAAAAGATCGGGCTTGTCGGTCCGAGCGGCGCCGGAAAGACATCGGTCGTGAAGTTGATCCTGCGCCTGTACGATCCGGACGGCGGTCGCGTGACTCTGGGCGGTGTTGATCTTAGAGAGTTGTCGTTTGATCAGATCCGCGGCCATCTTGCTGTAGTGAGCCAGGACACTTACCTATTCCACGGCACAGTCATCGACAACCTGCGGTTCGGCAACCCGGATGCCTCTCCAGAGCAGATCGAAGACGCGGCGCGCGCCTCCAACGCTCATACCTTTATTTCGGCACTCCCTGACGGTTACGGAACGGTGATCGGGGAGCGCGGCGTAAGACTATCGGGCGGTCAGCGGCAGCGGATCGCTATTGCTCGTGCTCTTTTACGTGATGCGCCGATACTGGTCCTTGACGAGGCGCTCTCCGCGGTGGACGCCGAGAACGAATACCTGATCCAGGAAGCGCTAGACCGGCTAATGGAAGGCCGAACAACGCTGATAATCGCGCATCGCCTGTCCAGCGTGATCGGCGCGGATCGAATCATCGTCTTGGACGAAGGACGCGCCACGGAAGAAGGTTCCCACGCTCGGTTGCTGGCGGATGGCGGTATCTATGCGGAACTAATGCGGGATCAGGTTGTGAGCGCTGGGTCCAACGGCCGGTCACCCAAGATTGGTTCGCCGAGTCCAGTCGGAGAGACGCAGGAAGCTTTCGCAAACCAGGCGGCCGAGATGGCTCCGACCGACGCGATTCTGCGTGCCGAAGGCATGGGCTGGCGGCAGACGACCCGGGAGTTGTTCCGACTTGTCATCCCGTGGAAGGGCAAGTTGACGCTTACCTTCCTCCTGGGCATCGCCCGATTTGCCAGCATCATCGGCATCGGAGTCGCGTCCGCGCTGGCCGTTGCAGCGGTGAAGGACGGAGAACCCTTCGGCTGGTTACTCGTGTCACTGGGCGTTCTGGCGCCTCTAGCGGCGGTACTGACGTGGCTCGAATCATGGGTGGCGCACGATATGGCGTTCCGGCTGCTGGCCGAGATGCGGGTAGACCTGTATAGAAAGCTGGATCAGCTCGCGCCGGCATACCTGGCGCGACGCCGGACCGGGGACCTGGTTGGCATGGCGACGCAGGACGTGGAGACAATCGAGTATTTCTTCGCCCACACCGTTGCCCCTGCGTTCGTCGCGGTGGTGGTGCCGACCGCTGTTCTCGTCACGCTGTTCACCTTCGATCCGATCCTTGCCCTGACCCTTGTGCCGTTCTTGATGATAGCTGCCGCAAGTCCCTTCCTGGCCCGTGGCAAAGTGGACCAACTGGGCTCCCGCTCTCGTGAGGAACTGGGGCTGCTCAACGCACATGCGGTAGACACACTACAGGGCATTAACGAGATCGTAGCTTTCCAGCGAGCACCAGAGCGTGCGACGGAGTTTCTGGCGCGAGCCCGCGAGGCGGTTCGCATTCGCCTGCCATTTTTCAGAGAGCTCACCCTGCAACGAGCCTATCTGGAGATCACGATGGGGATCGGTGGGCTGGCGATGGTCGGGGTCGGGGCGTGGTTGGTTTCGGAAGGGCGACTCGACTCGGGGCTGCTCCCACTGGCGACGCTTCTTGCGATGGCATCTTTCCTGCCGATATCAGAGATCTCACACACCGCACGACAGCTTGCAGACACGCTTGGCGCAACACGACGGGTGTTCGCCGTGCATTCCGAACAGGTGCAGGTGGAGGACGGGGCCGGAGTTGCGGCGGGAGGCGTCCTTCGAAATCCTCAGGACTCGCGTAAATCCAATGGGGCCCTGGCCCTGGAGATGGATCATGTGACGTTCTCCTACGAGACGATGAACCGGCCAGCTCTGGATGAGGTTTCGTTCGGGGTCGAGTCAGGAAAGACGCTGGCGCTGGTCGGACCGTCTGGCGCCGGGAAGACGACGGCGGCACACCTGTTCCTGCGGTTCTGGGACGCCGCGTCCGGGTCCGTCCGGATCGATGGGGCAGATCTCCGTGAGTACCGTCTCGGTGATCTGAGGGACCGGATCGCCCTGGTGTCCCAGGACACGTATCTGTTCAACGCATCTCTAAGACACAACGTGCTTATCGCTCGTCCTGAGGCCTGCGACTCGGAGCTTTCGCAAGCGATCGAAAGCGCAAGCCTGACCCATTTCGTTGACTCGTTGCCGGAGGGTCTGGATACCGTAGTCGGCGAGCGTGGGATGTACCTATCGGGCGGTCAACGACAGAGGGTGGCGATCGCCCGTGCGTTTCTCAAAGACGCTCCGATTTTGATATTGGACGAGGCGACATCACATCTCGACGCCCTGAATGAGCGCGCTGTCCGGAATGCGCTGGACGCGCTCAAAAGCGATCGGACAACGCTGGTAATCGCACACCGGCTATCCACGGTTCGGGAAGCGGACACGATCGTCGTGATGTCGGACGGCCACGTGGCAGAAACGGGCAGCCACGACGAGCTGATGCTTGGCAACGGACTGTACGTCCGTCTCGTGGCGACGCAGGTTGGTGGGGATTAGACCCGAGGGCGGATAGTCATTCGCCCCTACGGTGGGTTAGAGGACACATGCTTGCCTGTTTTGTCTTGGACGTCATCGGTGGACGAGTGGCGGGCGTATCCCCGTACACCCCTACCGTGTCGGTGCCGCGATGATTTTGATACGCGTCACCATCGTCCAGCGATACTGAAGGCTCCACCAGAATAAGGAGCAGCCGATCCTGCCTAATTGAGGGGGCTTCCTGAGCTCCAGTTCCACTGGTCTGACGGCCACACGTTTTTGCCTCTGATGGCTGCTGGTCGCTCGCCGTCGTACCAGTCCGCCACGGTGTCACGCCATTTGGCGATGTGCGGCGTCGTGGTGTGGAACTGGAAGGCTTCCGGGTTTACGTAGACCTCGTACAGCCAGAGCTTCGTCGGGTCGCTGGTGTCCTGATATACGTCAAATCGCAAGCAGCCCGGCTCCAGGTTTGTCGAGCCGACACCGTCCAGTTTCACGGCTTCTATGAATTCATCGACCTTATCTGCCAGTACTGGCAGTTCTGCGTGGATGATGAACAGGTTCTCGGAGGAGAAGCCTTCGTTGACGCCATCGCGGCGTGCGTTCCACCTGGCGAGGTCGCCCGGGAAGATGTTCCGGCAACGGCCTACCTTGACCGGTCCGTCGATCATGTCCTTGGTGGCGTCGCGCCAGGCGGTCATGTGTGCCTGTGCACCATGTGTCTCGATGGCTGCGTCGTCGTCGTAGACCTCTGTAAACGCGATTCGATTCGGGTCGTCCCGGTCCTGAATAATGTCGAATCGATAGCATCCTGCCTCGTTTCCGACCGAGCCGCGTCCATCGCCCTTGGCTGCTTCGAGGAAGGCATCCGCCATCCCGTCCTTAATCGTGAACTGAACCATTAAGATGCGCATGCGATTTCCCTTTGGATGAATCTTTGGGCGTGATTTTGTCGTGCGGTTGAAGAGACCTGAAGATAGCCCTCGAGGTCAGTAGAGGGCGGGGTGCGGCGAGAGTATATCTGGGTAAGGGTGATTCAGGGCGGGTTATTGTGCGGGCCTCTGGCAAGCGGTGTTGTCGTGTCACAATCGTACGGCTCGATTGGTATCTACCCGAGGGCGAATAGTCATTCACCCTCACGGTGTTGGTGTTCGACGGGCCGTCTCCTTAACCGTCTCCCACTGGGAGAGAGGACTCGTTGTCGCATTACGGACCCTCCAGAGACATGTGGGGGCGAGTTCCAACCGCAAGAACAGAGGCCCCGCCAGGATCCAGGATAAGGTGCAGACACATCTGCCTAGACGATTTGGTGGAGGAGACCTGCTTCCCCTCGGGTTAGTCGGCCCATATTTTCTATCAGAATGTCCATCAAATTTTCTTCGTACATCTGGGTTTCCGAGGCGTTGTGCGGGGTGACGATCACGTTATCGAGATTCCAGTAAGGGCTCTCGGTTCCAAGTGGCTCCTCATGAAAATGATCCAGGGCTGCGCCTGCGATACCTCCCGACTTCAACACCGACACCAGATCATCGTCCACAACACAGCCGCCACGGGCCACGTTCACTAGAAATGCGCTCTGCTTCATGAGCCCGAGCGTGTGCGTATTAATCATTCCGGCGGTTTGGTCGGTCAAGGGGCAGGTCAGTACGACGTAGTCCGATTCCCGCAGCAGGTCGTGCAGCCCTTCGGTGCCCGTGACTTTGTCGGCCGGTCCGTCGTAGGTGGACGGGTTTCCCTTAGTGGCAATCACGCGCATGTTAAACGCCTTTGCCAGTTCAGCCACGCGAGATCCGATAAGGCCAATCCCGACGATTCCGACGGTTTTTCCGGCGAGTTCATCCTCACGGTTTGGGATGTCTGAAATGTAGGGGCGCCAGTTGTGCTTTCGCTGTTCATCGCGAAGGAAATGAAGGTGCCGAGCAAGCGACAGCATGCAAGCCAGGGCCTGTTCGGCAACCGCCTCTCTCATAACACCAAATGCCCGAGATAGGTGGATGCCTCGCTCCCGAAGTTGATCTAGCGGGAACTGGTCGTACCCGGTGCCGACCGACTGTATCCAGCGGAGTTTCGGGGCGTTTTCGAGGAGCGCGTCGTTCCAGAGTCCAGAGACGACCAGAACGTCCATATCCGCTATGCGGTCATTGAGCTGTTCTGGTGTGTATACCTGAAAGTGGTCCACGTCGGTGTCTCGGGCAGCAAACCGTTCCTTGAGCTGGTAGGCGTGGTGCGCGAAGCCGATGGTGAGATTATCGGTCGTTGGGAACGGCGTGTCGGAGATGGTCACTTGCGGCTCCTGGCGGTTGTCGCCCTGTGTTGGTGGTTGGTCGTTTCCCGGGGTAAGGTCGACGGAAACTCTCCCCCACTAGTCCCCTCCCCTAGTAGGAGAGGGGACTAGTGGGGCGGCCTAGGGTATCTTGATTCCGTTGCCAAGGCGGGGTTGTTGTGTCTGGACCCTTCGAGAGCCTCAGGGTGGGGTTGTCTCGCCCACACGATGCCGGAACAACCCCGCTTAATGAGGGTTGTTCCGGCATCGTTCAGCATTTAACTTACTCGCACACATTAGAGTTCCGTGCGCGTCCGGCCTAGATCCCGGCGGCACAGTGGGTGGAATTTCGGAACAATTCACCCCTGCTTGCAGAGTCAGAGAACGACATAAGCGTTCCCGATACAGGCCCTAGTAGGAGAGTTTATGAGCACGGAAAAACTGGCCGCCACGGCGAAGACGATCGTCGCCGCTGGCAAGGGCGTCCTAGCGGCGGACGAGAGCAATGGAACGATGTCCCAGCGCCTTGAGAGCATCGGTGTGGTCCCCACCCCCGACACTCGTCGTGACTGGCGTCAGCTTATTTTCACCGCAGACGGGTTCGGCGAGTACATCAGCAGCGTGATCATGTTCGACGAGACGATTCGCCAGAGTTCCGACGACGGTCGCAGGCTGGTGGACATACTCTCCAACGCAGGCATCATTCCGGGAATCAAAGTCGACAGGGGCACACACCCGCTTGCGGGAGCACAAGGAGAGGCCGTCACCGAGGGACTTGACGGACTCAGAGGAAGGCTCGCCGAGTACTTCGACATGGGGGCGCGTTTCACCAAATGGCGGGCTGTCATGTCGATCAATGACAAGACTCCGTCCGATTACTGCATCGCTGCGAACGCCCACGCGCTGGCGCGTTACGCAGCCCTCGCGCAGGAAGCCGGGTTGGTTCCTATCGTCGAGCCAGAGATCCTTATGACCGGGTCGCACTCGATTGATGACTGTTACACGGCGACCGAGCGTACTCTCGCCCGGACCTTCGATGAACTGTCGGCGCAGGGCGTCGACTTGAGCGCGATGATCCTCAAGCCAAATATGGTCCTCTCCGGACACGAGGCTCCGGACCGCGCTACTACGGCGGAGGTGGCGGAACGCACGCTCACCTGCCTGAAGCAGAACGTTCCTTCCGATGTCCCGGGCATCGCATTTCTATCCGGAGGACAGGGCGATGAAGAGGCTACGCTGAACCTGGATGCGATCAACCGGATGGCGAAGGACGAAGGCGCGCCCTGGGAGATCACTTACTCGTATGGGAGAGCCCTAATTGCGACCGCGCTTAAGACCTGGGGCGGCTCGGCAGCAAACGTAGAAAAGGCCCAGAATATGCTCTTGGAACGGTGCAGAGCCTCCAGCGCAGCAAGAAGTGGAGCCTACAGCTCCAGTGGGACACTCATTTAGGGCCCTGCCGGCCGGTTATTTCAACACTGTTAACTCGAATTGATCGTGATCAGATACAGTTTTTATTGTTCAGCAGCAATATAGCTGGACGCCCATGTTTTGATTGAGAAAACAACGACGCTATGCGCCAGAGCTCAGCGCATTAAAGTGATTTAATAGCTGCCCGATCGGGCCAAAGGACGAGTATATGCCCCGAATCAATCGTGTTATCGAACTTTGGGAACAGGGTCAGCCTGTTTACCACGAAGGCATCGGCGAGCTCTCGTACGACAACGGCACGAAAATGTCAGACACCTGGGCCGATTACCTCCTCACGGACTTCGAGCACGCGCCGTTCGATATGGTCGGGCTCCGGGCCTTCATGCAGGGACTTGCGGACGCGGGACCGACGCGAAGTGGACATCGAACCCCGACCGTGATGGTGACCCTGCCTTCAAACTGCCGAACTCGTGAAGAGATGTGGGCTAACTCGTGGCAGGTGCGGCACGCCCTTTCGACCGGCGTACACGGCATCCTTCATACGCATACGCGACAACCGGACGCCGTGCAGGCGTTTGTGGAGTCCACCCGCTACCCGTTCCAGAGCATCGGGGTTGGCAAGGGCTTGCTTCAGGGCCAGCGCGGCGCCGGTGGACAGCAGTTCCCGGCCCAGATTTGGGGCGTAGACCCGGTCACATACACAAAGATCGCAGACCCGTGGCCGCTTAACCCAGAGGGCGAAATCATCCTGGGGCTAAAGATCGAGGACCGCGAGTGCCTAGCCAACTGCGACGAGATAGCCGCTATACCGGGCATATCCTTTGGCGAATGGGGACCCGGAGACATGGGCATGTCGTTCGGAAACGGCGACGCCCACGACCCCCCATACGCCCCGGAGATGGAAGCCGCACGGCAGCGCATCAAGGCAGCGTACGATCGCAACAATATCAAGTTCCTGTGTGGCTGGAACGACCCGAAGCTGACAATCGAAGAGGCCACGAAGAAGCTGATCGACGAGGGCACGATGATCGTCGGCGGTAACGAACAGGCTGCGAAGTTCGGCCGTGAGTACAGCGAGCGGACGATGCCGGTCTAGAACACCGGTTTTCCGGTCCCGGGGTGATCCTTGATCCGCCGGATGTCGAAATGACGAGTAAAACCTGGCGGTGGACAAGGGTTCGCGATCCATCGCCAGACTTTGACAAAAGTTTCACAATGTCTGATACTCGCCGCTTCGGTTCTTAGCTATACACAGCTGTGTGTCGCGCCCGCGAGGCAACCAGGCCCGGTAATTCCGGCCCGCCCGCACAGCGATCGGTTGCGCGCCAACCACGGTTTGAGGACACGAAAACGTAACATGCGCAGCGCAGAATTCCCTGTACGACGGTCTACGCACTAACCCATCGCCACACACGACAGTCTTGATGAATCTGACCCCAGACCAGGCCGCAACGAGCTACGTTTTGCACTCCGCAAATGAGCTTGACGTGAAGTTCATCCGGCTCTGGTTCACCGATATTCTTGGCACGCTTAAGGGCTTTGCCATCACAATCGATGAACTGGAGGAGGTGCTTGCCCGCGGGGCCACAATAGACGGCTCCTCGATCGCTGGTTTCGCACGCTCGGATGAATCTGACATGATCGCCATGCCAGACCCGACCACATGGCAACTGCTTCCGTGGAGGCCGCGTGAGAACGCCGTGGCACGCATGTTCTGTGACATCTTGCGGCCCGACGGAACGCCGTTTGATGGCGATCCCCGCAACGTGCTACGACGCAACATCCAGCGAGCCTCAGACAAGGGCTACTCGTTCTACGTCGGGCCTGAGCTTGAGTACTTTTATCTGGAAGACTCTGACTCGGTCGTCCCGGTCGACCAGGGCGGCTATTTTGACCAGACCTCCGCCGGCGCAGGACCGGATCTGCGACGTGAGACTGTTCTGTCGCTTGAGGAACTCGGCATCCCGGTGGCGCACAGCCATCACGAGGTAGCTCCGGGTCAGCATGAAATAGACCTTCGCCACCAGAACGCCCTCGCCATGGCAGACACGGTCATCACGTATCGCGTTGTTGTGAAGGAGATCGCTTCGCAGCACGACGTTTATGCCAGCTTCATGCCCCGCCCCATGAACGGCGAGAACGGCAGTGGAATGCATTGCCATCTCTCGCTTGCCAAGGGCGAGCAGAATGCTTTCTTTGATGAAGACGACCCACTTCACCTTTCGTCCGAAGGCCGCAGCTTCCTGGCCGGGTTGATCAGGCACTCCCCTGAGATCACTGCGGTGACCAACCAGTGGGTCAACTCATATAAACGGCTGGTACCTGGGACCGAAGCCCCTGCGTACAGTGTCTGGACGGGCGGCAACTGGGGCGATCTCGTCCGTGTCCCTCCGTATCAGGGTCGCGCCGAGGCTGTCCGTATCGAGTACCGGGCACCCGACTCCGCATGTAATCCTTACCTCGCCTTCAGCGTGATGCTCGCCGCCGGTATGAAGGGAATGGAAGAGGGCTACGACCTTGGTGAGCCCGTCACGACCGACGTCGACAGCATGTCGACGTCGGGGCGAGCCAGTGCCGGTATTTCAAGGCTACCAAGCAACCTCGGCCAGGCTCTTGAACTGCTGAGGGATAGCGAGCTTGTTCGTGAGGCGCTCGGCGATTCTATTTTCGACAACTTCATACGTAATAAAGAGATCGAGTGGCGTGAGTTCGAGGCCACGGTGACCGGATACGAGGTCGACCGTTACCTAAAGGTTCTTTGATCAAACGTAACTAGACCGCAATCCGGTATGGCCCATACGATTTGGCCTTCCATAACAGAGAGACCGCTTTTACATCCATGCAAGACCCCGTTACAACAACCGATAGCAACCAGACGCTCTGCGCAACACATGGCCGACCTACGGGCCACGCGCCGGTCGCGCCAACACGCTTCAAAAAGATGCAAAAGGCGGGGTTGTACGACCCGGCTTTTGAGCGTGACGCCTGTGGCGTTGGAATGGTCGCCAATATCGACGGCTCGGACAATCACAAGATTATCGAGCAGGCGCTCGAGGTTCTTGTCAATCTCGGGCACCGCGGCGCTACCGGGTCCGACCCGGAAACCGGCGACGGCGCCGGCATCCTGATCCAGACACCGCACAGTTTTTTCAAGCGCGTCACACACAAACTGGGTTTTGATCTTCCGGAGGCCCAGCACTACGGCGTAGCCATGGTGTTCCTCCCGCAGGAAGACAATCTGCGCTTAAGCGTGGAGGCCGAGATAGTGGCCGGGCTGACGCACGAGGGGTTGTCCGTCCTCGGCTGGCGTGATGTCCCGACCGATCCGACGGCCATCGGCTACCTCGCCCGCGAGGTGATGCCGGTTATCCGGCAGGTGTTCATCGTCGAGCCGGGAACCTCACAAAACGATGTGGACGGTGATGCTTTTGAGCGGCGTCTGTATATCGCCCGAAAAGAGATCGAGCGCCGCATCGTTGCCCTGACCGAGACCGTTCCTGAGCAGGACCTGGACGTGTTCTACGTCTGCAGCCTGTCCTCCCGTACAGTCGTGTACAAGGGTCTAATTATGACCGAGCAGCTCGAGGGATTCTTCCCGGACCTCAGTGAGCAGGACGTGACATCGGCGTTCGCCCTCGTTCACTCCCGGTTCAGCACCAACACGCTGGGCGAGTGGAAGCTGGCGCACCCCTACCGATACCTGTGCCACAACGGCGAGATCAACACCGTGCGCGGCAACCGCAACTGGATGGCAGCACGGGAGCAGTCCTTTACCTCCGATGTGTTCGGAGACGACGTGTCGAAGCTGACGCCGGTTAACGCCATGGCGGCGAGCGACACCGCGTCGCTTGATGAGGTGTTCGAGTTGCTGAACATCGGCGGCAGGAGCGTGGAGCACGTCGCCGCGATGATGATCCCCGAGTCGTGGTACGGGCACGAATCGATGAGCCAGCCCCGCAAGGACTTTTACGAGTACCACGGCGGCGTGATGGAGCCGTGGGACGGTCCGGCGTTGGTCGCGTTCACCGACGGTCGTAAGGTCGGCGCAGTTCTCGACAGGAACGGCCTGCGACCGTTCCGTTACTACATCACCAAAGATGGCCTCCTTGTGATGTCGTCCGAGGCGGGTGTGCTGGAGATCGAGCCAGACCGAATCGCCGAGAAGCGACGTCTCGAGCCGGGTCGCATGTTCTTGCTAGACCTCGAACAGGGCCGGATCGTCGGGGACGACGAGATTAAGGACAGCCTCGCCGCTCAACAACCTTATGGGGAGTGGCTGGAGCAGGAACGGGTCATTCTGGACGAACTGCCGGACGCCCCGGCGGCCACCGTACCGGGGATCGACTTGGAAACGCTTGTGACGCGCCAACAAGCGTTTGGCTACACGCAGGAGGATCTACGGATCCTGATCGAGCCGATGGGACGCGAAGGCGCAGAGGGGATCGGGTCGATGGGCAACGACACGCCCCTGGCAGTTCTCTCAGATCGCCCACAGCCCCTGTTCACCTATTTCAAGCAGTTGTTCGCACAAGTATCCAACCCGCCGTTGGACGCCATCCGTGAAGAGCTTGTGACGCAGGTGTCGATCCCAACTGGAAAGCGCGGCGGGCTGTTCCAGGAATCTCCAGAACACGCACGTTTACTCCGCATCGACCGGACGGTTCTTCTGAACTCGGACCTCTCGAAAATCAAGGCGCTGGATCGCCCGGGATTACGGACGAAGAGTATTTCGACCCTCTTCCCGATCGCCGACGGCGTCCAGGGTCTTCGGGACGCGCTGGACCGGATACGTGCCCAGGCGGACCTGGCCGTGGCAGATGGCTACACCCTGATCATCCTTTCCGACCGCGGTGTGGATGCCGATCATTCGTACATCCCCATACTTCTGGCGGTCGGTGGAGTTCATCACCACTTGATCCGCAACAAGACGCGAACACAACTCGACATCATCGTCGAGTCCGGTGAGCCACGTGAGAACCATCACTTCGCGACTCTGTACGGGTACGGCGCATCGGCGGTTAACCCCTACCTTGCGTTTGAGACGTTGGCCGGGTTGCGTGAGCGGGACACAGCCGATGAACGTAAGTTGCCGGATCAATCCACTGTGGAGTACAACTTCGCCAAAGCGATCGAAAAGGGTGTCTTGAAGGTGATGTCCAAGATGGGCATCTCGACTCTACAGGGTTATCAGGGTGCGCAGATATTTGAAAGTCTCGGACTGTCCGACGAGCTGGTCGAAGAGTACTTCACATGGACGCCGACCCGTATCTCTGGGATCGGCCTTGAGGAAATCGCAGACGACTTGCTGGACAACCATGCACGGGCTTACCCAGAGACGACGCTCCCGGGCCGTTTGGCACTGGAGATAGGTGGCCTCTACCTGTGGCGCGGCACCGGCGAGAAGCACATGTACGACCCGGACGCCATTGGGTTGCTCCAGCACGCGTCTAAGTCCAATAACGCACACACCTATTCACTGTTCGAGAAGTCCGCAGACGACGAGTCTGAACGGCTCGCAACGATCCGCGGGTTGCTTGATTTCAAGTTCGACGCAGACGGGGGCGTTCCGTTGGACGAAGTGGAGTCCGCTGAGTCGATCGTCAAACGGTTTGCGACCGGCGCAATCTCTCTCGGTTCCATTAGCCGGGAGGCGCACGAGACACTGGCTATTGCCATGAACCGGATGGGCGCTCGCTCCAACACCGGTGAGGGCGGCGAAGACCGGGCGCGCTACACACTAGACGCCAACGGTGATGACCGTTCCAGTCGCATGAAGCAGGTCGCGTCCGGCCGCTTTGGCGTGACGCCGGAGTACCTCGTCAACGCCACGGACCTTCAAATAAAGATGGCGCAGGGCTCCAAGCCGGGTGAGGGCGGCCAGATCCCCGGCTCCAAACTTACGGAGTACATGTCCGGCATACGGGGTACGACCCCGGGCGTTGGCCTGATATCGCCCCCGCCGCACCACGATATCTACTCTATCGAGGACTTGGCGCAGCTGATTCACGACCTCAAAAACGTCAACCCCGAGGCGCGTATCCACGTGAAGCTCGTGTCCGAGGTCGGCGTCGGGATCATTGCCGCCGGTGTGTCAAAAGGGCACGGCGACGTGGTCTTGATCTCCGGCGATTCCGGCGGCACGGGTTCATCCCCACTGTCCTCAATCAAGCACTCCGGACTGCCCTGGGAACTCGGCGTCGCAGAGACGCAGCAGGTTCTGGTCCAGAATGGCCTGCGCGGCCGGATTGTCGTCCAGACGGACGGCCAGATAAAGACCGGCCGTGACGTGGCGATAGCCACACTACTGGGCGCCGAAGAGTGGGGCGTGGCGACGGCTGCCCTGGTGGTTATGGGCTGCATCATGCTGCGCAAATGCCACCTGAACACCTGCTCGGTGGGCATCGCCACCCAGGACCCAGAGCTTCGCAAGCAGTTTGCCGGGGATCCTGAATCTGTCATCAACTACTTCATGATGCTCGCAGAGAGCCTTCGTGGGTACATGGCGAAACTCGGCTTCAAAACGATCAATGAGATGGTCGGAAGGGTGGACAAGCTCGAGTCTCGACGTGCCGTCGATCACTGGAAGGCGCGGGGCCTTAACCTGGACAACCTCGTGTACAAGCCCGAGGCCGCCGAGGGCGTGGCACTGTACCACTGCGAGGAGCAGCAACACGGGTTAGAAAACGCGATGGATCATCTCTTGATCGAGCGGGCCACCATGGCGCTGGAGAACGAAACGCCGGTGGAAGCCGAGTTCCCGATAAGGAACTCGAACCGTGTTGTCGGGACGATGCTTAGCGGCCAGATCGCCAGAAAGTACGGCGCCCGTGGCCTACCGAACGACACCATCCGTTACACGTTTAAGGGCTCAGCTGGCCAGAGCTTCGGCGCGTTCCTCGCAGCCGGGGTCTCGTTCCGGCTCGAGGGCGACTCGAACGACTACTTTGCGAAGGGACTCGGAGGGGGACGCATCGTCGTCGTACCGCCCGAGGGCTCTTCGTTCCTACCTGAAGAAAACATTATCATCGGCAACGTTGCTCTTTACGGGTCGACTGGCGGTGAGGCTTACATACGTGGCACGGCGGGCGAGCGTTTCGCCGTGCGTAACAGCGCCGCGCGGGCCGTGGTCGAGGGAATCGGCGACCACGGGGCCGAGTATATGACCGGCGGAACGATCGTCGTGATCGGCCCGACCGGACGTAACTTCGCTGCTGGAATGAGTGGCGGGGTGGCATACATTTACGACCCGGATGACACCTTCTCCTCTCGGTTCAATCCTGATATGGCAAGCCTGGAAAACGTCGTCGCTGGTTCCGAGGACGAGGAAGAGTTGTTGGGACTCCTCCAGAACCATGAGCGTCATACCGGGAGCACCGTCGCCGAGCGAATTCTCGGCGACTGGGACACATCACGCGGCCTGTTCAAAAAAGTAATGCCGGAAGCGTACGCACGGATTCAACGTGAACGCTCCGAGCAGGCCGCAACGGCCGGAGACTAATAAACATATATGGGTAAAACGACCGGCTTCATGGAATGGGAACGTGAGCTGCCAGACAAGCGGTCCGTGGCCGACCGACTGGCAGACTGGCGTGAGGTTTACGCGAACTGGTCAGAGCATCAGGCGCGTTCCCAGGCCGGACGCTGCATGGATTGTGGCGTCCCCTTCTGTAACTCATCGATGGGCTGCCCGCTCGGCAACCTGATCCCGGACTGGAATGACCTGGTCTACTCCGGCGACTGGAAGGCGGCGCTTTCAGAGCTGCACGCCACCAACAACTTCCCGGAGTTCACCGGCAGGGTCTGCCCGGCGCCGTGCGAGGCCGCTTGCACACTAAACATCAACCAGGATCCCGTGGCGATCGAGATGATCGAGAAGTCGATTTCCGAGAGGGGCTGGGAAGAGGGCTGGATCAAGCCCGAACCACCGTCCCGGCGATCCGGGAAGAAGGTCGCTGTCATCGGCTCCGGACCCGCCGGACTCGCCGCCGCACAGCAACTCAATCGCGCCGGCCACCTTGTCACCGTGTTTGAGCGAGATGAGGTGATCGGCGGACTCCTGACCCTCGGCATCCCTCACTTCAAGCTTGAGAAGACGGTCGTCAGTCGACGTGTGAAACAGATGGCGGACGAGGGTATCGAGTTCCGCACTTCCACATGGGTCGGGCGGGACTACCCGGCGGATCAGCTCAAGGCCGATTTCCACGCCATTGTTTTGTGCGGCGGAGCAACCGTGCCAAGGGACCTTCCGGTGCCCGGCCGTGATCTGGACGGTGTTCACTTTGCCATGGACTATCTGAAGCAGAGTAACCGTCGTAACCAGGGCGCTGAGTTCGGGCCCAACGACACGATCACCGCAGAGGGCAAGAACGTCGTTATCCTTGGCGGCGGCGACACCGGCGCGGACTGCCTCGGGACCTCCCATCGCCAGGGTGCACTGGATACCTGGCAGTACGAGTTGCTTCCGATTCCTCCGACCGAGCGAGACAACGATACGAATCCGTGGCCGCAGTGGCCGATGACTTTCCGCACTTCGTCGGCGCACGAAGAAGGCGGTATTCGCGATTACGACATCCTAACGAAGCGCCTGAACGGCGAGAATGGCAAGCTCAAGAGCCTGACCGCCGTCCGTGTGAACTGGGAGCCGGTCCCGAACGGTGGACGACCGAAGATGGTGGAGGTTCCTGACTCCGAATTCACGGTCGAGACGGAACTGATCTTGCTGGCTATGGGCTTTCTCCACGGGGAACAGGGTGGGCTGCTTTCAGACCTCGGCGTTGGGTTCGACGAGCGCGGTAATGTGGCGACTGACAACAACTTCATGACCTCGGTCGACGGTGTTTTTGCCGGTGGCGACATGCAGCGCGGGCAGTCGCTCGTGGTGCACGCAATCGCAGGTGGCCGCAGAACGGCCCGCGGGGTGGACGCTTGGGTCATGGGCGAGACGTCGCTACCGCGTGTGACGGGATACGTCCGGGGCGGCGTGTAAGATCCCGCCCGGGGATTATTGAGACCGAGGGGAGTGAATCGGGTTCCCCAAGAATCGACGTCCACAGGTCGCGTAAGGAGTTCGGGTACGTGCGGACACTCCGCATAGCGCTGGCACAGGTGAACACCGCGGTCGGCGATATAGACGGCAACGCCCGGCTGATCATCGACTCGATGGCGAAGGCGCGCGATTACGGGGCAGAACTGGTGGCGTTCCCGGAGCTGGCTATTACCGGCTACCCACCGGAGGACCTTGTACTGCACCACAGATTTGTCGCCGACAACCTTGCAGCGCTGGACCGCGTGGCCTCAGAGGCCCAGGGCATAGCGGCCATCGTCGGATTTGTGGACGGGTCGCCTGAACGGGGGAAGCCAGCGTACAACGCCGCGGCTTTCCTCCATCAGGGTGCTATTGCATCCGTGTACCAGAAGATTCACTTGCCCAACTACGGGGTCTTTGACGAGGAGCGCTATTTCGAGCGCGGGGCCGAGTGCCCGGTGATCGATTTCGGAGGTGTACGGATCGGCATGAGCATCTGTGAAGACGTGTGGGAGCCAGTCGGCCCTGCCGAGGTTGAGCGTGCCTTGGGGGCCGAGATCAATATCAACATCAATGCCTCGCCCTTTGAGCGCGGTAAGGACGGCGTACGACGGGAGCTAATCGGTGACCTGGCGCGCCGGAACCAGATATTCGCCTGCTACATAAATCAGGTCGGCGGGCAGGACGAATTGGTTTTCGACGGCACAAGTCTTGTGTACGGCCCCGATGGATCGCTTATCGCCGAAGGTGAGCGATTCTCAGAAGATCTGCTTGTAGTCGATCTTGACCTCGACCTCGTGTCCAATATACGGTCCGGCAGCGCGTGGGACGGACCGAGTTCCCGAGAACTCGCGGCGATCGGTAACGCCTCGAAGCTTTCGTTAACCCGGGCCCCTTCGGCAGCCCCGGAACCGGCCGATTCTACCGAGACATCGCCTTCCGCAGGGCTTCTTAGCGAGGAGGCTGAGGTGTACAGGGCGTTGGTACTCGGGACGCGCGATTACGCCCGAAAGAGCGGCTTTAAGAAAGCGGTAATCGCGCTTTCTGGCGGTATAGATTCGACCCTGACGGCGGTTATCGCCGTAGACGCGCTAGGTGCGGAGAACGTGCTCTGCGTCGCCCTGCCCTCCCGCTATTCCTCTGACGGCTCCGTTACTGACGCAGAGGAACTGTCCAAACGACTGGGCATACAGCTCTGGAATCTGCCGATCGAACCAGCGCACGCTGCGTTTGAAGAGATTCTTGAAGAGGAGTTAAGGGGTACGGAGCCGAACGTGGCCGAGGAGAATCTCCAATCGCGCGTACGCGGTAACGTGATCATGACAATCTCGAACAAATTCGGGTATCTCGTGCTCACGACCGGCAACAAGTCGGAGTTCGCCACCGGATACGCCACACTGTACGGCGATATGGCGGGCGGCTATGCGGTCATCAAGGATGTGCCGAAGACTCTGGTATTCCGGTTGTGTGAGTACCGGAACAGGACCGGGCCGGGCGCGCCGATTCCACGCTCGGTTATCGACAAGCCGCCGAGCGCGGAGTTACGACCGGATCAGTTGGACAGTGACTCGCTGCCGCCATACGAAATCCTCGACCGGATTCTCGAGCACTACATCGAGGATCTTTGGGATGCGCCCGAGATTATCGCCGAGGAGGACGGGTTAGACGGTGGTGATGAGGCAACGGTGCGACGAGTCCTGCAGATGGTGGATCGCAACGAGTACAAACGTAGGCAGTCGCCACCGGGCGTCAAGATCACGCAGTTAGCCTTCGGCCGGGACCGCAGGATGCCGATTGCTTCACGTTACCGACCGCATTAGAGACGCTGATTCCAAAGATGGTCGGTCCCAGTTCGACAGACACCAGATTCTCCATTGGCCTGCCCCCTGAGCCGGTACCAGCGATTATGTTAATCCTGCCTCGTGTTGCACCGTTTGAGGGACAGGCCAATTTGGTTTGAGCAGCGTGCTTGTATCTTCCGTCCGGAAGAGGGATGTTACGGTCGCACTACTACTTGGAGCTGATTGCTTGGCTTTGTAAGGCCTTCGAAAGCTTCTTGCATTCCCTCGAGCGGGATGGATTCTACGTCGCCGATGAGTGGCTTCACGCTCAGCTTCCCGGACGCCATTAGTCCAATTGCTCGGTGCCAGTCACCGGGCAGCGATCCCCAGCTTGCCTTGAAGTTAATCTCGCGCGCCATCCAGTCGACCGGCCGCAGCGGCAATTCTTCCCACGGCACGGCCACCAGGACGACCTGGCCCGTGTGGCGAACGATGTTGAATGCTTGGTCCAGCGTGGACGGGAACCCCGCGCAGTCGAACACGATGTTCGGGCCGCGCCCTTCCGTCAATGCGTCGATCTCTGTCTGAAGGTCTTCCTCCAGCGGGTTGATCACGGCATCGGCGCCCAGTTCAAGAGCGACGCGCGCACGTTCAGGGGCCGGTTCGGAGACGTACACGGCGCTTGCTCCGGCGGCTTTTGCGGCCTGCAGAGTCAGAAGCCCGATAGGCCCGGCACCAAGGATGCCGACACTATCGCCAAGCTTGAGATCGGAGTTGCGGACCGCGTGGATAGCAACCGCCGTGGGCTCACACATAGCGGCCTCTTCGTCGGTGATGCCGTCCGGGATCAGGATGGGCTGCCACTCCTCCATCAGGACGAATTCGGCGTAACCACGGATTGAGCCTTCAGGGAATCCCATCTTCCGGTAGTTATAGCGCGGGTGTGTACGTGTCAAGGGTTCCTGCCCGGCGGGAGGGTCGCCACCGCCGCCGATCACTCTGTCTCCGACTTTCCACTTTGTGACAGCGGCCCCAACCTCAACGACGTCACCGGCAAACTCGTGTCCGAGCACCGTCCCGGGAGGCGCTACGTCGTACAGGAAGGCGTGAACATCGGTGCCGCATACGGCGCAGAAGTGGACTTTTACGACCACCTGGTCCGGCCCCGCAGTGGGCCTTGGGATCTCTTCGACTTCGAAGCGCTGGTTGCCTTTGTAGACGGCCGCTTTCATTCGGTTGCCTCCCGATTCAAAGGGTTCGACCGCGCGGACATGGGATGTTCTAAAGCCCGGGCACGCGGGTCGGCAGGATACACCGCGTGTGTCCGTTCGGGTTTGCCAAGTACTCAGGAAGATAAGTCGTGATGGTGACGGCCAGGTATTGAAACCCGGGAGCATTTGAAAATATGAGCCCAAGCTGGGGCCCTACCAGTCGAAGACCTCATCCTGTGGGTATCTGGAGACTAATCGTCTCCGTGCGTTCGCATGAGTGCAGCGATGCCCGCAGCGGATTGATCTCCGGACCCTGCCAGCACTTCCGCGACTCGTGCTCGGTCAGCTTTGCTGCGGTTCTGGTTGAGCTTGAACTTGGCTTCGATTGTTTTGACCTTCATCCGAAAACCGACGATACCGCCCAGGAGCTTGGTTTTGAATGCCGGATCACTCGGTTCTGGCGGGTGGTCGAGCGCCTTAGACTCATGAAATCTGACCATGTCATCCACATGGGACGAAAGCCATTCTCTGTCATCGATCAGCTCCAGTGGTCCCCGCATGTGTACGACGGCAAAGTTCCAAGTAGGCACTGCTGGCGCTGTTTCATACCACTCGGGCGAGATGTAGGAGTCGGGGCCTTGGAATATCGCAAGGGACTCTGCTATTGCATCGAACGCCTTCCAATGGTCATTCGCCCGGGCCATGTGCCCGTTGATGACCCCTGCATCTTCGAACGATCCAGGGGGCGCATACAAAAGCGGTAAGTGGGTCGCCTTGATGCCCTCAGACGACGGCGTGATCAAGGTCGCAAAACCGTTCTCGGAAACGATTCTTTCTATCGCATCCGGATCTTCAATCTTGAAGTAAGGGGGTATGTACATTTTTGACCTTTGTCCGACACGATGATCTGCAATCGATATCAACGTAGTGTAGGTGCATCCTACTCCAGCACTTCGCCGAGAGACTCCAGCAATCCGCCGGTGTCGGAAACACCCCACCTTTCGACGAACTTGCTGTCCGAGACACACCTGAACTGAGCGGCAGACCATGAGACTTTCCTGCCGGTCGGGGGGCGATGTTCCAGAACTTTCCTTTGTCTGCGCCGCTGTAGGTCAGGTAGAAGCCCAGCGTATCGGCCTCGGCCATTATCTGTTTTATCTCTACACTGCGGGTACACCATCCTTACGTGGAGACCCAACGTTGAATTCTCATACGCTCGGGGAACCGGCATCCCCATTTCTTGTGTCCATAGGCTGGAACGAACACTTCTCCTCCCATTTCTCTGAACACCACTCCGCCGGACTCAAGCCGGGCCGTGTTGCCCGCGTCGATCGCATTTCGTCCATGGTCCTGACTGAAAACGGGTCGGTACGGGGCGAGCCATCGACCGACATGCTGTACACATCCGACAAAGAGCAACTGCCTGCCGTCGGTGACTGGGTGGGGATGATGCCGAGGCCGCGGCACGATACGGACTCCATCGAAGTCGTGTTGCCGAGACAATCGGTGTTGGCGCGGGCCCGTGGCGGCTCTGACAGTAGATCTGCCGTCAGGGAAATTCAGGTCATCGCGGCCAACGTCGACTTTGTTTTCGCCACCCACACCGTGGTTAAGACCAATATCGCCCGGCTCGTTCGGGAGGTCGCCCAGATCGAACAGAGCGGGTCCACCCCCGTTGTTCTTCTCACCAAGTCGGATCTCTTGGTGGACCCTTCAGAGCTCCTTGAGCAGATCGAAAATACCGCTCCCGGGCTCAGGGTCCACCTGACCAGCGGCCTAACCGGCGATAGGGTGGATGAACTGCGCCAGTACTTGACCGGGAACCGGACGATCGTATTTATTGGCACATCTGGGGTCGGTAAGTCCACGATCTCCAACCAGTTGCTGGGGAGCGAACTGCTGGCGACACGAGAGGTGCGGGAGTACGACGGGAAGGGTAGGCACACGACAACGGCGCGACACCTCATGCCGATCCCCGGCGGCGGAGTGCTGATAGACACCCCCGGCATGAGGACCTTCACGCTGCAGAACGCAGAGGAAGGTATTTCGGAGGCGTTTGGGGATATCAGCGAGCTGGCCGAGACATGTGGGTTCCGAGACTGCCGGCACGAGGGCGAGCCGGGGTGTGCCGTGCAGGCTGCAATTGCAGGTGGCGCTCTGAATTCAGAGCGGTTTGCTTCGTTCCTAAAGCTCGGCGGGGAGGTGCAGCACGAGCGAAGTAAAACCGACAAGGCATCGTACGCGGAAGACCGAACGCGAACGCGTAACCGCACAAATTTTTACAAGAAAAACATCAAGACGCGGGAGCAGTAAACAGAGGTACAGGTCGTTTGCGAAACCGGGTTAGTCCCGTAATATGTCCCGCCACGTCAAGATGCGCTCGGTGATCATTTGCAGTCCCGTTTCCAGGGTGGTCACAAGCGTGGTTTGACCTCTTCCGCACCCCACAATTCGATATCCGGAGAACGCATGGTCAAGTTCGCAGCCAACCTTTCGATGATGTTCAACGAGGTCGACATGCTCGACCGGTTCTATGCCGCCGCTAACGCGGGGTTCAAGGGTGTTGAGTACCTGTTCCCATACGACTTCCCGGCGGAGCAGATCAAAGAACGACTTGATAAGAATGGTCTGAAGCAGGTGCTGTTTGACCTGCCGGCGGGTGATTGGGATGGCGGAGAGCGGGGGCTCGGAGCGCTGCCGGGGCGGGTCAACGAGTTTCGGGACGGCGTAGGCAAGGCGATCGAATATGCACAGGTGCTTGATTGTGGGTTGCTGACATGCCTTGCAGGGATCCCACCCGAGGGTACCGATCCGGAGTTGGCAACGCAGACGCTGGTCGACAACATGGACTTCGCAGCGCCGCTTGCGGCCCAGGCCGGGGCGAAGCTGCTGCTTGAGCCGATCAACACAAGGGACATTCCGGGTTACTTCGTTTCGACCAGTGGACAGGGGATTTCGATCCTGGACGCGGTGAACCACGAGAACGCCTGGCTCCAGTACGACATCTATCACATGCAGATCATGGAGGGTGATCTCGCTCCCACCATCGAGCGCCTACAGGACCGTATTCCGCACTTCCAGCTCGCCGATAACCCGGGCCGCAACGAGCCCGGTACCGGGGAGATCAACTATCCCTATCTGTTCTCTTTTATTGACGGTCTTGGGTATGACGGATGGATCGGCTGCGAGTACAAGCCCGCAGGAATGACAGAAGACGGCCTCAATTGGGCCGCGGCGTACCTTAAGTGACCGGGTAAGGAGAAAGCGGTGTAGAGACGGATAGTAATTGATGTCTCAGTCGTTCTTCTATCACTCCAAGTGTCGCCGAGGGACCTTTTTTGAAAGAGATCGCCACAAACTAAACATGTTCTCGTAGAAAATATCGTTCTACCTAACCCCATGCCCCTACCGCCGGGATAGGAAAACGTTATTGGAACATCCAGAGAACTTACAACCACCGGGGCACACAGTGACGCGTCGTATCCCCCGAGCGCGCTCCCCAGATAAAAGAGGAAATATCCCGGCGCTGCTTGCCCCTACGATGGTGTATCTCCTGTTGGATGAATTCGGTTGGTCACGCAACAGGGGGAGACATAAACTCCTTACGACGCCGATGTTCCCGCGTGCCTCACTCACTTGTTTTGATCAAGTGTGACGCCGTTATCTTGCAACATTAGAACATCCGTGCTAACGTCATAACCGCCGCCGGGAACGGACACAAAAGACAAGCGTTCGACCGGGGGCCAATAAGTAAATAAACGCCGACTGGTCTGCCAAAAGAAGAGGCAATAGATATGTCCCCACTCCGCAACGCCAAAGCCGCACGCGCTGAAAAGCCCGTCAACACCAACGGGAATCGCTCTGAACGCGAGACGGCGCTAGAACTGGCGCTATCGCAGATCGACAAAGCGTTCGGGCGCGGCGCAATCATGAAGTTGAGTGATCAGCGCGGTCAGGACGTTGACGCAATTCCTACGGGTTCGATCGCTCTTGACATGGCGCTCGGCATAGGCGGCCTCCCCCGTGGCCGGGTGGTTGAGATCTTCGGCGCAGAGTCCGCCGGAAAGACGACCCTCGCTTCACATGTGATCGCAGAAGCTCAGCGCCTCGGCGGCACCGCCGCTTACATTGACGCCGAGCACGCCATGGACCCCGCTTACTCGAAGTTGCTCGGCATGGATATCGACTCACTGCTCGTCTCACAGCCCGACTCTGCGGAACAGGCGCTCGAGATCACGGACTACCTGGTGCGTTCCGGCGCCTTGGACGTGATCGTAATCGACTCTGTCGCAGCGCTCGTACCGATGGCTGAGCAGGAAGGCGAGATGGGCGATACCCACATCGGCCTCCAAGCCCGCCTCATGTCACAGGCCCTCCGTAAGTTAACCGGCTCCGTGGCACGCACAAGCACGACCCTTATATTCATTAACCAGTTGCGTGAGAAGGTCGGCGTGGTGTTCGGAAACCCTGAGGTCACTCCGGGCGGGCGGGCGCTCAAGTTCTACGCCTCCGTCCGCATCGACCTCCGCCGCATGGAGGCGATCAAGAACGGTACCGAGATCATCGGAAACCGCGTGCGAGCCCGAATCGTTAAGAACAAGGTCGCTGCGCCATTCCGTGTCGCCGAGCTTGAGTTTCTCTTCAAAGAGGGCATCAGCAAAGAAGGCGCTTTGCTCGACCTTGGTGTTGAGCATGGAATCCTGAAGAAGAGCGGATCTTTCTTCTCTTACGGAGATACACGCCTGGGCCAGGGACGTGAGGCTTCCCGAACGTTCCTGAAGCGGGAAGTGGCTATCAGGACCGAAATCGATGCCGGTATTCGCGCTGCCGTGGCGGCAAAAACCTCGCCGCCGGACCCGGCTCTTGCATCGGCAAAGGCTGATGTTTCTGAACCGTCCGATTCCTCAGAATCCAAGGACTAGATCTGACATTGCACACACGTTTTCTAGCCTGACGAAGCCCGGATTTGCAGTTAAAGGCCCATTCCCACGAATGGGCCTTTATTCGCGCTGAGATAAACTCTTCGTAATAAGGCCATCACCGGATCCCCCGGAACGATGGCTGACGAGGAGAACACGCGGGATGACTCTGTCGATATTGATCATCGCGATTGCCGTAATTGGCAGCGCTGTAATTAGCGCGTCTGAAGCGGCAATAGTCTCAGTCAACAGGTTCAGGGTCCGGCACCGTGCTGAACAGGGCGACCTGTCCTCAGAGGCGATCGTCCAGATCACCGACGAGTACAACAAGTTCTTCGGAACAATTTTGCTCATCGGGAACGCCCTGAACATCATCATCACGGCCGTCGGCACGGCGCTCGTGATCAGCCTTTGGGGCAACTCGGCGGGCGTGGTCGCCATTGCCACCCTCGGGGCGACCATAATCGTGGTCGTTGCAGCGGAACTCACCCCGAAATCGGTCGCCGTGGTTGGGGCGGAACGCTGGTCCCACATAGTCTCGCGACCTGTCCTGTTACTGATGCGCATCATGGGCCCGGTCGTGTGGATCTTCACGCTCGTCCCGCGGGTACTCACCCACATGCTCGGAGGCAAAGACGCCCTGACTACTCCGACCATCACAGAAGGTGAACTCCGCATGCTAATCGACGTCGGTGAGGAGGAGGGCACGGTCGACGAAAGCCAGGGAGAGATGTTGGAGAACATCTTCCGTTTCGGCGAATCAGAGGTCCGGGACGTGATGACGCCCCGCAACGAGATCGAGTGGATCGAGCTCGGCACAAGTGTCGGCGGGTTCATGGAGATCTACGCCAAAGATCCACACACGAGGTTCCCGGTTTTCGATGACGATCACGACGATGTCGTCGGCATCCTTTCGGTGAAAGACGTCCTGCAATCTATCGCAGTCGGCGATCTCAAGGAGGGAGCGCCAGTCACCGGCCTGATGCGCACGACATTGTTTGTCCCCGAGACCAAGAAGCAGGACGAGCTATTCCAGGACATGCAGGCAGCGGGACACAAGATCTCACTCGTGGTCGACGAATTCGGTGGAATCGCCGGGCTTGTCACGCTAACGAAGATCCTCGAGCAGGCCATCGGCGCGACAGGCGAGGAAGGGCTCAAGCCCGACGATCGGTTCATTACAGTTGATGCCAACACATATGAACTTGACGCAGCGCTTTCGATTGAGGACGCCAACGACCGGCTGGAACTCGGCATACCGGACGGCGACTATCAGACGATCGCCGGTTTCTTGCTTGACCAGTTGCAGCGACTGCCAACGGTCGGCGACCGAGTCAGGTCGGGTCCGGTCAGGTTCCAGATTATCGAGATGACCGGCAAAAAGATTATCCGTGTCCGGGCAAGACGCTGGGTTACCTCGCAAGAAGTGGCGCCAACCCTGTGAGGACTGGCACGCCCGAAACACCGGGACACGTTCTTTCGGTCAGGAACGCCATAAATGCGGCGTTGGATGAAGCGGCCGTAGACACGGACCGGTCTGTTCTGGTCGCTGTGTCCGGTGGCACTGACTCGATGACGGCGCTCGATGCGATGCAGGCGATCGGCGCGGACGGCGGTCCCAGAGTCATCGCATGCCACTTCAACCATCAGATGCGCGGCGCAGAGTCGGATGCAGACGAAGAGTACGTCCGTGCGGCCGCCGAAGCCCGCGAACTCACATACATCGGCGACGGCGCTGACGTGGCCACATATGCGAAGGATAATCGGCTGTCGGTAGAAGACGCCGCACGTCGCCTTCGCTACAAATTCCTAGAGCGGGTGGCACAGAGTGAAGGCGCCCAGGCGGCGATCACCGGCCACACGCTCGACGACCAGGCAGAGACGGTTCTTCTCCATATCGTGCGCGGATCGGGACTTGCCGGCGTTCGAGGAATGCGGCTCGTCTCCCAGACACCGAAACGCTGGGGCGGCGGTTCGCTAACGATCATCCGGCCGCTTTTGAGGCTCCAGCGTGACGACACTGAGCAGTACTGTCGTGACCGCGGAATTGTTCCTCGGATGGATGTGAGTAACGGATCGACGACCTTCGCTCGAAATCGATTGCGACTGAATGTGATGCCCGAGCTAGAGGCGATCAACCCGCGCGTCGCCGATGCGATCACCCGGCTGTCCGACACGGCCTCAGAGGAACTTGCAGCTCTGAAAGAGGTTGTGGAGGAGTTGTGGGAGCACGTCCTCGACGTCTCTGACCCGGAAACAAGTTCGGTGACGCTCGACCGGAAAATGCTACAGATCACTCGTCCGGCGCTCAGGCGTTCTTTGTTGCGACGTGCGTTCGTGGAGGCAGCGGGCACAGCGACAGACTTGCTTCGGTCCCACATCACCGAAATGGACCGGTTAGCCGAATCCGGCGCCGGCCGATCTATCGATCTTCCGCACGGAATCCGGTTCGAGACCAGATCCCATACGGTGATGTTTGCGCCGGTCGGTCAGGAAGATTCGCCATACCCTGTGCCCATCGAACCGATTGAGATATCTATTCCCGGACGACTCGAGTTCTCCGAGGGTAAAACGCTGGTGGTGGAGCTGGTTGAACGGCCGGACGATCTGACCGCCGATTCACAGTCGTTCCACTACGCCGACGCCGATGCGGTCGGGAGAGCGGCAACGTTGCGAAATCGGGTCGAGGGAGATCGATTTCAACCGCTCGGTATGGACACCGATACCCGGTTGAAGGATCTATTCGTTAATGCCGGAATCCCGCGGACGTGGCGCGACCGCGTGCCTATCATCGAATGTGAGCGCGGTATCGTGTGGGTCGCCGGGTTGCGAATCGCTGAATGGGCACGGGTAACGCCGGAGACAGCACAAATTTTGCAGATCAGCCTGGAAGAATCGTACTAAGACGAAGCTCTCTAGAGAACGCGGGTCAGGCGTGGGTTCAGCGTTATTCCCGGCACGAATCCTCGGCGAGCCACTGGTCGGCCCTCGAGTTCCTTAATTTTCGCCTGGAACTTGATCGGTCGTGCAGCGCCGATGTGGAACCCGATTCCGAACGCCGCAACTGGCGCCCTCTCGTCCGTGAATGCCTGTATTTTCTCGGGGTCCAGATCACCGCTTACGAAAATATCGACGTGATTGTAACCCGCCTGGTCCAATCTCGCCCGGAGTTCGTGCACAAGGTCAGGCGTAACCCCGCCCCGTGTTTGTGCAGTCTCAAGCCGGACGCCGCGCAGCCGGTCCCGCAACATACGTGAAACCTCGATCGCTTCGATCGCCTCATCTCCGATCGTCCCGACCACTGCAACACGTTGCACTTCCGGCGGCATGTTCCGGTCAAACGCTTCTACGGCAGAACGTGTATCGCCCATGATAATCACGAGCGTCGCCGCCATCGTGCCAGACGCCGTGACGCCGGCAAGTCGAGCGCCGAGCACGGAGGAACACGAGCTGGCCCCGCCGGTCACAGCCGAGTAGTCCATAACGCCGACGACGCTGGGATGAACGTGGTGCGCGCCCAGTGAGACAATCGGCACTCCATCGGCAGCGTCGACGCATTCCCTCGCCGCTGTCGCCCAGCCGGCGCTCGAAGAAAGAATGCCGTTTATTGCCGTCTCGTATAAGCCAAAAGATGCGTATGGACCGCGAACCCTAAGCACGACCTCGTTTTCATCGAAGCTACTGGCTTCGTCAAGCGCCCACACCTCTCGACCGGTCTCTGGAAGATTTCTGTTGAGCAGTGTTTTGACATCGTTTATGCCGGCGAGAACGCCCGGTTTTTCGGGCGAAAACTCCATCACGACCTCGGGGTTGATCGATTCGTTACGGAGAATCTCCAGGGCGCGATGCAGCGCGATATCGGCCGTGTGGCCGAGCAAAAGGGCTCGGGATATTTCAGGTTCGCGATTAGTCATCGGCGCCTGTACGGCTCATCTAATACCGGGATTATGGGATGTCCTAGAATCCGCCCAGGAAACGCATATGTCCCTGCCAGAGGTTGCGTCACTCTATCTAGGCCCGCACGCGGGGGTCAAGGTCAGTTCGTCGGTCATAGGCGCTTTGCCCGGGGCACGCCGCCGAAGCGAAGTCGCAGCAATCCCTTCACATCTTCCGTCACAGTCGCGGTTACATTTACCCGGGTATCCGGGTCATCCTCCCAGTGGACCGGATGAGATTTGATCTTGTACCCGGACTTGGCGGCGATAATCAATAATTCCGTATCGAAGAACCAGTTGTTGTTCTTGACCAGTGGAATGCATGCCTTGGCCGCCTCACCTGTGATCCCCTTGAATCCGCACTGCGCGTCTTTAAATGGCGAAAAAAACATCACCCGGTGCATCAGGTTGTATACCCGTGAGGTGATTTCGCGCTGGAGCTTTCGGCCAACAACTTCAGACCCTTTCATCAATCGGGATCCGGTGGCGACCTGGTACTCCCCTGATTCCAAGGCTTCTACCAGCGGCATCAGCGCATCAAGCCTGGTTGATAGGTCCACGTCCATGTAGAACCTGATGTCAGCATCGCTTTCGAGCCATGCCTTTTTCAAGGCCCGGCCTCTACCGCGCTGATCAAGGCGCGTGACGCGGATCGGGTATCCGTGTTCGGCAAGTTCTTCGGCAACTTCCTGTGTCCGGTCGGTCGATCCGTTGTCGGCCACCGTGATCTTCCAGTCGCGGCCCGGATGTTCCTCGATGAACGCCGACAATGTTTTGACGCAGTGAGGCAGGGCGGCCTCTTCATTGAGGACCGGGATGACTATGTCTACGCTTGCGGCCATAACGGTTTATCCACGCCCCTAGTGAAGAAAGTGTCGGGTGCCGGTCATAATGACCGCCATCCCGAGCCTGTCCGCGGCTGAGATCACTTCATCGTCTCGGATCGAGCCTGCAGGCGAGATCGCCGCCATCACCCCGGCCTCTGCCGCAAGCTCCAGCGTGTCTGGGAAAGGGAAAAACGCATCGGACGATAATACCGAGCCGGCAGCTGCGTCACCGGCGGCCCGGATCGCCAGGAAGGCACTGTTTACTCGGTTCGGCTGCCCTGCCCCCATGCCGACGATCGCCCGGTCCTTCACGAGAACGATAGCGTTGGATTTGATCAACCGGCAAGCGTGCCATGCGAACTCAAGATCCGCACGCTCGTCGTCATTGGGCTGCCGTTTGGTGACGACATTCCACAACGTGAGATCGTCGGTGCCACGATCTGCCACCTGGACCAAGAGGCCACCCGAGACGGTGTGCAGCCCGACGTCCGGTCCATTGATCGGTTTCACCTTGAGCAGGCGCAGGTTTTTTGACTTTCGCTTGAGGATCTTGAGCGCCTCTGGTTCATAGTCAGGAGCCGCCACTACCTCGTAGAACACGGGCCGCATGGCGTCTGCCGTCTCTTTGGTGACCGTTGTGTTGAAGCCTACAATGCCGCCATATGCCGAGACGGTGTCTCCGGCGAAGGCCCGTTTGTATGCCTCGGTCTGATTTTCGTGCATCGCCAAACCGCAGGTGTTTGCGTGTTTGACGACACTAACCGCCGTAGACGGGAGCATCTCGACCGAGGTCCACGCCGCATCGGCATCCAGATAGTTGATGTAGGACATCGCCCGGCCGTGGAGTAACTCTGCGGAGGCGATACCACCGCCGTTGCCGCCGTCACGGGAGTACAAAGCTCCTAACTGGTGCGGGTTCTCTCCGTACCGAAGGACGCCGCCAAGTTTGAAGCCGGCTGTGAACTCCACCGGGAAGTGTTGAGACGCCTGCTCTTCTTCGTCTTCTGTCGGAGTGTCTCGCAAGTATCCAGCGATCGCCGTGTCGTACAGGGCAACGTGCTGGAACGCCTTGGCAGCGAGTCGACGACGCTCTTCTTGTGGCACGCCGCCGTCCGCCAACATGGCACCGATGCGCTCGTAGTCAGCCGGGTCCACGACGATCACCACGTCCGGGTGGTTTTTGGCGGCGGCGCGAACCATTGTCGGGCCGCCGATATCGATGTTCTCAAGGGCGTCCAAAAGCGTGACGTCTGGTTTTGAGATGGTCTCCCGAAACGGGTACAGGTTGCCGACAACAATGTCGATCGGTTGGATATCGTGTTCCTTGAGTTGGGCCACGTGGTCCGGGTTGGAGCGCCGGGCGAGCAATCCACCGTGTATTACTGGATGGAGGGTCTTGACCCGTCCGTCCAGAATTTCTGGAGATCCCGTGACGTCCATAACCTGTTTGACCGTCAATCCGGCACCGTCCAACACCGCATGCGTTCCGCCTGTCGACACAAGGTCGTATCCCGCGGCCTGTATGACCCGGGCGAATTCGACCAGTCCTGTTTTGTCGTACGGGCTAAGTAAGGCGAGGGCCAACTAATCGTTCCTTTGGGGTGTCTGTCTGTACGTTTCCGGCAACGTTATAGCACCGAGCATGTCTCTCAATGTGCGGCCTGAGGTATTCCCGGCCAATGTTTATAGAAGAGCCACGGACTCGGCATTTGCGGCACGTTCAACGACGCGCCCGACGATCCACGCGTCCGGTATCAGGTCCATGATCTCGGTTGTGCGATCTACCGATGCCAGCAGGACCATGCCGACGCCCATGTTGAAAACCCGGAACATTTCGTCCCGATCAATCTTGCCTCGTTCCTGTATTAACCGGAACAGTGGAGGTACTTCCCAGCTCGAAAGATCGATGTCCGCGCCCATTCCTTCTGGAAGCGACCTCGGAATATTTTCGAACACACCGCCGCCGGTGATGTGCGCCATCCCCCGGATCATACCGAGCACTGGTGTGATGGGCTCAAGGTAACTCCGGTGTGGTTCCAAAAGTGCGTCACCGAGAGATCGTCCGATGCCAGGCGACCAATCGGTCTCGTCAAGTACTTCCGGGTGGTTCTCGATATCAAATACACGCCGGATCAACGAGTAGCCGTTGGTGTGAGGACTGTTTGATGGGATACCGATCAAAACGTCACCGAGCTCCGCCGCTTCGCCGCCGAGAAGATCGGATCTATGGACATAACCTGCGATGACGCCCACCACGTCCATATCGTCTCCGGAATAAAGCCCGGGCATGACGGCGGTCTCTCCGCCAATGAGGACGCATCCGGCGGCGTTGCAAGCTTCCGCCATGCCTTCAACGATCTCGACAGCATCGTCACGTTCTGCATGCCCAAGGCCGATGTAGTCCAGGAAGAAGGCCGGGCGGGCGCCGGTTGTCAGGAGGTCATTTACGCAGTGATTGACCAGGTCCATCCCGAGTCCGCGAAAATTTTTGGCGGCCTGTCCGACGGCGATTTTTGTCCCCACTCCATCGGCGCTGGCAGCCATCAGCATGTCGTCGTCAGGTGATCGTTCGTAAACCCCGGCGAAAAAGCCCGGGCGGCCTATGACTCGACCTCCAAAGGTGATGCCGGAGATCGCTTTGATTCGATCTTTGAGAGCGCCCGCCGCGTCGAGATCGACTCCGGCAGCCCTGTAGGTATTGGGGGAGGTGTTGGCGGTCATTGGGATGCGGCCACTACTTTATGGATCTCGCGGGGTGTTGGCGATTTCTGAGGGAGTCCCGAAGCCCTAAACGAGCGAAAGGAGTCTCGGGCACAGTACGTGATTCAGCTTATTACGCCCCAGCTTCGCGCGAAAGCCATTTCGAAGGGAATCTGAAGGAGACATACAGAATTTCAGGAAAGCCCTAAACAAAGGCCGATCTAAAATGATCTAGGTTTGCCTGAACACGCGGCTAATCGGTAGCCGCAATCCCTTCAAACTGCATCTTGTTCATTTCAAGCTGGACAGGGATCGGGTACTTGCCTGTAAAGCAGCCGTTGCAGAAGGTTCCTGCTTTGGCCTGAACCGCATTTCTCAGTCCATCCACGCTCAAATATCCCAGAGAATCGGCGCCAATTGCATCCCTGATCTCATCGACCGTCTTCTGGGCGGCGATCAGTTCGTCGATAGTCGCCATGTCGACACCAAAGTGGCAGGTGGAGATGATTGGCGGTGAGGCGATGCGGACGTGAATCTCGGCGGCGCCTGCGTTTCGGAGCAACTTCACCACGCGTGACTTGGTCGTACCCCGAACAATACTGTCCTCCACCACTACCAGTCTCTTGCCCCTAATCACGTCAGGCAGCGCGTTGAACTTCATCCCGACGCCGATGTCACGCATGCGCTGGCTGGGCTGGATAAAGGTGCGCCCGACGTAGCGGTTGCGTACCAGACCTTCCCCGTAAGGGATACCGATCTCGTTTGCGTATCCGACGGCGTGGGGGATAGCTGAATCCGGCACCCCGATGACGAGATCAGCATCGACCGGATGCTCTCGCGCGAGCTGGGCGCCCATTTCGGCCCTGGTCGACTGGGTCAGGGTCCCATTCAGGATGCTGTCAGGTCGGGCGAAGTAGATATGCTCGAAGATGCACATCGCATGGCCTTCACGGGTGCCTGACCACATGAACGATTCCAGACCGTTCTCGTCAATCACAACCGTCTCGCCGGGTTCTATCTCCCGTATGAACTCCCCACCAACGTGATCGATGGCACAGCTCTCGGAGGCCAATATGTAGCCATCTCCGAACTTCCCGATACAGAGGGGGCGAATACCAAGCGGGTCGCGTACTCCGACCAGCTGATCTTTGGTCATGATGACCAGCGAGTAGGCGCCCTTCAGGCGTCTCATCACGTACGCAGAACGCTCTTCCCAGGTGGTCCCGGGCGCTTTTGCGTACATTTCTGCGATAACTTCCGTGTCCGAAGTACCGGTGAACGTAGAGCCCCACTCTTGAAGTTCCGTGCGGAGGGGTCCAGCGTTGATCACATTTCCGTTGTGGCCCATCGCGATCTTCAGCCCGTTGTCGCCGTGGGCGATGATTGGCTGTGCGTTGGATCGTTTGGGGCCTCCGGTGGTGGAGTATCGGGTGTGTCCTATGGCGATATGGCCGGTCAGCCGTTCAAGATCCTCTTCGCGGAATGCCTGTGCTACCAGACCCATAGAGGTGTGAAGAAGCATGTCCTGGCCGTCCGCCGTAGCGATGCCCGCCGACTCTTGCCCGCGGTGCTGCAGGGCGAAGAGACCAAAATAAGCGACATTGGCAACATCGTCGCCCGGCGCATATACGCCGACGACACCACAGGCTTCACGGGGCCTGTCGTTGTCAAGCCAGTCGGACCGAGAGGTGTGCGGCAATTGACCTTGCAGTGCGCTGCTCCCGTGGCGTCGCCGCCCTTGCGGTGAGCCGGGAATCGCGTCGCTGAGAGCTACCCTATGGTACCCCCGTCCAGGTTTCATCCGATAGTCCCGTTTTTCACGTTCAGTGACGCGGTATCGTCCAACGTCCCTTAAAAGGAGATGGAGATAAGTACGGGTCGGGGGCCGATCACCGGATTTCTAAATCTACGCAGGCGGCTCTATCCATAGCAGGAACTCGGCGTTTCCGGCATCACCAAGGATCGGCGACTTGACCAATCCCATGATTCGGATCCGGTTTTCGGTCAGCCAGGCCACAAATCGCCCGACGAGCTTTGCCCTCAGGCCCGGATCTCGGATGACGCCACCCTTTGGAACCTCTCCGCGGCGCGCCTCAAACTGTGGCTTGAACAACACTATGGCCCGACTGCCGGGACGCAGGTGAACGAACACCGACGGCAAGACGGTTTCCAACGATATAAAGGACACGTCCACAACGATGAGGTCGACTTTACTCGGAAGTTTTATCGGTTCTCTGGCGTTGGTGCTCTCCATCGAAAGCACGCGGTCGTCTGCCACCAACCGGGAATGGAGTTGCAAGCGCCCGGCGTCCACCGCGTAGACGCGTGCAGCTCCGTTCTGAAGTACGCAATCGGTAAACCCTCCCGTAGACGCGCCGATATCCAGCACGGTCATTCCAGTAGGATCGACCCCGAATCGCTCCAGCGCGTGAGACAGTTTCTCTCCACCGCGCGAAACAAAGCGGGAGCGGGAGCGCAGTACGATCTCCTGATCGTCCCTCAACTGCTGACCTGCCATAGGCCGGCCGTGCGTCGATGGCAGGGAAACTTCCCCTGCCATTACCAGTGCCCGAGCCTCCTCGATACTACCCGCAAGGCCTTTATTGACCATCAACTGATCAAGACGTAACCGTCTTGTGGGGCTCAAACCGCGACCTGTCTGACGATCTTCGGCCGAACTCCAATTCCCGATTTGGTCATCAAAGATCTGTAACTGATTCCCGTATGTATGACTGGCATGTGGTCCGGTATCATCGCCTCGATGGCAAGCACTCCTGCAACGGATCGTCGCTCCGGGTCACCTGTGACGATCCTGTACGGACTTATACGGTCCATGCGACCGAGGCAGGCCCCTAAGAACGGCCTGGTTCTCATCGCTCTGTTTTTTACCGTAAACAAATGGTGGGACCTTGACCAGTTTGAGGGCATGGTCTGGCTGATCGCGACCAGCGCATCTGCAACGCTGATCTTCATCATCGTGAGCGGCGTTGTGTATATCGTCAATGATCTGTTCGACGCCGAGCGTGATCGCGAACACCCAAGGAAGCGATTTCGTCCGATAGCGTCTGGCGTCGTGCCGAAGAGTGTGGCGTGGGTGACGGCGATCGTGCTTCTTATCGGGGCTGTCGCCATCGCATTTGTGATCAGCATGTCATTTGGGTTGATAGTCGTGGGGTACTTTGGCCTTTCGCAGGCGTACAACGCATTCCTCAAGAGCGCAGTGATTCTTGACGTTGCTACCGTGTCTGCGGGGTTCGTATTACGCGCGGCGGCGGGCTCGGCGGCAATAGACGGGTTTGCCTTTGGAAATAACTTGGATCGTTTTGAACTTGAACTGACTATCTCGCCCTGGCTTTATGTGTGTACAGCGTCCGGCGCTCTACTGATCGCGCTGATTAAGCGCCGGGCAGAGCTTGTCTCGGCTGGATCGAACGCGGTCCGTCAGAGGCCGATCCTCGCCCAGTACAGCGTCGAGTTGATCGACAGGCTGGTGGCGGTCGTGGCGCCGACCACGCTCATGGCGTACACCTTGTACACGTTCAGCGGCAGTTTCCTCACGAACGTAAACCTCCCGGACAACAACTCTATGATGTTGACGATTCCGTTCGTTGCGTACGGGCTATTCCGATACCTGTACCTGGGATACAAGAACGACATGGGAGAATCCCCCGAGGAGTTGCTGGTCAGAGATCCGGCTCTGCTGGTGACCATCGTGCTGTGGCTGACAACAGCCGCCCTCGTGCTCGGACTCAATTAACGCCCTTAACTATCGGTCCGGTAACGAGTACGCTTCGCTTCTAAGACAATGCTGGCGCCACGCCCTGTATACAGGCAGACCGAATTAGACTATTCCGCCCGAATCCTGAGACACTCGAAGGACGGACGTGGGCGCATAGTGACTTTCCTCTACGGTGTGCACGTGTCTCGGTTTAGATAACAAATTTCGCACTAGTTGATTACAAGGATTGTGAATGCCTGCCGGACGTGAGGATTTTTGGAACATCGGGTACCCGCTGCCCGCCATCCTCGTTTACCTGGCCGCCCCCATCATCGTCGCCGCCATCGTGTACGGCATCCGACGCCGTTCTCTGATGTGGCGGCTCGGTAAGCCCGTTGAGGATTTCGGCCCGATGGGACCACGAGTTCGAGAGTTCGTCGGGCTTGGTGTGGTCGACCTGCTGGCCCACCGAAAATTCGTGAAGCGCGAACTTTATCCGGGGATCATGCATTTCTCCATCTTCTGGGGCTTCATGATCCTCCTCCTGGCGACCACGGTCGCGGCGATCGAGTTCAACGTTGAGAAGTACCTGAATCGTGAGTTCCCGACGGTCGAGTACCGGATCGCCGCCGGGTTCGTATGGGACATTTTTGGCGGCGTGTTGGCGACCATCGGACTGTCGATGGCGGCCTTTCGGCGCTACGTTGTCCGGCCAAACCGGCTCCACTCCTACTCCGACAACGCATTCGTGCTTGGTTACCTCGGGCTGATCCTACTCACAGGATTCCTGATCGAAGGCGCACGGATAGGCGCTACAGAGCTCAATCCTGCAGACTCCAGGTTCTACAACCCTGGGGTTGCCGGCTGGTCACCTGTTGGCTGGGTGTTCGCTAAAGGACTCGATGGGATCGGGTTCACTGCGTCCAGTATGAGAAATTTGCAAGAAGTGATGTGGTGGACGCACGCCACGATTTTCACCGCCGGGCTTGTCTACATAGCAGTCCGCAACAAGCACCTGTCGCACATCGTGGTGAGTCCGGCCAACATCTTCCTGCGGCCTACAAAACCCCGGGGGGCGTTGAAGCCGATGGGGGATTTCGAGACGCTTGAGACGTTTGGGGCGAAGGACATCACGGACTTCACGTGGTGGCAGAACCTGAATTTTGATGCCTGCACAAACTGCGGACGGTGCGAAGAGCAGTGCCCTGCTTGGGCCTCCGAGAAACCGCTATCTCCACGTGCGGTGATGCAGGACATGAAGTCCTTCATGGACGAGCGCGCGCCCGTATTACTGGCGACTCCAGAGGGTGAGACGGCTCCGGCTCCGGAGCGTGCAATGGTAGGCGAGGTGATTACGGAAGACGTGCTGTGGTCATGCACCTCTTGCGGGGCGTGTGTCGAGGCGTGTCCGGTCTTTATCAATCACATCGACACGATTGTGGACATGCGTCGCTACCTTGTCCTTGAGGAGTCACGGCTTCCGGAAACGGCTCAGGCGGCTCTTCTGAATCTTGAACAGCGCGGGCACCCATGGCAGGGAACAACCCTGACACGCACGACTTGGATGGAGGGACAGGACGTTCCGACCATCGAGGAAAACCCGGATGCGGACGTGCTCCTCTGGGTAGGTTGCACCGGCGCTTTGGTAGAACGAAACGTGCAGGTGACGCGCGCTGCAGCCTCGATCCTCAGGAAGGCGGGCGTAAACTTCGCCGTTCTTGGCAATTCGGAGACTTGCACAGGTGACCCGGCACGGCGCATGGGCAACGAGTATCTGTTCCAGATCCTGGCTGAGACGAACATTGCTACGCTGAAAACCATTAACCCAAAAACGATCCTTACAACCTGCCCACACTGCTTCAATACGATGAAAAACGAATACCCGCAATTCGGCGGTGTGTTCAACGTCCAGCACTACTCGGAGTTCATGGCCGGATTGATCGACGACGGCAAGTTACGCGCACTGGCGACGATCACGGCCGAGAAGACGACGTATCACGACTCCTGTTACCTCGGGCGTCACAACGGGATTTACGACGCACCACGACGCATCGCGGAGGCGATCCCCGGGCTCGAAGTGGTCGAGATGAGTCGTTGCAAGGAGCGCGGCTTCTGCTGCGGCGCGGGCGGCGGCCGGATGTGGATGGAGGAGAACGGGACGCGCATCAATCATATGCGGACGGACCAGTTCCTTGAGACTGATGCCGATTCGATCTCGTTATCGTGCCCCTTCTGCCTCCAGATGATGGAGGAAGGAATCGGGTCCAAAGGCGTAGAAGATACGAAGTCTGCCAAGGACCTGCTGGAGATCATGGACGCTTCGTTTGAAGGCGTCGGGTCGGATTTTGAGCCGTCCGTTTCTGACCCCGTCAGTTCGGCGGATTAATTAGTCATGCCGCGTCGCAACTCGACAACCAGGCCCCGAAAAAGATCCACAAGCACCAGCTCGTTTGGCACCAGCGGCCGGATTTCGCACGACGCATCTGAGTACTACGCACGAGCGTTCCAGCCCGAGATCGATGCATCGAACGTCGGCGAGGAACATGCTGCGCCAGGAGAATCCCTGGACCGGATCTACTCGCACTCCAGCGAAGATATGCACGAGTTGCCGGACGGGAGCGTTCACTTGATGGTCACGTCGCCACCGTACAACGTGGGCAAGGAGTACGACGAGGATCTAACGATGGACGATTACCGCGGGCTGCTTCGACGCGTGCTTGCCGAGACCTGGCGCGTCGTTGCACCGGGCGGCCGTGCCTGTGTGAACGTGGCGAATCTTGGCCGAAAGCCCTACATACCGTTACATGCGTACGTGATCGCCGACGCAGCGGAAACCGGATTCCAAATGCGCGGCGAGATCATCTGGGACAAAGGGGCCGGAGCCGGAACTTCCACTGCCTGGGGTAGCTGGCGGTCGGCATCAAACCCGACCCTCAGAGATACACACGAGTACATTCTGGTGTTCCAGAAGCCGCACCCGAAAACCGGATTCGGACGGCGAGCGCCGGCGGGTCACGAGAACACGATCGACAGGGACGATTTTATGGAATCAACAAAGTCGGTCTGGCGTTTCAGCCCCCAGTCGGCAAAGCGTGCAAATCACCCGGCACCATTCCCGGTGGAGTTGCCTCGCCGGTTGATTCAACTTTACACGTACACCAACGATGTCGTCCTCGACCCGTTTATGGGTACGGGGGCTACAGCGATTGCGGCGGCGACTGCCGGACGGCGATACGTCGGATACGACACGTCTGCCGAGTATTGTGCGATCGCTGAAGGGCGCATTGCAGAGGCGATTTGAGGAGAGAGCATGATCGACATCGTTGGGGCCTGGCACCTTAAATCGTTTGTTCAGAGG
>JAPKBN010000094.1 GCA_026421215.1 Dehalococcoidia bacterium
AGATGATGGGGCTTTCTCAGCCCCGGTAAGAGGCGCCTGAAGGGCCCACGGGGGAGGTTATCGCCGGGACATTCTGAACACGAGTTCATCTAGGCCCAGAGTGGTTGTTCCAGTCGCCGAACGCACGACCCGTTGCCATGGTTAACTCGATTACTAAACTGTTCTGGCAGTGATCTGGAACGTAATCGCCGACATTCCCGGCTCGTCAGCGCCCTCCCCCTGATTCGATCGTCGTGCCACACGGGATCACGTCGGCAACATCAACCTGGACCTTCTCGCAATGCCATGTGAGTTCAAATCAGCGTTCATATCAGCCGCGAAATAGTCGAATCAAGCCGCGCATCCGAACTGGCCGCACCACCACTGATTCAAAATGAAACGCTGACGAAACCAACTAATTAACGAAATTGCCGTTTCTGAGCATTATCCACAGCATATTCAGCGTTATATTTAGCTAATGATGCTTCGCGAGACTGAGAGCACCGGGTACGAAAGTACTGTGGCCGTTCGGTCCGATGGCCAGTCCAAAACGACCCGCGAGAAAATATTTAAAGATTAAATTGAACTCATTCACACTTCCAACGGAATTGATAGCATTGAATAATTTAGTTGACTCTAAGACTTAAACACAGTACAAAGTTGATATATTTAACGCAATTAATAATACTATTCATGAACTTATACATATGAATCAATGAACACTATTCTTAATACATAACCTGACCTTCACCCCTATAGCTACCCGGTTTATACTGCCGCCGTCCCAATAGCCCCGCAACACCATCTCAGACATCTGAATCACAGCGTCCAGTTCATCGAATCCAGGTCAGAGAAGAGGCCAGCCCTTGAAGATCACCGACATCAAGACCTACCACTGCCACGATGGTCGCCGTACCTCGATATTCCTGCAGGTGTTCACCGACGAAGGGATCACCGGAAACGGCCAGCCGTACACCATCGGTCCCGACGAAGCGATTATCGCCACGGCCGAATCCAGCAAGAGCTGGTTCATCGGCCAGGACCCTTCACGGATCGAGTGGCTGTTACGCAGGGCGAAGAACACCATGCGCTTCCCTCTTGGCGCAGTTGAGTGGTCGTTCCTGTCGGGAGTCGACCACGCGTTGTGGGACATCGCAGGGAAGCGCGCGGGCGTGCCGATATACAAACTCTTCGGCGGTCCAACCCGGGACCGGGTACGCGTCTACCACCAAATCCACGGGGATAGCGCCTCGGAACAGGCCGCAGAGGCCACCGAACTCCTGGCAGAGGGGTACACCGCCTTCAAGGCATCCATGTTCCCGCCCGACTGGCAAAAGATGCCCTGGCTGGCCGTCGTGCGAGAAGTCGTGAACCGTATCGGGACGCTACGCAAAGCCGTAGGAGACCACATCGATCTCGCAGTCGATTTACACAGCAAGCTCCGGGAACCAATGCGGGCCAAACAGATCGCCGAAGCGCTGTCCGACTTCCGGCTCATGTTCGTAGAAGAGCCCGTACGGCCTGACTACATCCCGAGTACCGCCCGATTGAGGCGTGAACTATCGGTCCCGATCGCCACCGGCGAGAACCTGTTTGGCATCACCCAGTTCGCCGAGTTGTTTGACCAGGACGCCGTGGACATCATCCAGCCGGACCTACTCGTATGCGGCGGACTGCTTGAGGGCCGCAAGATCGCCGCTATGGCGGAAGCCAACTACGTGACGGTCGCGCCACACAACCCTCTAGGACTACTCTCTACGGCGCTCGGCGTTCACTACGCGGCCAGCATCAACAACTTCACGATCCTCGAGTATCACGGCGACCACAAACGGGACAAGGCGAAGTTTGTGGACGAGATGTGGGCGCCGGTGAACGGCTACTTTGAGTTGCCAACAAAGCCTGGGCTTGGCATGGAGTTGAACCTAGAGTCGATCGCCGCTAATCCTCCAAAACACTGGAACCGCGGCTTCCCCACCGATGCGGAGGGCGCGCCTGCGTTCATCTAAACAGCCCCGCCCATCCCTGCAGCCCACCCACCCCTCTGAAAGGCCCTGAACTCCTGATATGAAGATCACAAAAGTGGAATGCCTAATCGCCAGCCGCTCAACCCCGCAAACTCCCGGCGCAGGCAACAGTATGTTCGTCGTGACGCACACAGACGAAGGCATAACCGGCATTGGCGAGTCATACGGCGTTGGACCCGACTTGGCTACAAAAGAGTGGGTGGGATACTTCGCCGATCAAATTGTCGGACAAGATCCGACCCGGATCGAGTATCTATGGGCGCTCATGTACCAGGGCGCCCGCTTTCCCCCAGGCTCGTCCGGGCTGGCGGCGCTCTCCGGGATCGACCAGAGCCTGTGGGACATCACGGCGCGTTCGTATGACATCCCTGTCTACGACCTCCTTGGCGGCCGCTACCGCGACAAGATTCGCGGGTACCTGGATGTGCACCTAGGCGAAAGCGATGGAAGCGGCCTGAACGCCATGCGATCGACGGTTCGACAAGCTATCGATGGGAACGGATACTCAGCCTTCAAGGTCAATCCCCTGCCGACAAACTGGCGTGGTCTCCCCTGGCTCAAAGCGGTTGACGCCGGCGTGGAGTTAGTTGGAGCGCTTCGTGACGAGGCCGGCCCGGACGCCGAGATCGGCATGGACGCCCACGCCGCGGTGTTCGAACCCGGGCGGCTTCTGGAGTTGGCGAACGCGCACGTCGTCAACACGCCCATGTTCATGGAGGAGCCACTCCGGATGGAGAACCGGCACGCCATGGGCGAGCTGCGTAAGAAAATGCCTTATGCGCTGGCGACCGGAGAATGCCTTTATACGAAGTTCGAATTCACGGAACTGTTCAGGGCCGGCGCAGCGGACATCATCCAACCCGAGGTGTGCATCGTGGGTGGCATGACCGAGATGCGTAAAATCGCCGCGGATGCCGCAGCCGGTTGGGATGGTGCAGCACAAGGAAATGGCCTACCA
>JAPKBN010000095.1 GCA_026421215.1 Dehalococcoidia bacterium
TTACGAAAATGTCCCAGTTCCCGTTGCGGTTGCTCGCAAAGGCGAGCGATCCGCCATCGGGAGACCATGTCGGGCTCCAGTCTTCGGCAGGACTATTTGTCAATTGCCTAACCCCGGAACCGTCAGAGCCCATCACGAAAATCTCGACGTCGCCTGTTCGATCGCTCCTGAATGCGATCTGCTCTCCCCCTGGAGACCACGCCGGCTCGTCGTCGGTGCTGTGATTGTCCGTCAGCTGATGGACAACCGAGCCATCTAGATCCAAGACGAATAGTTCGAAGTCATCCGATCTGCTGCTTGCGATTGCTAGGTGGATGCCATCAGGAGACCAAACGGGGTTCTTGTTGCTACCTCCGGTCTCTTTAGTGATTAGCCGAGCGATCGATGAGTCAATGTTGACATCAAGAATCTCCCAGTTCCCGGTTTGGTCACTTGAGACGAGTAATCGATTCGCCCCAACTACTGCGTCGTCGCTACAACTCAGTGCCGCTAGTGCAACCACGATGACGAGATATCTCATAACGCTGTTCTCCGGTCACGCCATTAGGCACTGCTGTCGTTTGCCAAAATCCGACGGCATCGGGACACAGGTTATTCGGTGCGGACACAAGGAAGACGAATGCATTGGCCGGGGTCTTAGTTCGTCAAAGCGGCAGCAATTAGGGTTAACTTAGTTTTGGCTATCTGGGCGGTGGGTTAGTGGAAACACGTAATGGATGAAAGCCCCTTGACTCGAGAAGGACAGCGCTACGGCAAGGTTCCTGGCGAAAGGGCGCTTATCGCTGCGCTGGTCCTTCTAATCGTCGTAACACCCATCGTGTTTTTGCGGACGACGATGTTCCCGTTTTTTCTTCCACAACTAACCGTTCTCTGGGCCGGGGCTTGTGTGGTGTCGTTTGTCGGGGCCTATCGGATTGTCGTACGAGGAGTATTTGATCGCGGCCCGCTCTCAATAACTGTGGCCTCAGTGGCATTCGCCTTCGCACTGGCAATCACGTCGGTTCTATCTCCACAGACTTGGGTAGCTGTCACAGGCCTCTCTGCACGAGGCGCTGGCGCTCTCACATACGCATTGTGTCTCGTGATTTTCCATACCGTCTTTGGGTTGGCCCGACGCCGATCAACCGAGCCATTAGTTCTGGCATTCGTCGCCGCTCACGCGTTGATCGTGTTCTACGCCCTTCTGCAGGCATACGGGTTGGATCCAGTTGAGTGGGGAGCCGACGCGTCGCAGGTTGGAAACCTTGTCTTTTCCACGCTCGGAAATGCGAACTTCTCCTCCGGTTATGTCGGCTTGACGTTGCCGCTGCTGGTCTGGTTGGCGTTCGCCACGACACATCCGCCAGCGGCAAGAGTGGCCGCTGGAGCAGCAGCCGGGGCGTCTGTGGTCGCGCTTATTTATCTCAATTCCCTCCAAGGCTGGATTGCCAGCCTTGCGGCAATTGTAGTTCTGGTGCAGTGGGCGATTGCCCGAGATGAAGGGGACCGACTTGTGTCCTCACTAGTTGTTCTTCTTCCCGCAGCTGTCATCGTTGGATTACCCCTCGCGTCGGATGCTCCCAGTTGGTTGTTGCTCTTCTGCCTCATGGGAGGATTCGCCTGCTGTTCCGCATTTGGAACCCTCCAGGACCGCAAGAGGCCAGGCCCAACCAATCACGAGCCGTCTAGCTCTGCTCGCCGACGGTTCTGGGCAGTAATCATTACGGCCATCGGAGCAGTCGGGGTTGGAGGTCTGTTGTTTTGGGACAAACTCGCAGACCAGTTAGCGAGTGGCCTTGAGCAGCGGGTCGAATTTTGGAACGTGAGCCTTTCGATTTTCCGAGATAGTCCCTTTGTAGGCAGGGGCTTAGAGACCTACTTGACGTACTTCACAACCTATCGATCAGTCGATCAGGCAGTTCACTGGGAAAGTCTGCTCTCCAACTCTCCACACAGTGTGCCTCTGGGGTTCATGAGTGGCGGCGGCCTCGTCCTAGCGGTGGCCTACCTCACGATTTTGTTGGTGATCGGATACTTCGGGGTGCAGGCGATTCGAGTTGCAAACGGCCCGTTACGGCTGTTCTACGTGGCCGTATTTTCATCTTGGTTTGCATACCACGTGCAGGCCTCCGTTTCGATGGACATAGCGGGGCTGGCCTACACCCAGTGGGTTCTGGGGGGCATTCTGGTTGGCGGCGGAGCCTCAGTCTCCCTGCCACCTTTAGATCTGCCGTGGAAGCCGAGAATGGGACGCAGGGTCCGGAGAGGCGATAGCGCTTTGGGTAATAGACGGCTGGTTGTGGCAGTTGCAATGACCATTGTCTGTTTCTATTGCCTTGGCTTTCTCTCGGAACCGCTAAGGGCCGACATGGCGATTTACCGTGGACAGCAGGCGATCGTGAATTCGGATCCAGCAACGGCAGAGATCGAGATTAGTCGAGCGATTGAACTTGAACCACGAAATGGGTTCTACGCCGAGAACATGGCGTATTTGTATGAACAACTCGGGCTTTACGAACTTGCGTTTATCGAGATGGAGAGGGGAGTCCGTCTTCAACCCGGTATTCCCGCTATGGCGCTCAAGGCCGCACGGTCGGCTCTGAGCGCAGATCACATCGGTGCCGCCGAAGGCTGGTACGAGTACGCGCTCGAAATCGACCCCAATGGTGCCTCCGTGCTCACGGAAGGCGCAGCCTTCTACACTCACACCGGTCGATCGGACCGGGCCAAGACTCTTCTTGAATCGTTCGAGTTCTTGGAGTCGCCAGACGTGGCCGCCTGGGCGGTAGCCAAAAGAACGTACGAATTCCTAAATCTGACAGAAAAAGCCGATCATGCGGCCACCTGTGCCGCTGTTGGCCAACCGGGCTGTTGGGAGGCACTTGAGCGTGTACACGAAACGCCTGGTGGCCCTTGGTTACTTGCCCGATAACAGCAGGACGG
>JAPKBN010000046.1 GCA_026421215.1 Dehalococcoidia bacterium
CGCTGGTAATGTTCGGCATAGGTGTCGGAATCGTGGGCTTGATGTGGGGCATCGGGCCCAACGTGATGCTCGTATCCGCCGTCGTGTTCCTACTGTTGATCATTTCCACATTGGTGCGACGTTTCGCCGGGCTCCACATACCGGGATTTGGCGGCGGTTCAGAAATCGCCTCAAATGATTCCCAGAGGGGATTTTGGAACACCATCACAATTGCCGTAATAAAAAAGCCATTGATCAGCATGTTGGCGGCGACGGCATTTCTGTTGATCCTTGCGTACTTCTTCCTGGAACTTGAAAAAGGCACAAGCGGCATTGCCGTACTCCCGGACGATGAGCCCGCCAAGAAGGCGTTTCAGACGCTGGACGACAAGTTCGGATTCGGCAGCGACGCCCCAGCCCTGATCGTGATCGACGGTGATGTTGGCTCAGAATCATTCCACATAGCCATCGACAACCTTGAGGCCGCCATGATCGCGGAGCCTGGGTTGAATAACCCCGAGATCCGGATCGAGCCGACCGTCAATCTGGCGACCCTCAAATCAAACATCCCTGGAGATCCGAACAACCAACAAGCGCTAGTCACAATCAGACACCTCCGTGGTGAGCTGATACCGACCGCCTTCAAGGACGTTCCGATTTCGACCTACGACGCATATGTGGGAGGCGTTTCGGCGCAGGTCGTCGACTCCGTCAAGATGACCGACGACTACATGCCCATCGTGATCGGTATCGTGCTCGCGCTCAGCTTCATACTCCTGCTGTTCGCCTTTCGTTCCATCACGATCTCGATCGCTTCGATCATCATGAACCTGCTTTCCGTTGGCGCTGCATACGGACTTGTCGTGCTGGTCTTCCAGAAGGGTTTCATGATCGAGTTCTTCGGGTTTGAGCAGGTGGAGCAGATCGAATTCTGGCTGCCGCTGTTCATGTTCAGCATCCTGTTCGGCCTGTCTATGGACTATCACGTGTTCATGCTCAGCCGCATCAAGGAACGATTCGACGAAACCGGCAACGCACCGGAATCGGTGGCGTTTGGTTTGCGCACAACTGCGAGCATCATCACCGGTGCCGCGCTCATCATGGTGGCGGTCTTCGGCGGATTCGCACTCGGTCAGATCGCCTTCTTCCAGGCGATGGGTTTCGGACTCGGAGCAGCCGTCCTCCTGGACGCGACCATCGTGCGGTCGATGCTTGTGCCTAGTGTGATGCGCCTATTGGGCGAGCGCGCTTGGTACTTCCCGAAATGGCTGGAGTGGATGCCAAACATCTCGATCGAGGGCACACCTTCAGGAACGAAATCGGCGGGGGAACCAACGAGGGGCCATGGCGAAGGATCTCTTAACTCGCACTCCTCCACATCCGATTAACATGCCCCGCTCCCACCTGGAGCAGAGGGTGAAGAAGGTCCAAGGGGCCGTCCTCATCGGTCCACCACAGTCCGGCCCTAAATCAACTCCAACCGCTCACACATCTCGCGCACCTCACGGAACGCCGTTTCGTCCGGCTTGCGTGCCGGCAGCCTCGGATAAGCGGAAGTAAACACGCCCCGCAGCCGTAGGATCTCTTTTGCCATCCAGTAGTTCATCCCTTGCCCGTAGCGATACATCTCGACTAGGTGCGTATACCGTTCCCAGCGTTCCGCCGCGCCCGAAGTATCGCCAGAGCCGTACTGCTCCCATACCTCACACAGGACGTCGACAATGGCAATACTAGCCATCGCGCCCTCAGAGCCGCGATTCATTTCTTCGATCAGGAACGCACCGTTCACACCACCTAGTAAGACTAGGGAATCACCGGCCAGTCGTTTCGTATCGGCAAAACGAGGAGGGGTCGGTAATGTTTCGACCTTCGCATGACCGAACGCCTCGTGATCATCAGCCAGTTGCGCCATTAATGCAGGAGTAATCGACGCACCAGTTCGATCTTGCAACATGATAGGTATGTCTACCGAATCGGCCACACTGAGGTAGTGGCGGCGCACGTCCTCGACGGGGAATCCGCCAAACCCGTCAGGCGAAATCATCGCCATGTTGGCTCCCAGTTCCATCGCGCGCCGGCTCCGTGAAATCGTGACCGAAGTTGATTGACCACTGGTGCCGATCACGATTGGTTTACGACCATCTACATGTCGAACCACCGCGCTTATCACCTGATCACGTTCGACATCAGTCAACTTGTTCAATTCGCTAGCCACGCCAAGAGCTATTCCATGCACCCCCGACTTGATGGCGAAATCTATCTCGGACTCGAGGTCCTCGTAAAGAACCCCTCCAAACTCATCAAACGGCAGTTGCAGTATGGGGACGATTCCAGAAACGCGTACTTTTGGCAGTTGAATATCTCCTTGTCTGATGAGATCACTCTGTGAACCATACCCTTTCAGGCGTGCTATCGATAATGGCATCCGGTTTATCCCCGGACAATCCAAAATCATTCTGAGGTGATCAGAACTCCCTAGAGACACCATAACGCCGCAGGATTTGCAACGAATCGCGAAAGAGATGGCAGGTACATCATCACACCGGACCGATGAAACCTGAACCTAGAACCGGTGAATAAAGTGCTAGCGACATGCCATATTCGACTGCGAAAAGGAACCTCGCCCCTAACCCGCAGAGCGCTCCTATCACCCGAGGTAAATCACATAATCAGTTCCGTCATGTAAGAAAGTTAGAGGCAGCCAAGAAACACCGCTCTCATGTCCCTTCCCTTCGAGATCCTACTGAAACAGATGCCGATTCGGGGTTGCGTCCTGTCGTCATGATCAACCTCAACGCCACAATTACCATCCCGAGAACGACGACTGTTACGAAACCCTTGTACCCGTCGTAACCCGGTACGGCGAGAATTGCCGCTCCACCCAATACAGCACCCACCATGCTGCCGGCCGGGCCCATCGCACTATTCACAAATACCGCCGCGCCGAGCCGATCACCTGAGTGCTGGTATATCAGCGCCGTCATACCCGTCTGGGCGAGCCCCATCAAAAGGCCGTACTGAAAAAACAGAACCGCTGAGAAGTATGGTGACGGGGCAAACCACACGAACACAAACACCGTCGCCCCAGTCGCCATGATCGCCAACGCTGTCAGTGTCATTACACCGAACTTGGCGAGGAGCGGGCCTCCGATAAACGCCGAAAGCATAAATCCGAACGGCCCAACAAAGAACATCGGAATGAGCCACCCGTCTTTGCCGGGGTGGAGTTCAACGAAGAATGCCGCTAGAAAACTGAAGACGAGTCCGAATGTGATCTGAGATATGAATCGCATCCCCAGCACGGTCCGAAGTACTGGCATCCCGAGGACTCGTCCAGCCTCCGCCAGACGGTTTTTGTACGATATTTCGGACGCCGAGCCTGGGAACGAGGGAAGTCCGAAAGCCACAAATAGTCCAACTATCGCTGTAACCAATCCATACACAATGAGCCCTGTTTGCCAGTCGACAAACTCTCCTAGCATTCGAAGCCCTGGTGCAAATATGCCCGGGCCAGCGGACATCGCACCGATCACCAAACCGGTCCTCACAACACGCGTTTTGGGATCAGACCAAGCCCTTGCGATAGCAGCCAATGTGGCAGCGAGCACGATTCCAGCTGCAGCACCCGTAATCAATCTTGTGAGCAAGAGGGCCGCGAAATTTTCCAATACTCCCGAGAGAATAGAGGTTCCTGCGACAACAAATAACGCGGTTACCAGCACCCGTCGGATAGTCATCTGGCCAATCAGTGGTGCCAACGCGAGCGCTGCTGTGACGCCACCCAGATAGGTAGCCGTTCCAAGTTGACCTGCCACCCCTGTAGATAAACCGAAATCAGTGACGATCTCATTCAGGAACGGAGCCATACTGGCCTCGTGAGGAAACGAGAACGGAATCGAGGCCATTAGCGCCGGGAGTGTGAGGTGCTTCATCCCGGCACGTTTCCGTATCTTCATAGGCGAAAAATCATAAACACAAGATCGACCACAAAAGTCACCGCGACGTACGGCATTAGCAGCGCATCAGAGAAAACATGCGTGCCTAAACACATGAGGGGCCATCGCCGCGCTTCGCAAGCCACTCACTATCTTGTTAAGGCTCGCAGTATGGTTGATACCTGCTGCCATTGACTGGGGCCGTGAGCCCGAAAACATATCCCCAAACAAGGGAGATCGCGTAGCAGACTATTGCCAAGACACTTCATCACCAGAATTAACCGAGACGAAGGACAATAATAGCCCTTTGACTGACATTACGAGTCCACTAATGATCGTTTAAAAAGATGGTGTCTATGGTCTGGTCAAGACGCCCAAATCGATACGCATCGATCCCCCGGGCATACCTCGCGGAATCTCGTCGGATATTCTGTTCTTCACTGTCCAACCCATTGACTCCAGGATCCGTCAAACCAAAAATGGGCTCGGACCCCGACGCACACGTAAGAATCGGAGTGACCATGAAGATCAAGTCGATCCACGCCGTCAACTTGGACATGCCAGCCATCAGTCCCCTGGCCCGTCCCTCTGAGACCAGGTACACGACCGAACGTAGGCCTTCATGGCTCGAGAGTGGACCCGTCGCTAATCCGATGACCCGGTACCCGAGATACGCTTCCTACCGGCCTTCGTGGACACCTACATGGGACAATTTCGGCTGCGTGATAGAAGCCGAAGATGGTACGTGGGGATTCGCCATCGCCCAGCACGGTAAACCTGTAGCGTCGATCATCGATGAATACCTAGGTCCTCGCCTTATCGGTGAGGACTGCATGGCCGTTGAGAAGATCTACGACATGGCTGTGCGGATGTGTGCGCCATTCGGCGCAGCCGGCATTGCGTCGTACGCGGTCAGTGCCATTGACCTCGCCATGTGGGATCTGAAGGGCAAACTCCTCGACAGACCCGTCTACGAACTACTCGGGGGGGCCGTCCGGGACGAATTGTTTTGCTATTCCACTGGCGGAGACACCGACTGGTACATGGAACTTGGATTCAAGGCCACTAAGCTTCCGTGTCCCTTCGGCCCGGCAGACGGCCTAGACGGTCTCAAAAAGAACGTCCAGTTCATCGCCGAGACACGAGAACTAGTCGGCGAGGACGTGGAGTTGATGTTGGACTGCTGGATGGCATTCGATCTCGAGTACGCCGTTCGTCTAGCCGAGGCCCTACGGCCCTACAACCTGAAATGGATGGAAGAGTGCCTCCGTTCGGAGGACATCGATTCACATGCCGTGTTGCGAGAGCGGGTTCCATGGCAGACCCTCGCGACTGGCGAGCACTGGTATACGACACCCCCGTTCCAGTACGCCGCCGCGCACCACCTTGTTGATATTCTCCAACCCGACATCAACTGGGTCGGCGGAATGACGCCCATCGTAAAAATCTGCGCCATCGCTGAATCGGCCGGCATATCGGTTATCCCTCATGCTGGCGGCAACACTGCCTACGGGCAGCACGCTTGTTATGCAATGCCGGCAATCCCATGGACCGAGACTTTCGTGGCGTCCCCACCGGGAGTAGCACCCGAAGATGCAGCCAAACTTCCCGGCCTTTCGACGCCAAAAGACGGTCGAATGAAGCCATCAGACGCCCCGGGGTTCGGCCTGGAGATCCTAGAGTCCCATCTGGCACCATTCGCCTATTAGGGACACATATAGGGGCCTCATAACGTAAGAGGAGGTTTTACGCCTCCCAACTCACCAACCGCTAAGGTGTTCCCAGGATCCAGCCTTCTTCCTTAACAGCGATCGTCTGATCCGCCGCCGATAGATCGCTGGGCGGATCAAACCATGCGCCCAGCTCGCCATTAGCGTCCAATCGGCGCGCCCACTCGATTACTGAGATCACCTGAGCCCGGTCCTTGATCCGCGTACGCGGATTCATGAGCGACTCCGCAACCCGCGGCCAGATCTCGGCGTGGATGATCGCAGGCCCATCAGCACCCGTAATTTGAGAAGTAAATCCGGTCTCGAACGGCCACACTCTAGAATAATCACGAAACGAAGGGTGATCCCTCAGCCCCGCCACATACGGAATCCCAGCGAGACCCTGCCCTCCCACACTGCCGGTGCCCAAGAGGTGCCAGCATGTGTGGATATTCAGACCAGCCTTCCGGAATCGGGCATCACAAATTCGAAGATCACTCAGCAACGAACCATCGGGCATCACATACGGAAACTCCAGATAACCCTTCATTTTGGGAGGGAGCGTCTTCGTGACCTGTGCCGCGGGCGCACACCAGAACGGACCGAACGTATTCGCGCCGCACAGTGCGTTGAGTTCTGAGGCAACGGCAAACCGATTATTTAGGTTTCGTTCGTCGTCCTTGTATCGGCAGGAAATTGCGTTCCAAGTCTTACGCCATGCCAGACCTTCAACCGACCCGTCCAGCCAGCGAGCAAACCCCACCGGGTAACCATATGGAAGGTCAAAACCAACCAGCACACGGCGGCCTTCAAGTGTCCATCGCAACAGTAGGCGGGTGGCATGCGCGATGCCGGCCATCCGAGATCGAAAGTATCGAGCACGCGGGGGCCGATCATTAGCCTCACTAGTGCCTATCCAGACCGCATCAGCGGACGGCCGAGCCGGGGACAGCCCATTCTTAGCGCTCCAATCGACCATCATGTAGGCGTCAAACAGGCGATTCAATCAAGACCTCTACTGACCGGACTCATGAGCCAGAAACAATTTCCCTCAACAAGGAAGTAGCAATACAGTCGAACTACCGCACCACTGCACACCTCGGTTCACGCCAAGATTTTCAAAACCGAACGATCGAAACCATCACCGACCATTGCCAGCCATCACCCCGAACACGGCGCCCTGTGGATCAGACAACACTGCAAAACGTCCCGCTGGCATATCCGTCGGCGGGACGACCACCTTCCCTCCATTCTTAGCCGAGAGCATCGTCGTCTCGTCGCAATCAGACACAGCAAAATACACCATCCAGTGCGGACGCACCCCGACGTGGGACTCGTCCAGGTGCACCATCCCTCCCGCCGGGTGTTCTTGCGTGGTGTGGAAGATCGTATAGTCCATCCTGCCCATATCGTCAGCATGGGAATCCCAGCCAAGCACTTCCTCGTAAAACTTCGCAGCGATGTCTGTGTCACGAGTCAACAGCTCGTTCCAAGTCATCGCCCCCGGTTCATTCACCACGCGAGTGTCGAAGTGCTCAATGGACTGCCAGAGCGCGACCACGGCTCCCGTCGGATCGAAGATAAGCACCATCCGTCCGATGCCCATCACATCAAACGGCTCCATCATTAGCGTGCCGCCCGCGGGAACAACCCGGGCGGCCGCCGCGTCGACATCATTGACGTTGAAGTAGGTGCTCCACCTTGGGGAGATTCCCTGTTCTATCTCCTCTGCAACCTGCCCGTATATCGCCCCAGCGCCAACACCGTTTAACTGGATCGTCGAATAGAACTGACCGTTCCCCATATCATTGTTCTGGTAGGTCCAGCCGAACAATTTCGTATAAAAGGCCTTAGCACGGGCCGGTTCACTAGTCGCTAAATCGGTCCAACACGGCGCTCCGTGGTCGTACGAGGTTATCGATGGCATATCGGATTTCCTTCGGACAGGTAGACAAAGAGAAGCCCCCGCCCCTTTCGGGGAGGAGACTTCTTCTCGCCCCATCCGAATATAGGAGGGGCTCGTGCAGTGGTTGACTCCGCCCTTTACACCTAACTCCCACCAAGGGCCTGTCGGACCCCTTCGCCTTCACGCTTCCAGTAATCGTGCAGAATCGTGATGTCCGTACCGACGGAGAAGTGCCGGACGCCCATGTCCAGATACTCCTTGGTCTCGTCGGCTGAGTTGATCTCGGCCCTTGGTGGCACGCCCATCTTGATCGCCATCTCAAAGGTTTTCTTCTTGGCTTCAACCACGTCCGGGTGGGTCATATCCAGCGGATGGCCGATGTTCATGGAGAAGTCAGCCCCGCCCCACTGCACCATCTCGACCTTGTCCAGCGACAAGATTTCCTCCAGGTTGTCGACCGCGCCCTTCTTTTCGATCATGAAAGCCAGCACCGTGTCGCCGACCGACTTCACATACTCGGGCGATCCGCCATATCCCATGTACGAGTTGCGCCTCGTCGCCACGCCGTAAAGGCCACCGTAATCGGGGTGGTCCGGCTGTGCCGCTTTGATACAGTCGTCAACCTCGTCGAGGCTCCGCACGTCCGTAAACAGGACACTACCGTACCCAGCGCCGATGCCCCGCTGTGCGAGGAATGGCATGAGGCTCTGGTCAATCTTGATCATCGAGCCCATGCCGAACAGCTCCGCGGCCCGGCACATGTTGTCCAGGTCGTGCAGGTCAGACGGGCCGTACTCCGCCACAAACTCTACGTAGTCGTACAGTCCGGTATGACCGAGCGCCTCAATCTCGGACGGCCATACGCTGTGAATGTGCGTACTCAGGGTCGGTTCGCCAGCATCCAGCTTCTCTCGAATGAGGTTGGGTCTCATAACGCGCCTCTCTGCGAATGTGTTCGATTTTCGGTTGCTGTGGGGATCATAGCGGCTTAAGCAGATCGTGCAGATCCCAGCGACCTTCACCTACGAGCAAATTCGTGGTGATGCGCCAGTAACAGCTGCTGCAATATACCCTGTATCCAGGCACATTATTCAGGCGGTCACTTGCGTTGACGACCTGCGTGCGCCACTTCCCCGAACAGGCATTCTGGTTCAGGCTCGATATCATGCACATCGATGAAGATGCGGCAAAGACATCGTAGAGGCAAGTTTTCTATTCACTTACACCCGACCTTAAAACCGACTGGAACCCGTAATCATGAGCCAATCCGGCGATAATAAGCGCCCGCTGATCGGGATGATCGGCGGCAGCGGTCTGTACGATATGGAAGGTCTGTCAAACACGCAGTTGGTGCGCGTGGAATCGGCGTTCGGTGAGCCTTCCGATGATCTGCTGTTCGGCGAGATCGACGGCCAGCGCATCGTGTTCCTGCCGCGGCACGGACGAGGCCATCGTATTCCACCGACCCAGATCAACTACCGCGCCAACATTGACGCCCTCAAACGCGCCGGCGTCACCGACATCCTATCGTTCAGTGCAGTCGGATCTCTTCGGAAAGACTTGCCCCCCGGCGCATTTGTGATTGTCGACCAGTTCATCGACCGAACCTTTGCCCGCGAAAAGAGTTTCTTCGGCGAGGGATTGTCCGCACATGTCGCGGTCGCCAACCCGACCTGTTCACGACTCGGCGACGTTCTGGAAGCGGTTGCATCTCGAGGGGGAGTGGATGCGAGGCGGGGCGGCACATACATCGCCATCGAAGGTCCCCAATTCTCGACCCTGGCCGAGTCCAATCTGTACAGGCAGTGGGGTTGCGACGTGATCGGCATGACCAACATGCCCGAGGCGAAGTTGGCCCGAGAGGCCGAGATTTGCTATGCGACGATGGCGATGGTGACGGACTACGACACATGGCACCCGGACCATGAATCTGTGACCGCTGAGATCGTGATAAAGGTGCTATCTGCAAACGCGCAAAACGCGGCAGCGCTCGCCACACAGGCCGTACCGGAACTTCAGGATCGACCAGACGCCTGCCCAAACGGATGCGATCGTGTACTGGACACAGCGATCATCACCGCACCGGCAGCGCGAGATCCGGAGATGGTTGCAAAGCTTGGAGCGGTAGCAGGACGAGTGCTACAACCTTAAGGATACGGTCCAGGTTGGCGTGGGTGTTCGTGATCAAACAACCCGAGTCGAATAAGGCCTGGCCTGTGTTGGCCTTCGTCACGTAATCGATAAACGCCGTGAGGTAACTGGTCCGCTCCAACATGAATGTGGGCCATCTGACAGGAATACGCGCGCGTTCAGCTATAAAGCTTCGGGGGCCATCGATACGACCATAAAAGGCAATAGATGCGGCAAATACGAGAAAGGAGTAAAATGAGCCTCTTGCTCGTGTGGATTCAGTTATGAATGACGGGAGTATCGGCCAGCAACCGACACTCTTCATGTCATGCCGATCACATGTGCAAAGTGCCTTCATCTACAACATTGGGGATTGCGCCACCTTGGCGTTTAGGGTTGCATCCCTAAATAACCTCGGCGAGGAGCCTGAAACGGCCTGCCGTAAACTTCAAGTCTGAATCCAGCACGCCCGATTGATGTTCTAGATCGGAACCGGCTGCAATAGGTTGACGTACCAAACAATATGACCATAACCAGACGATCCAACGACCGGCCAGAAGAATCTGAAGACCATAAGCCCTGGAGAATTGACCCGGACCAGGGGGCTCAGGCCTGGACAGACTCAGAAGAAACCACTGCTGGAATTCTTGAAAACCGTGGTTTCACCGAGATCTCCCGGCAAGATGACTGGGACGCCAGCACAGATGTTGGTCGTCGAGAGTCACAGCCCGATCTTCCCGCCGCAGACGCCGACGTACTGAACGACTCCGTACGTATGTATCTGCGTGAGATCGGTGCGGTTGACCTTCTTAACGCGGCACAAGAGCGCACGCTGGCTCGGGCGATAGAACTTGGCGACGGTCTGATAGCCCTCGACACTGAAGACGAAGAGCGCCGAGATAAAGTGGCGTCCGACATCGCCGCCGTCGCACTTTCAACACTTGCCCGACTGAACGATGTCTCCACCGCGATCGCCCGGTTCATCGGCGCGCCCACGCCGGTAACGCTGGCCGTCATCACTGCCGATCCAGATCTCAGGGATCTGATCGACGGAATCCACAATGAAGAGCTGATCAACTACCTCTCTGACACACTGACAATCGAGCCGGACGAAGCAAAGGCAAAGGTCGCCGAGCTGTCGACGATCTCGGCCCTTCTGCCGCAGGGGATCGAGGTCCTCTGGGACATCGATCCTAAACTGGACGACATGGCAGACGCGCTGGAAGATCACCCGGCCGACGAAGCCCTCAAGTCGCACGCGTCGTACCTTGCACGGTTCTACCGCCACATTGAGGACGAGGCCGACAAGTCACGTCTGCACCTTGGCGAGGCAAACCTGCGCCTCGTCGTGAGCGTGGCAAAAAAGTACTCCGGACGCGGGCTTTCGCTACTAGACCTGATTCAGGAAGGGAACCTGGGGCTTATTCGCGGAATCCAGAAGTTTGACTACCGCAAGGGCTTCAAGTTCTCTACCTACGCAACTTGGTGGATCAGGCAGGCGATCACGCGATCTATCGCAGACCAGGCCCGTACCATCCGAATTCCGGTCCATATGGTCGAGACGATCAACAAGCTCGCCCGGACTCGGCGCCAGCTCGCACAGGAGTTGAACCGCGAGCCGACAGCGGAAGAGATCGCCGAGAGACTCGATATCACCGCTGAACGAGTTGGCCAGATTCAGAAGATGTCACAGGACCCGGTATCGCTCGAAACGCCTGTCGGAGCCGGTGAAGAGAGCCAGCTCGGCGACTTCATTCCTGACCGGACCATTCCAGACCCCAGCGAAGTGGCGACGACGCACTCCCTTCGGGATCAGATACGCGACGTGCTGAACACGCTTACAGATCGAGAGCGCCGCGTACTTGAGCTCAGGTTCGGCATGGTGGACGGAAGGGTCTGGACGCTGGAGGAGATCGGCAACGAGCTACACGTGACCCGGGAACGGATCAGGCAGATCGAGCGTAAGGCTCTGACAACGCTAAGGCGCGCCGAGTTTAACGGAGAGTTGCGCGCTTACCTCGTTTAGTTCGGGGGTTTACCGGACGGTCGCTGCCAGATTGCACCCACACGGGCAGATATCTGTGAATATCGCTGTTGACGGTCTGTGAGGCCGGTATTAACGTAAACTATTGTGTGTGGCGGAAACGTCACATCGTGGCCCCGTGGTGTAGCGGTCCAACACGCCGCCCTGTCAAGGCGGAGATCGGCAGTTCGAATCTGCTCGGGGTCGCCATAAGAGAATAAAAAAGAGCCCCGATAAGCCGGGGCTCTTTTCGCGTCACATTTGAACCTACCAATTTCAGATCAGAAGATCATGCCTACAAATACAGCGGTGGAATCTGGTGCCCTTGGCCGTCTGTGAGGGGAGGGTTCAGATGCTGACAGCCAGGGGCACGCTTCCGCTTGCCAGGTTCCAGTCAGAACCTCTGCGGAATGATCCACTGATCTTGATCTGTCCGGATTGGCGGTTGTGCCGGTCGTTCTTGAACAGAACTGAAGGGGCAGTAAAGTATCCGTGTCATCCGGCGATTAGCGGCGATTAACACTGACGAGAATTATGGGCCAGCACCTTGTGGCAACAACAGTGTGGGGGGGCGGTGAAAGGGTGCCAAAACAGTAGCCGGACGATCACAGCTGTTTTTGCACGGCATCCTTCCGCAAACATAACCAAACCTAAGACCGTTCAGGCATTTTGGCCGCGCTTTGACCAGTCTTCCTTTTCAAACATCTGCAAGCCCGGGTCCTGGACCCTACCGTCCACGTACTCAGGCGGGTGGGCAAGGATGTAGTCCTCATCCAGCTCTACCCCCCAGCCTGGTCCCGTAGGCGCATTGAACACACCGTCAACTACCTCGGGATAGTTACTACCGGCGAGTTTCACACCCGGGTCGGCGAAGTCGTTGAAGTGCTCTAGTATCTTTCCGTTGCGCAGAGATAAGGTCAGGTGCAGAGCGGCCATTGTTGATACGATCCCGCCCACATTGTGGGGCGCGACCATAATCGAATAGGTCTCGGCCGCGGCTGCGATCTTCTTCGTCTCAAGAATCCCTCCGCACTGCGTGATGTCCGGCTGAACAATATCCGCCGCCCCACTCTGCCACAGCGCCACGAACTCCTGCGCGCCGTAAAGCCGTTCTCCTGTCGCGATGGGCAGCGCAGTATGCTGCCTCACCGATGTCAGTGCCGGTATATCGCCCGGGCGCGTCGGCTCCTCGATCCATGCTGGGCTGTACTTCTCGACATGCCGAGCGATCTCCCGCGCTTGCGCGGGCGTGAATCGACCGTGCATCTCAAGCATGATCTGGGCGCGCGTCCCGGCGACAGACGCCACGGCTTCTATCAGGTCCATCGAGGTGTGAAACTGCTCCCGGGTTAACTCAAGGTCCCCGTTCCCGAACGGGTCGAACTTCATGCCCTTGTAACCACGATCAAGAACCCGCGTCGCCGCCGACGCAAACTCCGCCGGGGACCGTTCGACGGTGTACCAGCCGTTTGCATAGGCCGGAACAGTGTCACGAACCTTGCCGCCGAGCAGGTTGTAAACCGGCTGTCCACAGGCTTTTCCGATGATGTCCCAACACGCCAGTTCCACGAGTGCAATACCTGTGTGGACGACCTCCCCCGCCTTACCGAAATCGAGCAGCGTCATCCGCCTAAACAGCGCCTCCACATCGAACGGACTGTGCCCGACAAAGTGCCGTTGCGCGTCCTTCAGATACTCGGTGACCGTATGCGTCTTGCCAAGGACCCTGGCCTCCCCGACACCCGTCAAACCCTCATCCGTCTCCAGGATGATGTAGGTCAAATTTCTCCACGGTGTGCCAAGTACAAGAGTTCGGAAGCCGGTGATTATCATGAAATACTTTCTTTGCTGAGTGTCGGAATACAAGTCAAAACCCGGATATAATCCGCAGGCATCCCGATCTGGCGGCGTTCGGCTGATATTCTAGGCGACCAGAACCAAAATCATCACGATCCAACTAGCAGACGCGATCTCCAATTATCACCACCCCGAAATCTCCAGGGCAACATTTCATGCATCTCCTCCTTCTCAGCGGTGGCGCCCACCCTTACAGTGAAACCACACCCATCATGGCCGGATTTCTTGAATCGGCCGGGCACACGGTCGATGTCAGCGATTTCGCATTTGAACTGAATGTCCCGTCCACCGACGGGTACGATGCAATCGTTTTGAACACTAGGAGAAGCTCAGGCTCAAATAACGATTTCTCCGAGGTTCAGCGCGATAATCTGGCCAAATTCGTCAGCAGTGGCGGGCCACTCGTATCGATCCATATCTCACCGGACTCAAGTCCTGACTGGCCGGAAATGAAGAAGATCACTGGCGGAGGATGGGTGTCCGGGACAAGCAACCACCCGCCATTCGGACGGTTCACCGTCAACATAAAGAACCCAGGTCACCCCTGCGCAACTGGCCTGAACGACTTCGAGATCGACGACGAAAGTTACTGCGACCTTGACATCCAGCCTGGAATCGATGTGTTCATGACGGCGATGGTTGAGGGCGTAGAGCGACCGATGGCCTGGACGCATCAATACGGCAAAGGCAGGGTGTTCAACACCTCGCTCGGGCACGCAGGCGTCAGCATGCGCAACCCGTC
>JAPKBN010000011.1 GCA_026421215.1 Dehalococcoidia bacterium
GGGTGGCGAACCTGACATTCCAAGGCAGGATTAAGGGGAAGTGAAGATTATCGATCAGGATCAGGCCATGCGAGGGTCACCCATACAAGGAAACGGCTAACCAAAGCGCGTGAACGCGCAATTGTGGGAATTAACGGCGCTCTCGTGTTCGGAGATGCCGACACGCGGATGGACGCATCGTTCATCTACTAGGTCGATGATGTCCGGCGCGGGAGGGGCTATCTGATGCTGGACGGTGTTACAAAGCTGGACGTATCGGAAATTGAGATCTGGGTGGTGGTGGTGCCGTGACAGTGATTGAAGCGAATCGAGGAGCGTAATGACCGAATCACGACTGCCGATTAACCCGATCTACGAAGAGATCGGTGTTCGCCCGATGATCCACGCCGGTGGCACCAACACCGACCACGGCGGATCGAAGATGCGGCCTGAAGTTATCGAGGCGATGGCCCAGGCCTCGCAGTCGTATGTGCCGATCGCTGAGTTGAGCAGCAAAGTCGGGGATTTCATTGCCCAATTGACCGGTGCAGAGGCAGGTATGGTCACGGCGGGCGCTGGCAGCGGAATCGTCCTGTCGGCGGCCGCCTGCATGACCGGCACAGATAAGGCAAAGATTCTCCAGCTTCCCGGCACACGCGGTATGAAGACCGAGATCGTGATTGCCAAGGCGCACCGTGGTGGCTACAGCCACATGTACACGTTCTCTGGCGCATCGCTGGTTGAGGTAGGTGACGCATATGAGTGGACCATGGACGAACTGGATGCGTCGATCAACGACAAAACTGCCGCCGTGGCATATCTACTGGCGCCCCGGGTTAGCAGGCGCGGACCGACCTTGCGTGAGACCGTTGAGGTAGCTCATCGACATGGCGTGCCAGTGATCGTAGATGCCGCTGCTATGTTGCCGCCAAAGAGTAATCTGGGTCGATACATCGCGGATGGAGCCGATCTAGTGACCGTGTCAGGCGGCAAAGACATCCGCGGGCCGCAGGCGACCGGGATGCTATTCGGTCGAAAGGATTTAGTCGCGGCCGCATTGGCCAATCACAGCCCAAACCACGCCATCGGCCGACCACACAAGGTCTCTCGTGAGGAGATGGTTGGCCTCTGGATGGCGCTCAAACTCTACGTCGAACACGACGAACAGGCGGAAATTGCCGGATACCGGGTTGCGTTAGGCCCGGTAGTGGAGGCGTTAGAGGGCATCGACGGTGTCGAGGTTGCGATCCGACAGGATAACTTTCGATTTTTCCTTCCGAACGTCGTCGTGAAGTTAACGTCGGATTGGAATGGCCCATCTGGCCCGGATGTCAAAGCCGCCATGATGGACGGCGATCCCCGCATCGGTATTCGGTTTGACCCGGATCACAACGAGTTGGAGATCAACGCCTTTAATATGCAGGTCGGTGAGCCGGAGATCGTTGGGCTGCGGTTGCGCGAGGAACTGCTGCAGCGTTAGAACGCTCGAGCTTGTACCGGACTTCTCCCTTCATCCTAGCCCGCTCCCGGAGGGAGAAACAATTAAACATTTTTCTCTTAATGAGGGACTGGGAACTTCCTAATCCACCACTGCCGGCCGCTGTTTCCAGAATCCAGTTGCTCCCTCGAACGCGTGTGCCAGTTGTAACAGTTCGAAGTCTGTCCGTGGCGCCGATACAAGTTGGAGACCTACTGGAAGGCCGTCAGGCGTGAACCCTGCCGGCACCGAGATTGCAGGGCATGCGACGACGGTGATATCCATGCATGGCCACATCCAGTCGATATACGTTTCCATCTCCACACCGTTCACTACCGTGGGGTAAGGGATATCCACCGAGAATGGCGGCACGCTCGTCACCGGCAACGCGAGGAAATCGTACTCATCAAAGAATGCGATCATCAGACCGAATAGCCTGGTCCGTTCCTCCTCCGCCTTCGCCACGTCTAACGCGCTCAAAGCGAGACCTTCTTCGGCGTTCCAGATGACGGTGTCCTTGAGCAAATCCCTGTGTTCCACCAGGTTACGTTCTTGAGCGTGTGCGAAAGAGTACGCTCGCAAAACTTGGAACACCGAATCTGACCCCCGCAGGTCCGGTTCGGCGTCTTCAACGATGCAGCCGATGTCCTCGAAAACATGCCGTTGGGCGTCCAGAACCTCCGTCTGGACCGGCTCAATAGGGCGACCGCCAAGATCCCGACTCCATGCGATTCGGGTCCCTGCAAAATTTCGCTCGAGCCTGTCGGCGAACTTAGCCGGATCTTCGTGCAACGAGGAAGGAACGAGCGGGTCCGGACCGGCCTGAACGGAGAGTTGCAGCGCAACGTCGGCAACTGTGCGACCCATAGGGCCGGCCGTGCTCATTGATGTCCACGGCAGAGCGCCAGCGGCGGGCACACGTCCCGGGGAGGGTCGTAAACCAACTACGTTTGACCAGGCCGCTGGATTTCGTAACGAGCCGCCGAGATCGGTCCCGACGGTTGTAGAGAACATGCCGCACGCCAACCCGACGCCAGAACCTCCGCTGCTGCCCCCGCATGTGCGGGACGTATCGTACGGATTGAGTGTCGCCCCGAAAACCTGGTTAAAGGTCTGGGAGCCGGCACCGAACTCGGGTGTGTTGGTTTTGCCAATCACTATGGCACCGGCCGATTTCATGCGGCTCACGATGACGGCGTCGGATTCAGGGACGTTGTCTGCGAAAATCGGGGATCCCATCGTCGTCCGAATATTTCTGGTTGCGACAAGGTCTTTGATTCCGGCGGGCAATCCGTGTAGCGGTCCAAATTCGTCGCCTCGCGCCCGGCTTTGATCTGCCTTGGCAGCATCGGCAAGTGCCTCGTCGGCGACCAGGGTGACCACTGCATTAACAGCTGGATTAACGCGCTCGATCTGATCGAGATGAACCTGCATCAGCTCAACAGCAGAGATTTCACCGCCCCGCACCATGCGGGCCTGCTCGGTCGCTGGCGTGAAACAGATGTCACTATCGGGCATTGGTCAGTGATTCCTTTGGATTACGAAGATGACTAAAGCCCACCGTACCGGAACGAAGGCGGCGGCATCATATCAGCGGCGGAGTATCGTCTACCCATCTGCCGTGTCAGTTGTTGGCGTAACGATAACGTTGCCAGAATATTCCGGAACGCCGTGACGCGCAGGCCGGACAGGGCTTTTGGCAAATAGAACAAGAATCGAAGCCATGAAAGCGGTTGTCGCTGTGGTTAGGAAGGCCCACTTATAGGTGTCCTGCAAGTCGAAGGCCAGTCCAACAAGAACCGGCGTCGCCGTCATACCGAGAATCATTGGAAAGCTCGCTATCCCTAGGATGGAGCCAAAGTAACGAGAGCCAAAGTAATCACCCCTAAGGGCATGCAGTATCGGACCTCGGCTACCGAAACCGACGCCCCAGAGGACGGCAAATATAACGGCGCCCATATAGCTGGTCGCGTAGGCGAGGACAATCACAGAGATCGACTGAATCACTAGGCCGATGGACAGCATCAATCGCTTATCTAGTTTGTCGCCCATAAAACCTCCGCCAAGTTGGGAGAAGAAGGCGATCCCGACGAATATCGGGATCACGCCGGCAGCTCTCAAATCAGAAATTCCAATGTCGGTCAGATGGAGAACCAGATGTGCCGAGACGGCACCCACCGAAAGATTGGCAAGCGCGTGGGTCCCAGACAGCACCCAGAAGGTCCGTGTGTGTAAAGCCTCCCGAAGGGTGAACGAACCATCATCGACGAACACCTTAGATTTCGCTGGATCGTCGATATCCTGATCGCCAGGTCGTACGCCCCGACGTGAGAAAGCCCAGAAAAACGCCGGAGCCATCGTGATACCGGCAATTCCGATAGCCATCATGGTTGATTCGAATCCGTGGTTCTTTATTCCCCAGGAGATGGCGGGGACCATGAATCCACCGATGCTGCTCCCCGCAAGAACGATGGCAATACCCGTAGCCCTGCGTGTGGGGAGCCATTTGGCTACGGCTGCTGTAGCCGGTACGAAGCCTCCTCCGGAGAATCCAAGTGAAAGAATGAAGTAACCGATGTAGTAGATCAGGGCACTCTCGCCCATTTGAGAAAGTAAAATGAACCCGAGACCGCCGATAGCCAGGCCTACAAGCATCATCCAGGCCGCGCCGATTCGGTCCACCATAAAGCCTTCGATCGGCCCCAACATGGCGCCACCGAATCTACCGAACGTCCCGACACCTGATACAAGTGTGCGGCTCCAGCCGGTTTGAGCCTCCACGGCGGCGAAGATGACGCTCTGCGCATGGAAGGTGGGGCCTGACGTCAACGCCATGTTGAACGAGCCGGCTATCGCGACCCACCAGCCGTATTTGGTTGAGCGCATCTTGGTTGCCAGACGGTTCATCGAAAAGCACTCAAATGACTGCCCGGAACGATCGCGCTGGACACCCTTGATTCGCCTGCTTTTCAATCATGACCGCGTAAGTAAATTCGCCCGCATGTATGTTGGCACGGAAAAGGCGTCGTTACGAGTAGGGCCCGGTATCATTCTGGCTCCGAGGAGAAACGGCGTGGTACATTCCGGCCCAGACCAAACCGCGGTGGCCTGGAGTTCCACCGTCAACGGAGGCATAGATGAGACTCGAAGGTAAAGTTGCGATCGTAAGTGGTGGTGCTTCAGGAATCGGCGAGGCGACATCACGACTCTTCGCTAGAGAGGGCGCATGTGTTGTCATCGCTGATGTCAACGACGAACTCGGCGGAGCTCTGGAATCTGACATAAAGAAAGGCCATCAAGAGGCCGCCTACCTGCGGCTGGACGTCACTGACGAGGCCCAGTGGCAAAGCGTTGTGGCCGACACTGTCGATATGTATGGCAGGTTGGACATCGTGGTGAACTGCGCGGGAATATCGGTTCCGGGACGGCCGACGACCGAGGATCAGAGCGTGGAAGGCTGGGACGCGGTGATGGCGGTGAACGCCAAAGGCGTATTTCTGGGAACCAAGCACGCGATACCAGAAATGAGAAATGTTGGCGGCGGGTCCGTCATCAACATTTCCTCGGTGTACGGTAACGTTGGCAGCAAGGGAGGCACGGCGTACCACGCCTCTAAGGGCGCCGTCAGGACGTTTTCTAAAGCCGCCGCAATTCAGTACGCTGATGAGCAAATACGCGTCAACTCGGTTCATCCTGGATTTGTAGACACGCCGATGACTAAAGGAATGCACGCGCAGCCGGGTGTGCATCATGAACGTGTCCGTAAAACGCCGCTAGGGCGGATGGGCGTGCCGTCAGATATAGCCTACGGGATCCTGTATCTGGCTTCTGACGAATCAAGTTTTGTGACGGGGAGCGAACTGATAATCGATGGTGGCATGACCGCCCAGTAGGTGAACGACCAGCTGTTTCAACCTCCACTCTAACTAAGGTGTCCACGCGAACACGCCCCCGATATTTCGGGGGCGTGTTCTGTTGACTCGATTAGTTAGAAAGGCTGGTGATTAACCTTCGTTTTCGTTTGATCAGGCGCTCTTTAGCTTTCAATGTGCTTACGGTACACAATCACTGCGTTACGTAAGCCTCAGCATGGGGTCAAGTGAGTGGTACGCGGTTAGTACGTGTGGGGTTTCACGCACATCATGGGTGGGTGGTGTTTATGCAGCCATGGTTGTTCAGATGGGTTCTATGATCGGTCGTCCCACATCAGGCCCGCCGACATTGGAATCGCCGGAACCTGCCATGTGGCGTTTTAATTCCTCCTCGACGCCGAGAATCCTCCCGACGGTCCACGAGACATCGAACAACCTTGCCTGATACACCTCACGCCTGGCCGGAATGAGCCGGCCACGGGGGGCGATGACGGTGGTTAGCACGTCGTTGACGGAGTGACTTGAAGTGTCTTCCTCAATATTGCCGTGGTCCGATGTGATTACGACGTGATAGCCGAAATCTCTGGCCACCGTTACGATGCGAGCAAGCGCTATGTCGACTGCCTCGTATGCTGCCACCGCCGCTTCGAAATGACGCGGTAGTAAGTGCCCGAGCATATCCGTGCTGGCAAGGTTGGCGCAGATCAAGGGGTAGCGTCTTGCCGACATCGCTTCAACAAGCGTTTTGGTGATTTCAACGGTGCGCATCGGCGGCACTTTGTAAACATCCGCGTCGTTGACAACGCCTTCCCTCTCCCCAAGTGATGGGATGATATGTCGGACCTCGCAGTTAGAGGTAGCCGGATCCTCTCGGCGCCCGCGAATGAAGTAGCCCATGTGCAATTCTTTGACCGATTCACCAACCAGCAGGTACTGTTCGTCGGGGGCGAACGACGGGAACAGAGAAAGCAGGTTGTCCCTGTGGGGGCGGTTCGGAAACGCTGCTTTTACCCCGTACCGAGTGCCTAACTCGGGGTGGTAATCCGCCAACCCACAGATATCTAGGTTTAGGTCTGAGCGCATCCATCCAAATGTCCAGTTGCGACCACGTGAGGTTGATTCCCTCGCTAGAAAGCTGCGAGCGCCAGCGAGAGAGGCGATCTTTGCACGCTGACGGTCGGCCCGAAAGTTCAGATCAACGAACGAGTCTAGGGGACCGATGCGTGAGACTTGAGCGTCTCCGTGAAGCACCGCCATAGCGGGAATATCGCCGTCCATCACACCGTGCTTGTGCAGCCGTGTTAGCGTTCGTTTGAGGTCTCCGAACCCCTTCACGGTATCGGTGTCGCCCCCTGTCATGGACAGATAGTCCGCACGAATGTTTGGCTCGCGGTAATCACGATCCATCGCGTGATTCCGACCGATAACCCACGCAAGGGACCGCTTTGCGCCGTAACCTTCCAACAGCTCTTCGAGGCGTTCGATATATCCACCACCCGATCCGCCGTTCTCATCCGTCGTGGATGTCATCGAGGAGGTATCGGGCGAATCCCGACCATCCAAAATTGCCTGCATATGCACTAATCGGGGGTCGGCGTTATGGATTTCAAATATCAGGCGCAGGAACGCCTCGAGATGATTCCAGGCCGAATGCACCCGGCCATCGGAGCCCCCAACCCCGGACAACAGGTACGTGAAATTCAGAGGTCGTCGGTCGGAAACGGCGCGAGATACTATGCGCGTAAGTTCAGGATTTTTGAAGAAACTACCGTTGCTGATAGATTCTGTTATCTCCATCGGAAGCTGGGGCGCCAGCCTCAGGTTGGTAATTTGCTGGTGTCCCGTGTCGGAATTACCCTGCACGGGCGGGAAAACGTCCTCAAAGCCAGCCCACCGACCAGAAGCACTTGTCGGAATAGTCAGGTTTGAGTTTCTAATCTCGGCAAAGTGTTCCGCTCTTGCGGCGATCGGAACATAGCGCATCTCAACGGCCTGAGCCCGGACGATCTCGGCGACTCGCTCCATAATGTTTGTCCCGGCGGACGCCGCGGTCAGAGACTCAAGCGACTTTAGTTGGGCGGTGGCTTCATCGAAGACGGCGTTTTTCGGTAAATTCTCAACCCCCACCGGCAGAAGTGCATCCTTGGCCAGCTCTTGCGGATCCCTGTTATCCGAACCCGGGTTGCGTTCGAGCACGGATTCCGCCTGCGTGAGCAACAGGGAAGAAACGCTTGGTGGAAGGGACTTCCAAGCATCTTCCTTAAGGGTATCGAGACGATCCCGGCTGTACCCGAGGCCATCAAGCACAATGAGCAGTACACGGCGTTCAGGCAAGCAGGACTCCCGGGACTTCCCCGACAACTCGGGATGATTGTGCGCAATAAGTGGTGAACGAAATCCGGATGGGGATGTGCCACCATAGCCCGGCATACTTGCAGGACTGCGATAATTCAGGTCCCCGGCATGAGGAATAACGACCTACGCCACGTGACCACCCATAATAACGACCTCATGGTCGATTCGATCCATGACTTTTGTGACTCGTTGACGAAGTGAGGAGACGAGATGCCCCGACGCGATCCAAGCGCGTTCACCAGCACTGCGAAACGTCCCGTGGACTTTGACAGTTTCTGGTTTGACACCCTTGCAGAACTGGCCACTGTGCCACCCAATGCGACGTTCAAGAAAGACGAATTACGGTCCGATGACGCTGTTGATGTGTTTGATGTCCGGTACGACAGTTACGGCGGAATGCGCATCGCCGGCTGGTACGCCCGCCCGGCGGGCCGGAATGCACAGATGCCTGGCCTACTGATCGTCCCCGGATACGTCAGCGAACCAAAAGTACCCAAAGATTGGGCTCGCCGTGGATACGCGGTGTTCAGTGCAGCGCCACGTGGCAAGCTGCGATCAAATTCAGATTTTGATCCTGGCTACCCGGGCCTCCTGACACACAACATCACAGACCGAAACAACTACGCATATCGCGGGTTCTACATGGACGCGCTGCGCGCCTTTGACATTCTTGCGGCGCTCCCAGAGGTGGACCAACGCCGGGTTGGCGTAACTGGCTCTAGCCAGGGTGGGGCGCTGACGCTGCTGATATCTGCTTTGCGAGTGAATTCGGTTGCGGCGGCCGCAGCGGGTGCGCCCTACCTCTGCTCGTCCATGGATGCCGCGTCGCTGACCCATTCGTACCCGTACCAGGAGATTAACGAGTACCTGAGGATCAACCCGGAACATGATTCAGTGGTCCGGGAGGTTCTGAACTATTACGACATTCATCACTTTGCGTCGGCGATCCGGGCTCCTATTGTCGTGAATATCGGACTGCAGGACGACGTGTGCCCGCCTGAGACCGGGTTCGCCGTATTCGGACAAATCGGTAGCTCGGACAAAAAGTTATATCCGTACGACAAATGTGGCCACGACGCAGGCGCAACTGCCGGCCACCACGAAGTTGTTGAGGACTTCCTGTCACTGCAGTTGAAACCCGTAGCTATCACAAATGATGAGCCCCCAATCGTCCCTGAATCCGCGGTCGTGGCAGACGAGGTCTTTTCAAAGTTTTGGAGTGAAATAGACAGTCAAGTCAGGGGGCTCTCTTTCGATGATATGACCCTTGAACCGTTGCCGATGCGTTCCACAGAAGGTTCCACGACGTACACCGTGAGCCTCCCGTCCATCGGCGATGGACGCATTTTTGGTTACTTCTCGGTCCCGGCTGGTGACGGTCCATTCCCGGGATTGCTGGAAGCGCCGGGCTACGCGAGCGTCGTGCATATATCGCCGTATGAGCGAAGGCAGCGATACGCCGTTCTGACCCTTGTACACCGAGGTCAACGGCTGGCCGACGAAGAGTACGCGGCTGAATATCCTGGATTACTTACAGACGGAATAGAGAATAGTTCCACTTACCGGTACAGGGATATCGTCGCCGACGTGCTTACGGGTCTCGAATGGCTCACCGGTCGTCCGGAAGTAGACCCAGGCAATCTCGGGATCGCCGGAAGTGAATCCGGCCTGATAGCGGCTTCGATGCGATCGGACGCAGTGAAGGCGGTACTAATGTCCGGCCCACTGATCCTGCGTGGGGCCAACGGCAGAAACTCATGGCCGGACTACTATCCGCTTGAGGAGCTGAACGACTTCGCCCGATCTCATCCTGCTAAATCAGGAAAGGTCTCTGAGACGCTCATTTTCTTTGATCCGCTCAGTTTCGTGCCGGAATACAGCGGAGAAATGTTGGTGGCGTGCCCGCAATGGGACAGAGATATCGCGTCGCCGCTTATTTCAAGGCTTGGTGGATCGGGGGAATTGTATTTGAATACCGGTCGGGGACATGTCGATCATTCGTATATAGAATCCTGGTTAGGAGAGCGGCTTAGCGAGTAACTGGGACGAACTTTTGTAACTGGAGGTCCTCGGGCAACGAATCGATAACCAATCCCTCGGACAACAGCCAACCCCCGGGTAGTTCAAGGGCGCTGGCATAGGGTTCTCCCGGATCGTACTCGGCAGCCTCTTCGAGACAATGAATCCGCCAGGCGCTCTCGGTTAGACCACTCTCGTTGGGGCAGGGGAGCATGACTGCGGTACCGGCGACGCCTCCGGCACTATTGAAATAGATGATGTCCAAAGGAACGTAGGTGTTGAACATCCAGAACGGTCCGGAAACGAGTCCGTTGAACTCGAACAACATCCCACTACCGTATGACACATCCGTCTGGCACATCAGCCCGCGCGATTGAGAACCGGGTTCATCGGCGACCTCGACGTCGACGATCCTCGTTATGTCGCCACTTACAAGGCCGATTCTTGCTTCCCTGAGCGGCTTTTCTGCCAGGTGACTGGCAATGGATTCACATCCCGGGTTGTTCACAAAGCCATCAATCCCGCCACCTGAACACGCAGCGATGGTCAGTAGAGCGAAGAGAACGATCCCCCTCATCGAAGCGACCCGGTGATAGATTTGTACGCCCACCTTTGTATTGCAGCGCACGTTGTGATGCCGCAGTGTCCGGGTAGTCGATCGTCTGAAGGATCTATTGATGGAGACGACATGGTTGAACTGAAAAAGGTCCTGATTACCGGCGGCGCCGGACTCATCGGTGAAGTCCTACGTGATCGTCTTTCGGATCGATACAGCTTATATTCGCTTGACCTTAAAGAGGCGGTAGGGATTCCGTCCTTCATCGGTGATCTCTCTGACATGGACGCCATCATCCCGGCGTTCGAGGGTCAGCACACCGTCGTCCACCTCGCCGCCGATCGTCGGGCCTACAGCGATTGGTCGTCCACACTCAATAACAACATTGTTGCCACCTTCAACGTCTTTGAGGCGGCTAAGCGCGCCGGTGTAAAACGGGTGGTGTTCGCCAGCTCCAACCACTCCCAAGGTGGTTTTTATCTAGATGATCCTTGGAAGTCGATCGCAGAAGGCCGATTTGATGAGCTTGAACCAGGATACCGATTGGTCAATGAGGATGATCGCATCCGGCCCGACGGGTATTACGGCGTTTCAAAGGCGTTTGGTGAAGCACTTGGCAGTTACTACGACGATTATCACGGCCTGAGTTCGATTCACCTTCGCATAGGCTGGGTGATATCGGACGACGACCCGAGTTTTTCGCCGTTTGCACTGTCGCTCTGGCTGAGTCACCAGGACACGGCGCAGGCCGTAGCGAGGGCGATCGACGCCCCGGATTCGTTGCGCTATGCAGTCACGTACGTTACATCGGACAACAGGTGGAAGATTTTTTCCATCGATAGAGCTCGGGAAATTCTGGGATATGAACCCAAGGATGCAGCGGGCAGTGAGTGGGAAGACCGGGATCCGCCGCTCCGAGACCAGTAACGGCTTAGTTAGAGAGAGCTTCGGCCGGATTTGTCCGCCCAACGGCGAATTTCGTCCTCATCGAACTCCAACCCCAGGCCCGGGCCTGTGGGAACAGTGATGTGGCCGTCCACCACATCCAGCGGCGTCTTGAGGATCGGCCGGTCGTCACGGATCGACACAGGTTCGATGTTGTACTCCTGGGCGTACGGGACATCGTTCCGGGTCGCGATCCAGTGAAGGTGCGCCGCCGTAGAGATGATCGGCTGGGTGTTGTGGACCGTCATAGGAACGCCAAAAGCGTTCGCCACATTCCCAACTTTGATCAGCTCCGAAATACCGCCGATTTTGACCACGTCCGGCTGCACGATATCCGGCCTTCCGTTCACGATCAAATCGCGAATCATCCAGCGGTTGTAGGCATTCTCCCCTGATGCAATGGGAATGGTCAGTGCATCCGCCACCTTCGCCATACCAGCGAGGTCGTGCAGCACTACTGGCTCCTCGAAATGGAACACACCATAGTCTTCAAGTTGTTTACCAATCTCAATCGCGTGGTGAACCGAATAAGCGCTGTTCACATCGACAAGGATGTCGAACTGATCCCCGGTCGCCGCACGCATCTCCCGCACGGATTCCACGGTTTGATCAGCCGGGTGATCAATAGCTCCGGGCACTGCGGAGTGCATCTTGTACCCGGTGAACCCGCGCTCTTGAAATCCGGCCGCCCGTTTCGCCTCGTCCACCGGAGATAGATCACGGAGTAGTGAACTTGCGTACACCCGGATCTTTTCCCGCCCGGGTCTCATGCCACCGAGCAGTTCATAAATCGGCACATTAAGCGCCTTGCCCTTTATGTCCCACAGGGCAATGTCGATGCCAGAAGCCGCCGTAAGAAGGGCACCGGGAGGGCCACTTACCGAGCCCGCTTTCAGCATCAAGTCGAAGATAGCCTCCGTCTGAAAGGGATCTTTGCCGATCACCAGCGGACGGAATACCGTATCGATCGCTGCACGTGACACCTCGGGTGAACGACGGAAACACTCCCCGTACCCTGTGATTCCCTCATCGGTACTAATGATTACGAACGGATAATCGCCGTCCAGCACCAAACACTCAACGTCAGTGACCTTCAAACGTAACTCCCTGGGCGAACTGCTTATTCGCTATCTGCGCTGCTTGTGGCCCACGAGCTTGACTGTCTGGGCGGCACGGCGTCGCGCATTTCTGCCGGCAATGTGAATTCGATGTCCTCGCTTGCAAGACCAAGGTGATTTACCTCGTCCGGATCAAGAGTGTCGCAGACAGCCTGCACGAGCGACTCAGGCGTCGATGCGCCGCTGCTAACACCGACCCTTGAGATGTCTTCAAACCAGGCCATATCCAGTTCATCTGGCCCGTTGATGAGATATGCGGGAACGCCGGCGCGTTCGGCGACTTCCCGGAGTCTTCGGCAGTTTGAGCTCGTCTGGGAGCCTACAACGAGGACCACCTCGACCATCGTCGCCAATTCCTTGACAGCGGACTGGCGGTTAGTCGTGGCGTAGCAAATGTCATTCCGAATCGTCACGTTATTAAACTTGGAACTGATCCGGTTAACCATGGCAGCCGTGTCGTCCACAGACAGGGTCGTCTGCGTCAAGACAGCGACTTCCGTGTCGTTATCCCAGTCTGGCGGCTGTGGGTCCTCCTTATCGTCCATCAGGGCCATCTCACCGTGGCCGGTCGTTCCTTTGACCTCCTGGTGCCCACGATGTCCAACTAGGATGATCTTTTTACCATCGTTCAGGTATTTTTTTGCCTCGTTGTGGACGCGGGTAACAAGCGGGCATGTGGCGTCAATTACACGTAGAGAGCGGTTCTCAGCGGCCTCGAAGTCAGATGGCGGGGAGCCATGTGCCGAGAAGACGACGATCGAGCCTTCAGGGATTTGCTCGACCGTTTCGACTGTGATTGCGCCCTGGGCTTCAAGATCGGCCACGACATGCGGGTTGTGGACAATTTCGTGCTTTACGTAGACGGGTTTTCCGTAGCGTTGGAGTGCGATCTCGACTATGTCTACGGCGCGTACGACTCCAGCACAAAAGCCTCGTGGAGCTGCCAGAAATACCTTCAAATTACATCGTCCCTGGATTGGACCATCTACTCTGGGTTTTCTGAGGAAGTCGCCTGGACTGCTCGGATCAGTGTTGAAGTTGAACCGGCTCGTCTATTGGTCGGTGGGAGGAATTATACGTAGAACTGGTCCATCTGCGCCTGTTTCAACTCAAGGCCGCTTTTGCCCGATAGAAACCGTTCCTAACCCGTCAAAGTGGATAGATGCATAGGAAGAACATCGCGTAGATACCGATTATCAGGGTGCCATGCCCAGGGTTCTCCCATTGTCTGTGCACCGCATTCCCGGTCCTGAAAACACGGGCAAGAATCACAAGGGGATCGATCGTTCACCACCACGAACAGCTCGGCGACGACGGCTATCACGAACGATGAGCCGTACAAGACACGTTTGCGGCCAAATCGGTTCTATCTCTCGCCGGCGGGATAGACATCGATCACCACGAGCATCCCCTATTTCTGATCGACTTCTGTTCACATTCCGAACGCGTATACGCTCATATTGGCGAAACTATTCGTCGGGTGCGGATCGCGAGGAACATCTGATTTTACCGGAGAGGTGAGGTGTTGCGGACATCACGATCATCGGGCGTAACACTATGCGATGCTACTCAAATCTAAGGGGAGATCATTGGCTTGGTCTCCCGGTGCACATTCCAGCAGACTAAGGACAGTTCTATGGCAGTAAAAGTGCGGTTCTATCACTGGAAACGGTGAAGCACCTGTAAAAAAGCGGGGGCGGCGCTCTCGCAAGCAGGTGTTGAATTAGATCAACGAGATTTCTTCACAGACCCATTTTCCCGGGAAGAACTGCAAGAACTGGGGTCTATCGTAACTATGGATGAGCTGTTTTCATGGCGCAGTCCTAGTGCGAAGCAGTACCGGGAAAACAAAGACGATTTTACTAAGTCAGATCTGATAGATCTGATGATGAAAGAGCCGCGATTGATCCGACGTCCGATCACGATACGGATAGACGACACTAGCCGATATGTGCTGGGAGGAAAGGCGGCAGATCTGGAAGCCCTCTCGATCGATTAGGAGGGCGTAGAACAATGCGAATCACGATGATATCGGCCCCAGAATGAGTGTCTGTACGTATGCCGATATTCGTGTTGACGGTGTACCAAACGCCTAGCCTCGGACTGACAATTTTCGCTTAACGCACTCATCTGGCGGTGCGAGCACCCGTCAAAGGAGCGATGCGGCGTTGTTATTCAAGGCATACCCCAAATGTAAAGGCGACGTGGAACTGGCGTGGGGATACTCGCCGCCACCGTTTGCCCAGAAGCGAAGATTTTTCACTTCCCGGTGCTACAATCCAGCGAGCCGTTAAGCGACGGCGGCACGAACATATGGCGTTAGTCTTCGCTCGCTCCCGCATGGTCGGGGGGAAGTATTGAAGTATCCCTGACCGAAACCTGTGTGATGCCCCGTGCATCATTGTGAGGGTAACGAAAACGCGTCATGACATCGTGTCCGACTGATCTCGCATACAGCGCCGCATCGGGACAGATCGTAACTTGAACTCTTCCTATCAGCTCGGCGATTTGGCCGTATTTTCGGTCGGAGCGCACCCGAAACTTTCGTCAGCCATCTGTGAATACCTCCACATTCCGCTGGGGCAGATGGAAGTCAAAAAATTCAATAACGAGAATACATTTGTCCGGATACTGGAAAACGTCCGTTCACGCGACGTATTCTTCGTCCAGCCAACGTCTGCACCAGTCAACGACAACATCATGGAGTTGTTGATCACCATCGACGCCGCCAAACGGGCGTCCGCCGGACGCATTACGGTGGTAATCCCGTATTACGGCTACGGACGCACGGACAAAAAAGATCAACCGCGTGTGCCCATTACGGCGCGTCTCGTGGCGGATCTGCTGACGACGGCGGGCGCGGACCGCGTCGTGACGGTGGACCTGCACGCCGGCCAGATCCAGGGCTTTTTCAACATTCCTGTAGATGAATTGACCGTCGTCCCGCTTCTTGTGGACTATTTCCTCAAAAAGAAAATCCCGGACCTCGTGGTCGCTGCGACGGATGTCGGTATCTCTAAGGCCGCGAGGGATGTCGCACAGCGCCTCAACGCTCCGCTTGCTATCGTAGAGAAACGACGTATTGGGAACGACGACAGCACGGAAGTTCTTTCCCTGATCGGGGATGTGAAAGGCCGCCCTGTCCTGACGTTTGATGATGAAATCGACACCGGAGGATCGCTCGTATCAGCTTTGGGGGCTCTCAAAAAAGCTGGAGCGACGCAGTTGTACGCTACCGCAAGCCACGGAGTTTTTTCCAACGGCGCAATCGACAGAATTTGCGGTGTCTCAGATCTGGAAGAACTGGTCGTGACAGATACGGTTCCGACCGATGAAGAGAAGTCCCACCCGAAGTTGACGATTCTTCAATCGTGCGACCTTCTGGGTGAAGCTATATACAGGATCCATAATGGCCACTCGGTCGGCGAGATGTTCACCTACTAGAACCGGAAGCCCGCGCCTGGCACGAAATCTGATGCCGGGGATTACATGCCCTTTCTAAAGAAAATTACATCCTTACTTGGTGACTCTAATGACAAGGCACTGAAGGAGTTCGACAGCCGTCTCCTTGAGGTCAATGAACTAGAGGCCCAAATGTCCGAGCTCACAGACGATGAGCTAAGGGGCATGACAGACGAGTTCCGCGCTCGTTTACGGGGCGGCGAAAGCACGGACGACTTTCTTCCGGAGGCGTTCGCCGTCGTTCGGGAGGCCGCAAAACGGGTTCTCTCGATGCGCCACTTTGACGTGCAGATAATCGGAGGAATCGTCCTCTATGAGGGAAAGGTGGCCGAAATGCGCACGGGGGAAGGCAAAACCCTCGTCGCAACCCTGCCGTCGTATCTGAACGCCTTGAGCGGCCCGGTACACGTCATCACGGTGAATGATTACCTGGCAAAACGTGACGCCGGGTGGATGGGTCAGGTTCATCACTTTCTCGGCCTTACCGTAGGTTGTCTCCAAAACCAGTTTTCGTGGCGATTTGAACCCGATCGTGACGGCCGAACGGAAGAGAATGACCCGTTCATATCCGCGACCAAACAGGACGCTTACGGTGCAGATGTTGTTTACGGCACCAATAACGAGTTCGGTTTCGACTATCTTCGGGACAACATGGTCGACAGGGTGGAATCGCTTGTTCAGCGTCCGTTGAAATTCGCCATTGTTGACGAGGTGGACAACATCCTGATCGATGAGGCACGCACGCCTCTGATCATCAGCGGGCCAGCACGCGACTCGTCGCAGGAGTACCAGCGGTTTGCCCAGCTCGCAAGACGGCTATCGCAGGATGAACATTTCACCATCGACGATCGATCCCAGGCGATCAGCCTGAGCGAAGAGGGGATCGAACTCGTTGAGCGCCAACTTAACGTCGATAATCTATATGACCCTGCCAACTACGAACTTACGCACTTTGTAGAGAACGCTATTCGTGCCGAGTCCGTGTACCTGCGGGACAAGCAGTACGTCGTACGAGATGGCGAAGTATTGATCGTCGACGAGAATACCGGACGGCTGATGATCGGGCGTCGGTATTCAGACGGGCTTCACCAGGCGATCGAAGCGAAGGAAGGCGTCCGAGTTCAGCGGGAGAGCATCACCTACGCCACTATCACGCTCCAGAACTACTTCCGCATGTACGAGAAGCTGGCCGGAATGACCGGGACGGCGGCTACTGAAGCGGAAGAGCTGAGCAAGATCTACAAACTGGATGTCGTCGCTATCCCGACGAACATGCCATCCCGACGCGACGACCAGTCCGATTTCGTGTACAAAACCGAGATCGGCAAGATGCGGGCGGTCGTCGAAGAGATCGCGGCGGAATCCGAGAGCGGACGACCCATCCTTGTCGGTACAACTAGCGTCGAACGCTCGGAAGTTCTCACGGATATGCTCACGAAACATGGGGTGGGAGTAGAAGTCCTAAACGCCAAAAACCATGCCCGGGAAGCGACGATCATTGCCCAAGCTGGCCGTCCGGGAGCCGTCACGGTGTCCACCAACATGGCGGGGCGTGGTACAGACATCATCCTTGGCGGGAACCAGGATCAACTAAACATCTCAAACGATGAGTGGCAGCAGGACCACGACCGTGTGATCGAACTTGGTGGCCTCTACGTCATCGGCACATCCCGCCATGAGTCACGGCGGATTGACAACCAGCTCCGCGGTCGTGCTGGACGGCAGGGTGACCCGGGTGAGACCCGATTCTTCACCTCTACCGAAGACGACATGGTGAAGCGTTTCGGCGGAGACCGTATCAAGGGGATCATGAGCCTTGTCGGCCTTGACGATGATGTGCCGATCGAAAATCGCATGATCACGAAGGCTATGAGCGGGGCTCAGAGCAAGGTAGAGGGTTATCACTTCGAGGTCAGGAAGAACCTCGTGGACTACGACGACGTGGTCAACTCTCAGCGCAACGAGATCTATCACATGCGGAAGAATGCGCTGGAGGCCGAAGGCCTGAAGGAAGCGATCCTTCTCCGCGTCGCCAACGAGGTTCAGGCGATTGTTTCGACTGGACTCGCCGGCGATTCGGCTGACTGGGACGTGGACAAGGTGGCCAGCGAACTCAGGGGTTTATTTGAGCCTCCACCGGAGTTAGCCGAGCCGGATGATTTCTTAGATTTCGACACCGAAGACATTGACAACCTGCTGATCAACCACGTCGAAACGCTCTGGGAACAACGGATAGAAACCCTCGGCGAAGATGTGACCGAAAAACTTGCACAGGCAGTCATCCTGCGCGCCATCGACTCCCAGTGGGTCGAGCACCTGACCGAGATGGATAACATGCGACAAGGCATCGGCCTGCAGGCGGTCGGTCAGCGCGATCCGCTGGTCCAGTACCGCCATCGCTCGTATGAGATGTTCCAGGAGTTGAACGTTGGAATAGATCGTCAGGTCACGCACACCTTCTTCAATGCGGTCGTACAGGAGACACCCACAGTGCAACCGATCGCACAGGGCAAGCTGACCCTCAGTGGCCCCAACTCTGACGCAGCTCCCGAGGCTAGCGCGCTTGCGGCCAACAGTCGCGCTAGTCGATCAGCCTCCGCAGTCCTGGGCAAACGAAGTGTCATGTCCGCTGTAAATACAGGGCACGGAGATGACGCCGCGTTCAACCGAAAGATCGGTCGCAATGAAGCTTGTCCGTGCGGCAGCGGCAAGAAGTACAAAAGATGTCACGGAAGCGCCGCCTGAGCTAAGCGCCTGAAATGAACAGGAATTCCGATAAAATGTTCGGTTATGCCGGAATTTGAACAACATATCTCAGGAAGCCCGACGGGTCGATCACTGGATAACCAGGGCGTTGCCCGCGTCTTCGCTGATATAGCCACTCTGCTTAAGCTCAAGGGTGAGTCCGTGTTCAAAATCCGTGCATACACTCGGGCCGCCGAAGTGTTTGAACATCTTCCAGGTCAGGTGGCGCTCCTTGCCCAGGACGAAGATCAACTCAAGGAGATCCCAGGGATTGGCGACGCCATCGCGTCGAAGACCCACGAACTCGTCACCACGGGGAAGATGGAGTATTTCGAGAAACTGCGCGGTGAATTCGCACCCGGGTTGCTCGACCTCATGACCGTGCCCGAAGTTGGCCCAAAGACGGCGTTGCGTGCCTCAGAGGACCTCGGCGTCGAGTCGATAGAAGACCTTGAGGCGGCCATAAGAGACGGCTCCTTTGCGACGCTACCGCGTGTGGGCGTTAAGAAGGCCCAGAGCATCCTGAATCACCTGGAAGCGCGGTTCAGTCAGGCCGATCGGATGCCCATAGGAAAGGCCCTTCCGATAGCCGAACAGGTTATCTCCGCGCTATATCAAGCAGCGGCCGAAGTGCGCAGACTCACCATCGCCGGAAGCGTCCGACGCTGGCGAGATACAGCCGGAGATATCGATATACTCGGTGTGGCCGATGATCCAGAGTCCGTGACTGCCGCATTCACAGCGCTGCCCATGGTCGTGGACATCCTAGGGCAGGGTGGCACGAAAGCCAGCGTTATCGTCACCGGTGGTGCCCAGGTAGACCTTCGCGTGTCCGACGAACGACACTTTGGTGCATTGTTGCTGTACTTTTCGGGCAGCAAACAACACGGAATCAGCCTCCGGGCCCGCGCCCAAAAGATTGGATTATCCCTTAACGAATACGGGCTTACGGACAAAGGGAGCGGCGAACTTACTTCGTACGACACCGAGGCCGGTGTATACCGAGCGCTGAACCTGCCATACATCCCGCCAGAGATACGCGAGGACCTTGGCGAGATTGTCGCCGCAGAATCGGGGAATCTCCCAGACCTGGTGGAACTATCACAGATTTGTGGCGATCTCCACGTGCACAGTGACTGGTCCGATGGCCGTGTGCCGATGGAGCAAATGGTGCGTGAGGCGGCTTTACGTGGTCTCGAGTACGTCGCTATGACGGACCACTCGTCCGGGCGAGGGATCGCCAACGGTTTATCAGTGGAGCGCCTCGCTGCGCATAACGAAGAGGTCCTCGAGGTTGAACAGGCCGCAGGTGGTATCCGCGTCTTCAAGGGCACGGAGGTGGACATTCGCGCCGACGGTACGCTGGATTACACCGATGAAGTGCTAGCGGAACTGGATATCGTTATCGCATCTGTGCACTCTGGAATGTCGCAGGAATCCGATGTCATGACGGCTAGGATCATCAAGGCCATCGAAAATCCACACGTGACCGCCATCGGCCACCTGACGACACGATTTGTGCTCGACAGACCACCGGTGGAGGCCGATTTTGACGCCATCTTCCGTGCCGCCGCCTCCAACGGGACGCTGATGGAGATCAACGCTTCACCCAAGCGAATGGACCTGAAAGATTCACACATCCGGCAAGCCCGGGAACTGGGCGTGCGATTCCTGATCAACACCGACGCACATAATCCGGACAATCTGGATCAGTTGCGGTACGGCGTAGGTAGCGCACGACGGGGCTGGGCCGAGAGAAAAGAAGTGCTTAACACACTCCCGGTAGCCGAATTCGAACGTTTCCTAGACACACCGAAACCGGAACGCGCATCTTTCATCACCGAGCAGGTTGTAACCGGATGACGCCGATACCGGGTCCCGGCGAACCACTAGAGCCGGAGGAACTTCAGCCGATTGAGTCCGGTGAAGTGATCACGGCCGAGGCAGCGGCCACGGATCCAGAGGAGCTCCTCGAGAGGTTCCGCATGGCAGTCAACGACCCCGGCAGGGACTGGCGTCTGTCGCTCATCGAGACGATGGCGCTGTGGCCTCTGGCGTCCGAGCAGATCGATGGCCGGAATTTTGTATATCTACTCGCGGGTGAAGCTTTCGACTGGCGGTCTCTGGCGGAACGAATTCTCGGCGCCCGGGACATTCCCATCCCTAAGGAAGATCGGGAGCAACTGTTACTTGATTGGACGCTTCCTGCCGGATTGAAGGAAGAAGAGTTTCGTCGGTTAATTGGATTCGCAAAGGGGGCGGGATTCCTCAACTACTTCTACGGGGTCACGGTTGAACAGGCGATTTTGCTGGCCATGGAAGAAGAGGTCCGAAAACGACGATATGCCCGCGGCTTTGCGCCGGACGATGTCGGAGCCGACGTGGCCTATGAAATCCTTTACGGCGCAACACGTGACGAATTGATAACTGAGTTCGGGGGAGAGACCGGTAGCAAGGTGCGTCGACAGTCGCGTGGCCCGGAACGTGCAGCTGGCAATCTGAGCAACGTCGATCATTTCACGTACTGGTTGTTCCAACGACGGTTCAAGAACGCAGATCCGGCTCGTATTGCCAGCGACACGCGCAAGGGGCTGGAGATTTTGGAACGCATGCGACTAGCGCAGGCACGAAAAAACAGAGACGAGACTGTTCCCAGGCCGTTTATAGATCTCGGTGACCTCCACACGTATGAATCACCTCCACGCTACGCAAGACGAGTGACCCGCCGCCCGGTTCGTACGTAATAGCAAGGCCCGAAACACCTCGGCCAGAGATTCGGCAGATTGACCGCCTGCGCCGCCTCGTGCTAGCGTCAAACGTAACGCAGAGATGGGAAGTAGTACCGCAGTGGCAGGCAAGAGAGAGCCGGGGATGCTGTGATCCCGGTGCCACATGCCAAACGAGAAGTCATCCCGGAGCGGTCAGCCTGAACTCGAACAACGAGTAAGGGCTGAACGGCAGCTACCGTTAACAGTATCGAGTGGTCTTGATTTGTCATCAGGTCAAGGTAACGAAGGTGGTACCGCGAGGCGAAACGCCCCGTCCTTTGAGTGAGGGATGGGGTTTTTTATTGCCCGTGTTTTTATGGCGGTATCTAGTTCAGGTGCAGGACGGATAATGGCAAAGACGGAACGGAAATGGGTGAAACCGGTCGATTTATCGGTACTGCCTCGGCGATTCGAGCCGGAAGAGGCGGAACCGCGCTGGCGTGCACTGTGGGATGAGTGGGGGATCCACAGCTACGACCCGTCGCGTCCCCGGGAAGAGACCTTTATCGTCGATACACCTCCGCCAACCGCGAGCGGTTCTCTTCATGTCGGCCACGTGTTCTCTTATACACACCAAGACCTTATCGTTCGCTACCAGCGAATGAAGGGCCGAAACATCTTTTATCCGATGGGCTGGGACGACAACGGTCTTCCCACGGAACGGCGCGTCCAGAACGTGTTCAACGTCCGATCTGACCCGTTCATGGCGTACGACTCGGGGCTGAAAATCGAACGCGTGGACCCGAAAACGAAACCCCGGGATCTTCCGCACCCGACGGTGGTCTCCCGCCGAAACTTCATAGAGCTGTGTCACATCGTCACTGCGGAAGATGAGGTTGCTTTCAAAGATCTGTGGAAGATGCTCGGGCTGTCGGTTGACTGGAAGGAGGAATATGCCACGATCGACGATCGATCTCGTGGCATCTCCCAGCTCAGCTTTCTCGACCTTTACGAGAAGGGTCACATTTACCAGGTCGATGCTCCCACGATGTGGGACATCGATTTCGCAACGGCGGTAGCGCAGGCGGAGGTCGAAGACCGCGAGCGGGACGGCGCGTTTCACGACATCGAGTTCGGGACGGCGAACGGCGAAAACTTTGTAATTGCCACCACTAGGCCCGAACTATTAGCGGCGTGCGTCGGAATCGCCGCGCACCCGGACGATGAGCGCTACAAACCGCTATTTGGCAATATGGCAATCTCCCCGGTCTACCGCGTGTCAGTGCCAATCTTTCCGACCGAGCTGGCGGATCCCGAAAAGGGTACGGGCGTGTTGATGGTCTGTACCTTCGGAGACCAGACTGACGTGCAGTGGTGGCGTGAGCAGTCGTTGCCGTTACGGCAGGTGTTGGGTCGCGACGGACTCATCGTCGACCGTCACTACGGAGACGAGGGTTGGGAGAGCAACGACCCTAAACTCGCCAACGCCAACTACGCCGAGATTATCGGTAAACGAATTAACCAGGCCCGCCGAATTGTTGTAGAGCAACTTCAAGACTCTGCCAATGCGGCTATCGCAGGCGGTGGAGCTCCGCTCCAAGGCGAACCGCGACGGATCAAACATGCCGTGCGGTTCTTTGAGAAAGGCGATAGCCCACTTGAATACCTGACCAGCCGGCAGTGGTTTGTGCGTCTGATGGACAAGAAGGATAAGCTCATCGAGAAGGGGCGGCAGATCAAGTGGCATCCCGCATACATGGGCAAACGCTACGAAGACTGGACGACAAACCTGGGTCTGGACTGGGCGATTAGCCGGCAACGGCATTTCGGCGTCCAGTTCCCGGTCTGGTACCGTCTGGACGATCAGGCGAATCCGATCTATTCGGATCCGATATTGGCAACGCCAGAGATGCTGCCGCTGGACCCGATGTCCTCCGTGGCTCCAGGCTTTGAAGAAGCGCAACGCGGGCTGCCCGGCGGATTCGCCGGAGAGCCTGATGTTTTCGACACATGGTTCACTAGCTCACTCTCTCCACAGATCGGCGCTCGCTGGGGTCAGGACGGGCACAAGATGGACAATCTGTTTCCGATGGATGTCCGCCCGCAAGCGCACGACATCATCCGGACATGGGCGTTTTACACGATCGCCAAGTCGATGCTCCACCACGATGAAGTTCCGTGGCACAACGTCGTACTCAGCGGCTGGATCCTCGATCCGGACCGTAAGAAGATGAGCAAGAGCCGGGGTAATGTGGTGACGCCGACGGGGATGCTTGAGGAGTACGGTGCAGACGCAATCCGTTACTGGGCGGGAAGTGCGCGTCTTGGCGCGGATACGGCATTTGACGAGCAGGTATTCCGGGTTGGAAAACGGCTAGTAACGAAGATCTACAACGCCGGCAAGTTCGTGCTATCCCAGGAGGGCCCCGAGGGCGATATTACGAACGAGCTCGATCTTGCATTCATCGCAGAGTTGAAGAAGCTGGTCGAACGCGCCACGGCGGCATTCGAGGAGTTTGAGTACTCACGTGCGCTGGAGGAGACCGAATCGTTCTTCTGGAGTGCATTCACTGACAACTACCTTGAGCTTGTTAAAAAGCGCACCCGTACGGACGAGGACCCCGATGGCAGGGCGTCGGCGATAGCGACGCTGCGCACTGGGCTTAGCGTGACAATGCGCCTGTTTGCGCCGTTCGTCCCCACCATTACCGACGAAGTCTGGTCGTGGAACTTCGCAGAGCAGACCGGAAAACAGTCAATTCACATAGCGGATTGGCCTTCGGCTGCGGAGTTTGAAGGAATCCGGAACCCGATCAGGGATGACTCGTTTGCTGTGGCGTGTGACGCCATCGCCGCCGTTCGAAAAGCCAAGACAGACATGGGATTGGGTATGGGCCGACCACTGGCTGTTCTATCACTTGTAGGAAACGCCGACAGTTTGTTTGTGCTGTCCGGGGTGGTCAACGACGTGAACGACGGGGCGAACGCTTCGGGTCTTGATGTGATCGAAGGCGATGCAGACGGAGAACGGTTCGTTGCGACGATCGAGCCACAGGTTCAGGAAGAGACATAGGCGGCAATATTAATTTCGGGTATTTGCGACGGCGCTAAACCATCACATTTCCGCCGTTAAGGATCTTACTGAAAGGCTCACATTCGCTCAGGAGTCTCATGGGCGACTAGGTACGTCGAAGTGCATCGGGTGATTAAGATCAAAGGCACATAATTTCGTCGTTACGATTTGTTTTTCTTTCTCAGTCCCCGATATTTACGTTTCGTATCACTCGGATTTGACGATATCCGGCTCTACTTCCAGCTCGTCTGGGACGAATTCGCGCCACGGCTGGAAACCGAGCACGAACTCTTGACCCTCGTCTATCGACCCGAGGCCTTTCACGGCGCGACCAGGATCATAACCACGTGTCGCCGCGATCGCCTGGATGCCGCGTTTCATTGATCGAACGCCTCCCAGATTGACCTCTTGGCCGTCATCCATAAGAAGCGTTAGGTCGAGACCTTTGGGGTGCTCTTTCCAGTACATTCGCATCGTGTGAGTTAACTCCTGGTCATGTGTTGTGTGTCTATTTTTTGAGTAAGGGCAGTGCACGGTCCAACAGGGCGTTGCCGACGTCCAGCTTGTCCATCAGGGGCATTGGTTCCGGCTCGCGCCCCGGGTAAAAAAATGTCACGGTGTTGGTGTCCGTGCCGAATCCGGAACCTGCGGCCGACACGTCGTTTGCAACCAACATGTCGACGCCCTTGGAAAGTACCTTCGCTTTAGCGTTCGCGATCAGGTCGTTCGTTTCGGCGGCGAAAGCGACCTTGACTAGGTGTTTACCACTAGCCCCGGCGATTATGTCCGGGTTCTGGATTAGATCGATACTGAGCGGGTCGTCGTCGGTCTTTTTGATCTTCTGGTCGGCCGGGTTTGCGGGCCGGTAATCGCTCACCGCCGCCGCCATCACCAGCAGATCGGCGTCGCTGCACACTGCCTGAACGGCATCCCGCATTTCGATTGCGGATGAAACCGGCAGCAAGGTCACACAGGCGGGTACAGGTAATGATGATGGTGCGCTTATCAGAGTGACATCTGCACCACGGTCGCGAGCTGCTTCCGCGATTGCGTAGCCCATTTTGCCGGTAGACCGATTGGTCAGCACCCGAACCGGGTCAATCACCTCTTGAGTGCCGCCAGCGGATACGACCACGCGCCGACCGGCCATATCACCATCCCGTCCAAGTAGCGCACAAATATGGCCGATTATCTCCGAGACCTCGGTCATGCGACCGTTACCGAGAAGTCCCGACGCCAACCGTCCCGACTCGGGACCTATGAAGTGCACGCCGCGCTCTTTGAGCGTCTCAACGTTGGCCTGCGTCGACGCTGCGCTGTACATGTCAGCGTCCATAGCGGGAGCTACCGCCACTGGTTGAGAGCCGGCAAGGATCGTTGCCGTTAAAACATCGTCGGTAATGCCGTGGGCGAGTTTTGCCAGCACGTTCGCAGTTGCCGGCGCTATCAATATCAAATCGGCACGACGAGCCAGAGCCACATGGTCGATACCTAACTCTGAGTTCGATTCGTACAAACCCGTGGAAACTGGCCTATGGCTCAGTCCGGCAAAGGTGGCGACGCCAACGAACTCCTGGGCGGAGCGTGTCAGCACCACATCTACCGACGCTCCGGCCTGGGTGAGTTTGCTCGCAAGATCAGCTGCCTTGAATGCGGCGATACTTCCGGTCACCCCGAGAACGATAGCCTTGCCTTTAAGGATTGTCGTCACCGCTAATCTCCGCTGTTTAATTCAAAAAGCATCCGTAGGCCGACCAGTGTCAGGTCTTCATTCACTTCTTGAAGAACATCTGATTGTGCTGCCACGACTCTTGCGAGTCCACCGGTACCTATAACCCGGCATGCTGAAGGATCATCTGGACTGAGTTCGGCGGCAAATCGACTAACCATTCCTTCCACCAGTCCGACGTATCCAAACACAAGCCCAGACCGGATTGCGTCGGTCGTGTTACGCCCGATGGCGTTCTCGGGCGCCTGCAAATCGACGCGCCGCAATTGCGATGTCCCACGGTACAAAGCCTCTGCGGCAAGCGTCATACCGGGTGCAATCGCGCCGCCCAAGTACTGGGCGTCCTTGCTGATGGCATCAAACACCGTCGCCGTTCCAATGTCCACGATGATGCATGGGCCTCCGTACAACCGGTAAGCCGCCACGGCGTCAGCAATTCGGTCTGTGCCGACATCCTGCGGCCGGTTGTAGTTGATCTTTATCCCGGTGCGAGTGCCCGGTCCGACCACCATCGGCGAAGTGCCAAGCATTTCCGTCAAAGCAGTTTTTACGGCCTCGGTCAGTGGCGGGACAACCGAGCACATAACCGAAGCCGGAAAATCGGATGACGAGACGTGTTTTGAACTCAACATTCCCTGTAACAACAGGTTGTGTTCGTCCGCGGTTCGGCGTGCATCGGTGGCGAATCGCCAGGTTGCTATCAGGCGGTCGTCTTCGAATGCCCCGATTGTGACGTTTGAATTGCCGACGTCGACGGCGAGGAGTTTTCCCACGATATGGGGATGATATCAGCGCTAGAGCGGATACTTACCGTCAGTCCGATATCTTTTTGAGTGCTGCAGGTAGCGACTCCAATACGTCGCCAGCCACCATCGACACTTCACCAACTCTTCTTTTTGCGACCTCGCCAGCCAGTCCGTGGGCGTAAACGCCTAGCGTCGCCGCGTCAAATGGTTCCATCCCCTGAGCCAGGAATCCGACTATCAGACCGGCGAGCACATCGCCTGTTCCGCCGGTTGCCATTCCCGGGTTGACCCAAGGACTGATCGCCGTTCGTCCATCCGGATGGGCAACAACCGTGCAGGCGCCCTTGAGCACCACGATATGACGCCAACTTTCGGCAGCCGATTGTGCGGTATGAACACGATCACGTTCTACCTCGGGAACGGTTGATCCACGGAGCCGTGCCATTTCGCCAGGATGGGGCGTCAGGATTGCCGGGCCCTGAATTCGTTCCTGCCAATCATCGACTGACGCAAGTGAGTTGAGCGCGTCCGCATCGATAACCAGTCTTGGCCCTTCGCGCCGGTCCAGCAATACCGCTCGAACGAACTCAACTGCCGAGGGTGTCTGCCCGAGGCCAGGACCGATTAACAATGAAGATGCGCTGCGAGCGGCGTCCGTGACCTGTACAGCGGCAAAGTGAGAGTCGATAACGTTTCTGCTGTGCTCGACCAAAGGAATATAGGTGGCCTCGGCGAGACGGGAAGCGATAAGCGGGTAAATCGTGTCCGGTAGCGCCAACGTCACAAGGCCTGCTCCGGACCTCCCGGCGGCCGCGCTGGATAGATATGCCGCTCCGACGTAATTCTCTGATCCAGCGACGATGAGCGCCCGTCCGAAGGTACCTTTATTCGATCGGGGAGTTCGATCTGGGACCAACCTGCCCATAAAAGATCTGGTCATAAGCTCCGTCTGGATCTCGTCATCCAGTCCCTCAGGAATGCCGATGTCAAGGTACCGCCGAGGTGCGCCGCTCGGTTCCAGGAAATGGCCTATCTTCGGCCGGCCAAGCACAAGTGTTTCGCTGGCGACCAGTCCGTTGGGGTCCATGTTCCCGGTGTCGGTCGACATCCCCGTTGCTATATCCACGGCGACTATCGGCGCTTTCGCGTTATCTCGCACAGTACGAAGAAGATCAGATAACGGCGGCTCAATCGGACGGCCCCGCCCTGTCCCTAAAACCGCGTCCACGATCACAATCGCTCCCGAAACCGTTTCAATAAGCAATGAGTGATCGTCGTCGTCGAATTCGCGAACCACCTTCACCCCGGCGGCGGCCGCAAGATCAAGTTTTTCGTCTTCAGCGCCGCGAATCATCAACAGGTAGGCGGTTACGTCGATTCCACTGGACGCGAGATGCCGGGCGGCGACGAGTCCGTCAGACCCGTTATTACCCGGACCTATGAGAATCAGGGCCGGTCCTGTTGCAGCTGGGGGCAGCAGGTCGCGTAACGCTTCGGCTATCGCGAGCCCGGCGTTCTCCATCAGGGCGTCCAGCGATACTCCTGCCCGGACTGACGCCTGTTCAAGTTCCTGCATTTGCCGAGTTGTGACTACCTTCAATCCTGCGCCGTCCTTCCCTCCGGGACCGGTGAATCGGCGGTCTGGGCCACGACGCTGGCTATGGCAAACTCACGGGAGTGGGACAGACTGACGGCTATCCGTACAATTCCCATATTCTTCGCACGCGCCTTCGCCCGATCATGCAGCACGATTTCCGGCGCACGGCCGCGTTTGCGCTGAACTTCGATGTCACGCCAGCTGACTCCACGGACGCCGGTTCCTAGTGCCTTCATCACCGCCTCTTTCGCTGCAAATCGACTGGCCAGCTGGGGCGCCCTGCCCCTGCAATAGGCCTGCTCTGCGGGCGTGTATATCTTCTCCAAGAATCGGCGGGGATACCGGGAGTAGGTGAGTCCAATCCGTTCAATCTCGATTAAGTCCACGCCGACGTACAAACTGTGTTCTCCCGGGCCCGGTAGTGGCGAACCCTGTTGTCCATTTCCCGTCCGTAAAAGATTGAGGCCCGCGGGATAGTGATAAAGCGACGGGCCGATTATATGGGTCGCAACGTTCTCCCCCACCAAGGTCCTCATCTTATCCCCGATGAAAACCGATCTTATCCGTCGCCCCAGTGATAACCTCCATCAAGTTGGCATCACGATTGATTTTCGGCGCGAACATAACGCTAAACAATCACAGCACATTCCTCATATCTAATCTTCAGGAGAGTCCTCATACGCGCTAAACGCATCGACGGGAAGGCCGTGGCGGAGAAGGTTCGTGACGAGGTCGCCCGAGAGGTTGAGGAGTGGGTTTCCGCAGGTAATCCCCGGCCCGGATTAGCCGTAGTGCTGGTAGGTGCAGATCCGGCTTCGGCGACATACGTGCGTGGGAAAGAGAGGGCGTCGGTTGAAGTCGGGATCCACTCTGAGACACGGAAACTGGCGGCGGACGTGACCCAGAATGAGTTACTTGAAGTGATCTCCGAACTGAACTCTGATGAGCGGATTACCGGTTTCTTGGTGCAGTTGCCGTTGCCAGATCACATCGACGAAGACACCGTGTTGCACGCTATTGACCCGAATAAAGACGTTGACGGCATACATCCTTTCAACATGGGTCTTTTGTTAGGGGGCACACCGCGCCTTGCTCCGGCGACTCCGAGTGGGATCTTGAGGTTGCTAGCGGAAGAAGGTGTGGGCACCAGTGGTAAACACATTGTGATATGCGGACGAAGCAACATCGTTGGACGCCCGCTCGCCGCGCTGCTATTGAGACGAGGACAGGGAGGCGATGCCACAGTAACTGTCTGCCATTCCCGGACGACAGATCTGGGATCGTTTACCAGGCAGGCGGACATCCTCGTTACTGCCATGGGTGTGCCCGGATTGATCACGAAAGAGATGGTCAAATACGGCGCAGTCGTGATAGATGTTGGAACAGTGCGGGTAGATGATCCGTCACGGGAGCGCGGATGGCGGCTCGCCGGAGATATGGCACTTGATGTGCGGGACGTGGCATCGATGCGGACCCCTGTGCCTGGCGGGGTGGGGCCGATGACTATCGCGATGCTGTTGAAGAACGTTATGCAGGCGGCGCGACTGGTTGACGAGGGCGCCCGTAAATAGAGAACAAAAGGTTACGTAGGTGAACCGCTCGATTCGTTCGAGAACGTTGAGGGTTCTATAGTAAGATAGCCGCCGCCGCGGACCCATAAAACAAAGTGGGTTACTTAAGTTCATGGCGTGGAGGTCGAGAGATCGTTCAGAGTAAAGAACAGGCGTCTTCCGAAACAGATTCGGAGGAAGGCGCAAGAAAACAGGAACTGGCCGAACTTTATCGGCAGATGTACCTGATTCGCCAATTTGAAGAGGCCTGCGGTGAGATGTACACCCGAGGCCAGGTCCGCGGGTTCCTGCACCTCTACATTGGAGAAGAAGCGATTGCGGTCGGCGCGATCTCCCAGCTTCTACCGCATGACTACATCGTTACGCACTACCGTGACCACGGCCACGCATTGGCGCGTGGCCTTGACCCCAATCGCGCTATGGCTGAGCTGTTTGGTCGCATCGACGGCCTGAGCAAAGGCAAAGGCGGTTCAATGCACCTTTTTGACACGGAGAAGGGCTTCATCGGCGGCCATGCGATCGTCGGGGGGCAGTTCCCCCTCGCTGCCGGTCTCGCCCTGTCCCATCAGTACCGGAAGAGCGACGGTGTTTGTGTCGTATTTTTCGGGGATGGTTCCACCAACCAGGGTACATATCACGAGGTCATGAACCTCGCCGCGGTCTGGAAACTTCCCATCCTGTTTTTTCTCGAGAACAACCTTTACGGTATGGGCTCGAGGTTCGATCGAGTGCGAGCCGGCGGTGAAGATTTTTACCCGGGCGCTGCAACGTACGGCATCGATCACGCAGCGGTGGTGGATGGGATGGATGTCATGGCCGTGCAAGAAGCAACGAAACTTGCGCTTGAAAGCATCCGGTCCGGTAACGGTCCCGCATTTATCGAAGCCAAGACATTCCGTTTTCAGGGACACTCAATGGCTGATCCTGTGAAGTACCGGGATAGATCAGAAACGGAGACATGGGAGGCGCGTGACCCTCTGAACACGTTCCCGCGTGACCTCCTTGACCAAAACCTGTTTACAGAGGCAGAGCTGGCAGAGATTCGTTCCAGCGTTGACGCCGAAGTGGCTGCCGCTGTCAAATTTGCCGAGGATAGCCCGTTCCCGCCGGACGAAGAACTTTTCACCGATATTTACGCCTAATATCGCCGTCCTTTTCGAGATGGCGGGATTGATGCATGACTGAAATTACGTTCAGACAGGCCCTACAACGAGGATTACGGGAGGCTCTAGACGCTGACCCCAATGTTTTCCTGATGGGTGAAGACATCGGAAAGTACGACGGTGCGTACGCCGTTACTCAGGGTCTCCTTGAGAAGTACGGACCAGACCGTGTTCGGGACACGCCTATATCTGAAGCCGCCTTTGTCGGGGCAGGAGTCGGGGCCGCTGTCGCGGGACTACGACCTGTGGTCGAGCTGATGTCGATGAGCTTCTCGCTCGTGGCGTCGGACCAGATCGTAAACATGGCTGCCAAGATTCGATATATGTCCGGCGGACAGCTAAAGGTGCCGATGGTCCTTCGGGCACCGACCGGCGGTGGCGTCCAGCTGGCGGCGACACATTCTCAATCGTTCGAGAACTGGTACGCATCGGTTCCGGGCCTGAAGGTCGTCACGCCATCCACGCCGTACGATGCGCTTGGCCTTCTCCGAAGTTCGATCGAAGACGACAACCCAGTCATATTCGCCGAAAACGCTCTGCTTTACGCGACAAGGGGCGATGTCCCGGACGCGGAATATTTCGTCCCTATAGGCGTCGCCGATGTGAAACGAACCGGAACTGATATCACGCTTGTCGGCTGGGCGCACGGCATAGTCACTTTGATGGCAGCGGCCGAGAAACTCGCCGAGACCGGAGTTAGCGCCGAGGTTGTGGACCTCAGGTCATTGCGGCCGCTGGACATGGAAACCGTTATCGAGTCTGTCGAGAAGACGGGCAGGGCGCTAGTCCTGGACGAGAACTGGCGTACGGCTGGCTTTGGCGCAGAGATCGCGGCCGAGATCGGCTATAGAAGCTCCGACTATCTTGACGGTCCGGTGGCAAGGGTAAGCGGCACAGATACTCCCTCTCCCTACTCACGCCCGCTTGAGCAGCTGGGGATTCCCCAGGTTGCGTGGGTCATCGACGAAATCGAAAAAACATACGGCATTTAACAGGCCAGATACCATCGGCATACTTAGCGCACCCGCACCTAATATTTAGTAAAGGGTCCCTGGATTGATCACCGAAGTCGTAATGCCGGCCATGGGCGCCGACATGACCGAAGGCACCGTCGTCAAATGGCTCAAGTCAGAGGGCGATGAAATTTCTCGTGGAGATATTCTCGCCGAGATCGAGACGGACAAGACCGTCGTCGAGATGGAGGCGTACGGATCAGGCCTTCTGCGCAAGATCGTCGTGGCCGAAGGCGTTATGGTGCCGGTGGGCGATCTGATTGCCTACCTTGGCGACGCGGATGACGAGATTCCTGATGTGCCGGACGGCAGCGATAGCGCGACAGAAGCGGCAGCACTGATTCCTGAGGAACCTGCCTCCGAGCCTGCACCTATCGCAACAACTGAGGATCCTGCGACGGCCGGTCGCGTCAAGGCGTCACCGGTGGCCCGGAAGATGGCAACTGAGCGCGGTCTCGACCTTACCTCCGTAACCGGCACAGGCCCAGGCGGCCGGATCACACGTGCGGACGTCGAGGGTCATTCTGGTGCTCAGGTTACTACCCCAGCCGTTGCTGCCTCCACCTCCGTAAAACCGTCTACCATTTTGCCGGTCACGTTGAGTGAGGAAGACATTCCACTTTCCACCATGCGGCAGGCGATCGCCCGCGTGACAGTGCGAAGCAAGACCGAAAATCCCCATTACTACATTGACCTGTCAATCGACATGACATCTGCGATGTCGATGCGGCAAGGGTTGAACGAGGAGATAGACGATGCCGGCCCGCGTATCAGCGTGAACGACATGATCGTTCGCGCCTGCGTCAAGGCGATCGCTAAATACCCCAAACTCAACACCACCTTTGCGGTCGATCACCTAATCAGCCACGCCGATATCAACATCGGTATCGCAATAGCCTTGGAAGTCGGCCTGATGGTCCCTGCCATCCTCCGAACCCAGAACATGAGCCTGCTTGAGATTTCCGCCGCAACCAAGGACCTCGCGAACCGGGTCCGAGGTGAAGGTGGCGTGTTGACACAAGAAGAGAATACCGCTGGTACTTTCTCCATCTCAAACATGGGGATGCTAGGCGTGGACAACTTCCAGGCGATCATCGTGCCTCCGCAATCCGCAATCCTTGCCGTTGGTGCTGTCGCCCAGCAACCCGTCGTACGAGACGGGGAGATAGTCATTCGACAGATGATGAAGGCAAGCCTGTCAGCCGACCACCGGGTAACCGATGGAGCCGAAGGTGGCGTGTTCCTTGGCGAGATTCGACGATTGCTTGAGAATCCGGTCAGCTTGCTGGTGTGATTTGGACAAGAACAGACTTCAGGCAGAGACCGGATTCAAAGGCCCGCCGAGAAGGCGGGCCTTTACGCGAGAGAAGTATTTGACGCCAGCGTCTGTTCTGATCACCGGGCTAACCCTAGAATGAACGACGTGTACTACGAAGAGCCATTTTTGCCCGATGAGCGCTCCGTGCTGGAGCGTTTTTTTACGAATACCGATGGCCCTGTCTTTGGCCTTGTAAACCTGCCAGAAGTAGTGAAGGGGGCTTTGTTCGCACGTTACTCCCGGTCACATAAATCGCTTCGTCGGCTGTTCCTAGATGAGTTCCACAATCAGCCAGAGCTCGGCATAGCCGCCATGTCCACAGCCGTCGCTGACGATGACCCGTCTGTAAGGCTCAATAAGGCCGAGGCGCTGTACGACCGCGTGTTTGGCGAGTACGGCGATGACTCGGTCGCGCAGCTAGGCGGGGCTCACCTGGCATGCGAGCAGGCTTCAAACCTGCTTACCAAGGTGCTCGAACGGGGACGAATCGCCGCTTACCTGGAGCAGAGCACGAGGTATATCTATTACGATCGCCCACTCGGCGAGGGTTACCGATATCACGTGCCACCGGAGATCGTCGGCTCCACCTTAGAGACTGAGTACCGGGGAACGATGGACGCCCTGTTCGGCCAGTACTCGGCACTTGTACATGAATTGGCGCCGTACTTTGAAAGCAAGTTCCCGAGAACTGACGGAACCTCAAGACGCGCATATAACGCCACCATTCGCGCCAAAGCGTGTGATGCTGCACGTGGACTGCTGCCGGCCGCTACGACGTCGAACGTTGGAATATACGGAACCGGGCAGGCATATGAATCACTGCTGATCCGTATGCAGGCGCATCCGCTTGCGGAGGCGCGTGCATATGGCGAGATGATGCTCAGGGAGCTCCGGGAGATCATCCCTTCATTTGTCAAAAGGGTTGACCTCCCCGCCCGAGGTGAAGCCTGGGCCCATTATTTTTCGGAAACAGCTGCACGTATGAAGGATATCGCAGCTCAGATCGATATCGAGTTCAGCGATGGCCCCGAAGTCACGCTTGAAGACTGGGATCCCGATGCCGAAATCAAGGTCGTCGCTTCCGCGTTGTACGCCTATTCGGACCTATCGGGTGCACAGTTACTTGAAGCTGCACGCAACATGGGAGCAGAAGAGCGGGCCGGAATAATCCGAGCGTATTCTGGAGATCGGATCAATCGGCGGCACAAGCCTGGCCGGGGGATGGAACGGGTCGACTACAGATTCGATATCACATGCGATTTCGGGAGTTTTCGAGACCTGCAACGTCACAGAATGTTGACTTTGGACTGGCAACGACTCGGCACAAAACATGGCTACGCCACACCAGACGTGTTGAGCGATATCGGACGCATATCCGAATGGGATTCCGCCATGGAGCGAGCCGCCGGCCTGAACGCCAGGGTTATGGACCAGTTTGGGGCTGATGTCGCTCAGTACGCGGTACCGTTCGGATACCGGATTCGATTTGTGATGCAGATGAACGCCCGAGAGGCGTTCCACCTGCTCGAGTTACGTACCGCACGAGCCGGCCATCCGGACTACCGGAGGGTGTGTCAGGAGATGCACCGCCTGATCGACAAAAAAGCTGGACACCGTGCTATAGCCGGTGCCATGAAATTCGTCGATTATGAAGAATACGAACTGGAGCGAATTGACTCAGAGCGGCGTGCCGACGAGAGAAACAGTAACGGGGAAACGTAGCGCTTAACGTCAGCCCTTGATGGCCGGATTGAGTCCCAGTGCCGACGTTATGATGTGATTCAACCGCTTGGCGCTCAAGGGATTTTCGGTGGCCACTTGGATACCGTGCGCATCGTAAAGAATCGTCTGCTGCAGACGGACAATAATGAATTCGCCTGTGGGATTCCCATTCAGGTAGGCCGCAATAGACAGGTCTCTAACGCGCCGTCAGTTAGACGCTCCTGAGGCGGTTTCAACGCGGTCCCGGCTCATTAACCACGCGGGAATAACCCCTAGAACTGCAACGACCGACGCCGACACGAAGAAGCCCCGGAAGACTGTGAGGCCTGCGGAGGTTATCTCCTCAACGCCTTCAAGCGAGATCGGCGCATGTTCGGCCATGTTCTCAAACCTGACCGTACCCCAGGCCCCGAGCGCGGCTAACCCGATCGTCATACCGACCATCCGGGAGGCCGTGATGAGCGAGGATGCCGTTCCACGCTCGCCGGCCTTGGCATACAGCAATGCCGAGGTGTGTATCGGCGCGATTAACAATCCGAATCCGAACCCGGAGATCGCAAGGTGCATCGTCATTAGGGGATCTCCGATATCGATATCCCATTGGGACATTGCGGCGAGTCCCAGCGCGGCCAGTACAAACCCTGCAATCGCAGGCCATCGAGCGCCGACTCGCTGGACCAACAAGCCGCCGACGATCGCGCCGAAGGGTATGGCGACTGTCATACGCAGGAGCATTAAGCCGCCGTCCAATGGGGACAGACCAAGAACAGTGTTAGCCATCAAAGGCACAGTGACCATTACCGTTATCAAGGAGATTCCGGCGGCCAGATGGGCGGCGTTGGAAGCAGTGAACTCGATGGTCCGCAGCAGTCTTACAGGCAATATCGGATCGTCTACCTTACGGTGCCACCAGACGGTGGCTACCAAGGCGGACCCGGCGGCGACGATCAATATGCCAAACACGACATCGGTGTCACCCGCACGAGATAACGCTGCTGTGAGCAGCGCCAACACAGCGACGAACAGTGCACCGCCAACGAGATCGATCCTCGTCGGGTTTCGCACCCCTGCGGGAGAGAACTTCAGAGCGGCGATTACCGCCATTCCAAGAGGAACATTGATCCAAAACACCCATTCCCAGGAGCTGACGTTTGTAATCAATCCGGCCCATAGTGGACCGATAACGCCACCGGCTTCCGCGCTGGCGCCGATAATTCCGAAAGCGATCGCGTGACGAGCACGTGGCAGCACGTCAGCAACTGAAGCGATTGCGACGGGGATCATTGCGCCCCCGCCGATCGCCTGAAATACGCGGGCACCTATCATCCAGTTCAGGTCAGGTTCATCGCGCCCGATCAGGCTCGGAAGGTCCGGACTGATCGCTACCAGCGCCGATCCAAGCATAAAGATGACGAGCGCTCCAACGAACACGGCGCGATGCCCGAATCGATCAGACACACGGCCCATGATGGGCATAGCGGCCGTGTAACCGATCAGATAACCCGTAACGGTCCAAGAGGCCCGATCCAACTCGCCCGGGCCGATACGGAAGTCCGGGAGCAATTCCGGCAAAACGACCACTATCGATGTCTGATCGTCCGCAGCGATGAATACGCCGGCACAAACCGGAATCATGACGGCGTAAGCGCGAACGTCCCGCAGCCAGTTCATCACGCGTTCACGCCCGGCCTAAATCGGCGGCTCAATGGATATATCGGCATTGAATTCGAACAATCGGACCGTGCGCACCAGATCTCCAGATTCGGCGGTCGTCGCCCTCCCTGTGATTCGCGCCTCCACGGGGTATAACGACGAGCTATCTATCGTCACCCTGACATCTAGCCGGGGTGCGGTCTCGTCCACGCCGCTGGTCAGCGATTTCAAGGCTATCGCAGGTAGACGACCATCGATTACGTAAGACCCGACTTTAGATGCTTCAGGTGGCGCTATATGCGGGTTCTCAATCTGCTCAAGAATACTGGCGACCAGCGATACCGGGTTGAACGTACCGAAGGGGCTGGTCCCGGGCTCCAAGAGTTGCCATCTCCGGGTGATCGGGTGGGTCATGTATGAGTCCTGGTCGATCACCGTGACCTGGGTATTTACGAAAAAGCCCGACACCAGCGTGTCTGCATCAAGCGTGTATCTATCGGGGACCATCACTGCCCCAGAAGCGTTTGGCACCTCGATCCCGTTCGACAAAATCGTGTTCCCGTTATCGTGGGCCAGTCCGAATCGAAAGGTCGTTATTCCCGGTAGGGCATTCGAAGAACGGGAGATGATTTCGGTAGGCGATATCTGATCAATCTCGAAAACCGGATCTAACGATCCACCCGATGAGCAAGCAAGGGTCAACACTATGCCGACAGCCGTCATCAAGCCGGTCCATAGCGGGGTATGTTTACGGGTCAGAGCAATCACGCATGAAACCACATGTGGGGCACCGCAGCTTGCAGTGGAGGTCCAGCATCTCTGTGCCGCAAAGATCACATACGTAAATCAAATGGGCGGGAGATGAAGTTGTATTTATCGAGTCCATGACGACGCCTCAGGAAGGAATTCGACAGCGCCAGAAGTATATCAAGCTAACTTCTGGTCATCGGGGATATATACCCGGTGCTGGATCGTCGCCGTCTACTGATCGGACCCGATCAACACGGTGAAATCGGATGGGATAGCTGATCCACCCAACGGTTCAACGGTCACCGAAACGCCGATGTACTCGGTCGCATCTCCGGTCAGATCAAGGTTTACTACTGCGTATCCGTCTTGGTCGACCGTGAACGTATTGCCTGGGACCATGCTGCCTTCGTAAGTGAGCCAAACCTGGTAGACGGACCCCGGCAAGGCCGGCGCAAGGCCGTTGACCATGAGGAATGCTTGGTCACCGCTGGAGTGAGTGATCAGCACGCCTTGAGGTGCCTGTGGTTGCAGCCCACCCGAAAAAAATGACGGCGTAGTCCACGAGCCAACGGAAGTGACGTACTGGAGCCAGCGTAGGTCGTTCAACTGTTGTTCGAGCGTGTCGGTGGATTTTTGGAGGACTGACACTTGTTGAGCTTCTGCGCTCGATGCGAGTTTGGCGTCGTCCTCCATCAATGTCAGTAATTCCGTAAAAGAAACTATCTCTCTATCCTGAGCTGCGACTTGGGCCGTGAAGTCATCCACACGATCGTTCAGGCGGATACCGGCGACCCCAGCCACAACTATCAATGCTATGAAAGCAGCCGCGATACCTGAAGAAATGCCCCACGCTAACCTTGTGTTCGCGTACCAAGGTAATCGAACGGGTGAGGCCAATGAGACGTCGGGTGTAGACGCCGCAGGGTGCGAATGTCCAATCGACACTCGATGTTCTTCTGACAAATTCATATCCGCATCGATCGCGGCGTTGATTCGGTCTTGCAGGCCACGAGGTGGCGAAACTGTTGGCACAGCGAACGCCAGATTGGCGGCGCCCTCCATCAACTCCTCCAACTCGAAAGTGCAGTCTTTACATCCAATCAGGTGCTGCTCAACCAGTTGACGTGCTTTGTCATCAAGCGCGTGAACTGAATAGCCAGCTAGATCGGGCGAAATAGATTCGTGGTTTCGTGGATCGGTCATAATTCAGGCGTTCTCAATTTCGAGGCCAGCGCGACGCGTAGCTTTTTCAAGCCGAGGCGCATGCGGGTCTTCACCGTGCCAAGTGGTTGATCGAGTTTTAAGGCAATTTCGGCCTGAGTGAACCCGCCAAAATACGACAATTCGATAACGGAACGCTGTGCGTCAGGAAGGTTTATTAACGCCTTACGCACCGTCGCGTATTCCGAGTTTGCTACCGCCGCATCGACCGGCTGTATATCGGCTGATTGAAGATTCAAAAAATCGTCCACATTCTCTAAGACGCGCTGTTTGCCCCGCGTCCGTTTGCGAAGTTCGTCGATTGTTCGATGGTGTGCGATACCGAACAGCCATGTCGTGAACTTGCCACGTCCAGGTTTGTAACTCGCGGCCCGACGCCAGACATTGAGGAAGACATCCTGTGTGACCTCTTCTGATGCTCCCTGATCTGAAAGCATCCGGAAAGAGAGTGAAAACACCCTGGTGCTGTAACGTTGATACAGACACTCAAGTGCCAGTCTGTCTTGGTCGACAATCTGGGCGAGCAGCGCCTCATCCGTAAATTCTATGTATTCCAAGCGGGCCACCTCGTGCAGCGGATAGGTCCGCGGAGCCACATGCCTGGGCCGAATGCGCGCTGCGTCCGGTCCATCGTAGTGTCCACCACAATGGCATACGGTCGCGGGTTCCCGCACGGATTCAACTGTTTACAAATCGTGTGGGTCCGAATCCCGATTTCCGGTGCTCCGTGTAATCCAACCGAATGACGGTGGGTCTCGCGAGACGATTACTGATTACGGGGTGATTCTCCGATAGGCCCACTCGTGCCCGCCGCGTCCGCCTCGGGATCAGAATCGCTTTCGCTTACTACGCGATGTCGTAACTCCGACAGGGCGGCTCGGGCTGACTCAAGGTCGTGTCCTCGGGGAGCGCGATTTACGTATGCAGACAGTGTCTCGGCGGCGGCATTAAATCGGCCGAGTTCTGTTTGGATTCGCGCCAGGTCAGCGAGGTTATGCCAAGACGTCGGCGTAACGAATCGAATGCGTTCCGCGATCCGCAGCGCACGAGCGTAATCCTGCTTATCGAGGTAGATCTGTTTCAAATTTCTGAGAGTGCGCCCTAGTATGTTTCGCTTACCGGTTGGCCGCATGAACGGCGCTGCCTCTTTGACGCTCATCGGTATCGACCGGCGGCCGGGTTGTCCCGTGGCTCGTTGAACAATTGCGATGCACTCGCGACGGCTCAGGAGGCCACCTGCATCAAACGGGTCAACAAAGATCGATTCTGATCCTTCGCCCGCTCGAATGACGAAATGTCCGGGCAGTCCAATACCGTGGAAATGATATCCAGCGCGACGAGCTATCTCCATATATAGGACCGATAGCGTGATCGGATTACCGAGGCCACGGTCCAACACGTCCGGGATGTAGCTGTTACGTGGATCGTAGTAACGTTTCAGGTCCCCCCGAATCCCGAGTTCACTGAACAGTACATCGTTTACGGCGTGCACGGCGTCGAACACGCCGTGCCTGCGCGGTAGTCGCTCACGGACACGTTCAGCCAGAAGGGCGACCCGTCCTCGTTCGGCTATGAGGTCCATATCCGGGTATTCGCTAGCCGCTATCAATAACGAAGCGGAAAGGAGGTTTATCTGGGACCCCGGAACGGAAACTACGCGTATGAACGCCTCGTTTATGTTGCCCGGAGTACTGCTCACGTTAGAGAGCACCCTTCAGGTGGTACATCCGTGTGTATGACGTGAGATCGGGGATCGTGATCGCTCCTGAATTCTGCCCCGGCATGGCCCCGGGGATCGGATGACCGTGATTCTAATGACGCATCGGTGGCTTCGCAATCCAGGTCAGGTGGTATGTGCACGTCAATCAGTCGAGTGAATTCTTGTGCGGCCTGTTTGTTGTGCCGGATCAGTAAAGAACGTCCATTCGATCACGCCTCTGCTGGCGGCAAAAGGGTGACCGCCTCGGGCGGGACATGTACGGAGACTTCGTCCCCCGATGTCACTTCGGTTTGCGCATCTACCGTGGGGACGACGGAAATCAGCTCGCTCCGGCCAACCGTCATGTGAATTTCAGATTCCCCACCGCGGAATTTCTGCTCGTTCACAACTCCTGACAACCTGATTCCCATCTCTGCCCATTCGTGGTGAACCGGTGCGACCGAAATACTTCTTTCATTGATGATCACTAAAACGCCGTCTCCAACGGATATACCACCAGGTAGCGGGCCTGCAGTTGACAGGGTCCCAGCGGATGAAGCGATTTCGACCGACTCGGATGCCCGGACTATCGTCCCTTCGATGATGTTCCTGAGACCCAAAGATCGAGCGACCATCTCAGTTGCAGGCGCCTGGAAGAGCGCCTCGGGTGGGCCAGATTGAACCACCTGTCCACCGTTTACAAAAACGATGGTGTCGGCGAGGGCAAAAGCTTCCTCTTTATCGTGGGTCACGTAGATCGCCGTCACTCCGATCTCTTTGAGGATCGAACGAACCTGTGCCTGAAGGGACTCACGCAAAACCCGGTCTAGAGAACCCAGCGGTTCATCCAGCATCAGTAATTTTGGAGCTGGCGCGAGGGAACGTGCCAGGGCGACGCGTTGACGTTCGCCTCCGGACAGTTCATGAACTTTTCGGTTTCGGTAGTCACCGAGGTCAACAAGTTCGAGCATTTCATCGACCCGCATCCGAACTCGGTCGTTCGACATCCCTTGCATCCGCAGACCGAATCCCACGTTTCCGAAAACGTCCATGTGGGGGAAAAGGGCGAGGTCCTGAAACATGAAACCGAAGCCTCGCGAATGAGGGGCCATCCCGTGTAGGTCTTCGCCACGGAACGAGATCGTCCCTGAATCCATAGTTTCCAGACCGGCGATGATCCTGAGGAGAGTCGTTTTCCCACACCCACTTGGACCGAGTAAACAAACCAGTTCACCCCGGTCTACGTTCAATGAGACATCTCGAATAGCAAACGTCTCGCCATAAGACTTGGAAACTTTATCAAGCTGGAGGATCGGTGACGTTGCCATCAAAATCCGCCTATGTCCCGGTACCGGAACCGCTCAATGACAACGAACCCGAGCGCGACCACAGCCATAAGCAGCGTACTCATAGCAAGGGCCTGCCCCAAGTTTGCCGCCCCCGGCTGCCCCAGTAACCTGAATATCGCTACGGGGATAGTCGTGAATTCTGATCTCACGAGTAATAGGGACGCTCCAAACTCTCCCATGGACACAGCAAACGCAAACGTGGCTCCAACGACCAGGGCCCTAGCTATCAGTGGAAGCTCGACATGGATAAAAACTCGGAGCGGGGACGCGCCGAGTAAGGCGGCGGATTCCTTTAGATGTGGAGGCATTCCACGCAATACCGGAAGTAGCGTCCGGATGACAAACGGATAAGCCACAAGCGAATGAGCGATTACAAGTATGAGCCACGACCCTCGCAGGTCGACGGGCGGTCGATTAAACGCCACCAAGAACCCGAATCCAAGCGTCACGGCGGAGACGACCAGCGGCAACATAAACAGGGAGTCGAGGATACTCGATCGTTTGCCGGGCCTGACTATCACGTAGGCAGCGGCCGTACCAACCAGCATGGCTATGACCATGGACATGAAAGCGAAACGAATCGAGTTCCATATCACGTGCAACGGAGACAGATAAAAATACGAACCGCTGTCATTGGAAAACAATGCAGAAAAGTGGACGAGTGAGTATCCGTCATTGGTAGAGATCGCACGTTCAACCAGAGCCAGCAGCGGGGAGAGAACAATCAACAGGATAGAGATGATTCCGATCACAAACAGGGTATCCCGGATGCTCCTTTTCCTTTTTGCAATCGCTTCACGGTGAACCAGCGTGACCGGGACAGCGCTGCGAGCCTGGATTCTGGTGTAAATGAGCATGAAGATGTAGGTGAAGACGATCTGAACTATCGCAAGAGCGCCAGCGATATCCAGGCGGAATAATTTCACCGTGAGCTCGTATATAGCGACTTCCATGGTTGCGAACTGCGATCCGCCAAGGATCATGACCACGCCGAACGAGGTGAACGAAAAAATGTACACCAGGATTGCTGACGACCATATGGCTGGTAGTAACAGGGGCAGCGTTACGTGAAGAAAGGTCTGAACCCGACCTGCCCCCAACATTGCAGAACTTTCCTCGAACTGAGGACTCAAGTTAGCCCAGTACGCTGAGACGATCCTCACAACTATCGAATAGTTGTAGAACGCGTGGGCCAGGAAAATGATGGTCAGAGTGTTAGCGATACGGACCTGTGGCGCGTTATCGCCGAAAACACCTGATAGCCCCGTGTTCACGAGCCCTCCGGAGCCCAGCAAGGCTACGAATCCCATCGCTACCACTATCGTTGGCATTATGAACGGGAGGGTGGTCAACGCCTTGAGCAATGATTTGCCCGGAAACTCATGGCGTGCAAATAGATAGGCGACCGGGAGGCCGAGGACCAGTGTCAGGAACGTAGAGAACGCCGCCTGCCAGATGGTGAACCAGATCCTGCCCAGGTAGTAGGTATCACCAAGCAATACCTGGAAGGGGCCCAGTCCTACGGCGCCACCGCCAAAACTTTTCGCCAGGATCGCTACAAGCGGGTATAGAAAAAAGACGGCGATGAACGATATCGGCCCGACTACCAGTAATCGGCTAGCCGTCATCAGACATCCGATCCGACTATGTAGGAACCGTCTCGCCCATTTGTGGGTGAGCTATTGGCCACTGTATACACGTTGCCTTCCCGGCAGATGGCACATCACCGCGACGATAAGAACGCCACCATCACATAATCGATAGCCCGGGTAAAACGCGTTCGCGAACTACCCGAACCGCGACATCAAGTGAATTTAGCGCAGGACCACCTTGGTCCAGGCCTGTATCCACTGTTCACGCTTTTCACCTATTTCCTCTGCACTGATCCCGACTGGCTGCGATGGGACTTCGGCAAATTTAAAGAAATCAGGCGTAGCGGCCTTTTCATTCACCGGGTACACAAACATCTTGTCCGGGAAATCTTCCTGGAACCTGGTCCCGAGGGCGAAGTCGATGAACTTCTTGGCGAGGTTCTTGCTGTTTGTTCCCTTGAGAATTCCTATGCCCTCGATCTGGGTGAAGGTGGCATTATCGATGAGGATGTTGCCAGTCGGTGGCGACTCGATCGGATCCTCGGAGAAGAGGAACTCGGCGGCCGGGCTGGTGGCGTAGCTCACAACTAGTGGCCTATCACCGCCGTACATTGTGAAATCGGTGTAATAGGCGTCGCTCCAGCCGTCTTTTACCAGGACACCGTTGGCCTTCATGTCGGCCCAGAAGTCCAGATAATCGTAATCGTCGTCTTCACCAAAGTAAGCGATGGTCGAGATCAAGAAAGCCAGGCCCGGCGACGAAGTCGCTGGATTCTCCACGACCAGCGATTCATACCAGTCGGGTCCGGTCAGTTCTTCCAGAGTTTCTGGGGCAGTAAGACCATTTTCGGTGAGGAAATCGATGTCGTAGTTCAGGTTCACGTAGCCGTAGTCGATCGGGGTAACGTGCCCGGAGCTGTCGAACTCGAATTCGTCCGGTACCTGATCAAGGAGATCCGACCGGTATTCATCGAATATTTTCTCTTCGAGTGCACGTTCCAGATAGGTGTTATCGATGCCGTACAACAGGTCAGCAGACGGATTATTTTTTTCGAGGATCGCCCGTATCAGGGCTTCCCCGGCATCGCCGGCTCTCTGTATGACAACCGTGGCGTCGTTGTCAGTTTCGAATTCGTCGATAATCGTTTCGGAGATGTCGAAACTGTCGTGGGTCATGATTACAAGCTCGCTGTCTTCGTCTTCACCGCACGCTATGGTGAAAGCGAGTACGAGCATAATGCTGGCAATTGCTGTCCATCTGGTCATCACAAGCCTCCTAATCACCGTCCCAACGATCGAGATCATCATGGGGCGAAAAAAAACCGCCCAATCCGGGCGGCAAAGAAGGCATGGAAACCACTCCCTCCGCTGGCATTACCCAGATCAGGTTAGGGGTCGACAGTGGTGAACTGTCCTCTCAGCCTGGATTCCCAAGCTCCCCCGGGGCATATTCAATTACCGTCAGAGTATTAACGTAATCGTCTGGTGTCAATAGAGGTCAAGGTCCGGAGGAACAGTATCTTGACGGCGCGCCACAGGAAACCGGGCGGCGGTCTTTGTGGACCCAAGGGTTTCCGTGATTACAGCGTCTGCCGGCCTTTCAGTCCAGAGTCTCGGACCCGGTGTACTGTTCCGGTTCCGTACGTGATGAACAGTTCGTCGTAATCAGGACCACCAAACAGGCAATTTGTAGGCATATCGGACGGCGTTCGGTGCGTCTCGAGGACACGTCCGTCCGTGTTGAATACGTAGATCATCGGACCCGGGCCATAAATATGACTCCCGGCGCTGGCGACGATGTTGTTATCAGCGTCCCAGCACATTCCGTCGATACCACGTCCCCATCCAAAGTCATGCAGGGTGGCCTGTTCTCCGAGTGAACCGTCGAGATTGATTGGGTAGGACACGAAGCGGGGATGAGCCGCCACGCCGCCAACACTGTCGGCGACAAATAGCCGATCTCCTGAAGGCGATATCAATATCCCGTTTGGCCGTCTCATGTCGTCGGTAACACGAACTGCGGTGTAGCTGCCGTCGGGTTGTGGATCGGCACGATAAACCTGTTCCGTGGGAATGCTCAACGGTCGGTCACCGTAATTGGGATCCGTGAACCAGATTCGGCCCCGGTCGTCTATCGCCAAATCATTTGGCTCGTTGAAAGGACGTCCATCAAAGTTGTCTACGATCAATTGTGTCGGTTCGCCCGAAACGTACTCGACTACGCGTCGGTTTTTACCTTCGCACGCAAACAGTCGTCCGTTATGGTCAAACACCATCCCGTTGGCGCCGCCGGTATCTTCCCGCCAGACGGAGCTTTCTCCGGTCTGTGGATCCCACCTCATCGTCAGGTCTGCGGCGCAGTGGGAGTACAGCAGGCCGGTCCCATCCCACGCCGGGCCCTCAGTGAGTGAGTTGCGCTCGGCGATGGTCTCAAAGGTCCATTCAGTCATCTGGTGTGCCTCACGGGTAAAGCAGGTGGCCGGTCATGCCGGTGCCCTTTGCAACGAGAAGATGTCCCTCGATGCTGGTGACATACAGGTCGTCTCCGACAAAAGTGCAGTTGGTCGGGCGTATCGCTGGCGTTCGATGTGTCGCCACAATCCTGCCGTCAGGCTCGAAAATGGTGATCATCGGACCCGGGCCGGAGACCTCCCACCCGGTACAGGCGACGATATGACCTTCCGATGATAGTGTCATGCCGTCGATGCCCCGGTGCGGACCGAAATCGTGCAGAAGTTCGTAATCTCCAAGCGATCCATCGCTGTTCACGGGATATCCACGAAGCTGCCGGAAGCGGCCAGCGCCATAGTCACTTTCGGCCACGTAAAGGGTCTGATAGTCCATGGAGAACAACAGACCGTTTGGCATCGTGGAGTCAAAGGTCCGCTGCACGGCCTTCCAACTGCCGTCTGGTAGAGGGTCGGCCGAAATGATGGCCGAAAATTCGATTCCCATCTCAGGAAACACATCGTTGATCCGGTCAGAAAAGTAGATACGCCCCTGCGGGTCTATCGCGAGATCGTTCGGTCCATTGAGGCGTTTACCGTTGAGGCGGTCCACAACGGTAACGCCGGGCTTACCATCCTCGTACATGGCGATCCGACGCCCACCGCCCTCGCAGGCAAACAACCTTCCCTGCGCATCAAAATTAAGGCCGTTGGCGGCGTTAGTGCCAGAGCGTTCCATCACAACGGTTCCAGTGGCCGGGTCATAGGCCAGCAATCGGTTCATCGCGATATTGGTAAACAACAGTCGGCTGCCATCCCAGGCGTTGCCTTCCGTTATCGATCCAATGACCGGTAAAGCGTCTTCAAACGTCCATTCCCGGGGCATCGTTGGGCCTCCGTTGTATCAATATGTGTGTGGTCTGCTACCACCCATCCCGCAACGCCGATGGGCCAACTGGGATTATCGGGGGCAGGCGCCAGCATCGCAATGTGCTGTGTAAATCAACGAGACATGGTTCGATTTTGACTTCGTTTGAAATCGGACACCCGCCGGCCAATCATCTTTTTGGATGGTGAACTGGCGAACTGGTGACGAGGTGAAAGACAAAGGCGGAGCGATCCACTCCGTTACCCGGGAATCCACATGAACGGTTGGGTTAAACGTCGTCTTCCGCCTATAGAATCTGGCCAGTTACCTACCGTTATTCCTAAGAACGAGGATCTAGCGATAATGACTCTGTATTTAACGGAAGCTGAAGTTGGCGAAATTCTTACGATGGACCTGGCGCTAGACGCGGTCGAAGACGTGTTTGGAGCCTGGGGACGGGGTGAAGTTATCAACCACTCCCGTAGTCGTATCGCTCTGGGGCGTGGTTCCTACAACCTGATGTCTGCTGGTTGGCCTGAAAAGGGAATAGTCGGCTCGAAGTCTTACGTCGGCGGCAGCGGCGGCATCTCGTTTCAGGTGTTGATTTACGGAGCCTCTGGAGAAGGTCTGCTAGGGATCTTGGACGCCAACCTCATGGGTCAGATCCGTACTGGCGCGGCCAGCGGCATCGCGACGCGACACATGGCGCGCCCGACCGAGAACAGCAAGGTTGCTGTGATTGGCTCCGGCTACCAGGCTCGGACCCAACTTGAGGCCGTCGCGGGCGTCCGTGAAATAGAGACAGCATCCGTCTATAGCCGTACCGCCGAAAATCGGAACGGGTACGCGAAAGTAATGACAGAAAAACTGGAGATCCCAGTCACCGCCGCGGCGTCGATCGACGAATGCCTTGAGGGCGCCGACATCATCATCGTTATCACTAACACCCGTGAACCGGTGCTCCTCGGTGATTCCATCAGAGAGGGTGTCCACATCAACGCCGCTGGCGCCAACGGGTGGCAGAGACGGGAACTGGACACCCGCGCTGTTGTGAAATCTGACGTGATTGCGACCGACGATGTGGATCAGGCGAAGATCGAGTGTGCGGATCTTATGGCTGCCGCCGATTCAGGTCGTATCCGATGGGAGCAGGTCTTGAATCTGGGCGAAATCGTGGCCGGGACCAACCCCGGTCGCACCAATGCATCTCAAGTTACGCTGTTCGAATCACAGGGCGTCGCGATGGAGGACATCTCGGTCGGCAAGCGTGTGTTGGACATCGCGTTAGAACGAGGGATCGGCACACAGTTGCCCGGTGGAGGCATGGAGGCAGGCAGCCTGTAAGAAGATGAGTGGTCGAGATCTGACTCACTTTCAAAGCCATTGGGACATCTCTGGCATGTGATATCCGTGGATCCGGGACTATTCTTTCCAGCCCTCTTGTTCTGGCATCAAGCCTCTTATGTAAGCCACTTGTCCAATGTGTTGCGAACACTCCACCGAGATCCGGGCCAGTACCCAGGTGAAAGTCGGGGCTGGTCGAGGATTAAATGGATTGTGGTGAGCGTTCGTTCTCTCCAGGTCCGTCGTTGACAAACCTCTGATTACAAGCTGGGCACTCTCCATTACGTCTGCTCGATACCCCGCGACCACGTTCGCTGGCACGTCCGGAAACGCCCCGACCTGATCCGGAGTATCGCCGAAACCCCACCGATCTCTGGCCGGTAAACCGAACTTCTCTGCCCACCCGTTGACCTTCCACCTCTCTCCGTTATCGCTCAGGTACCAGTTGATCCAGGCGTCCTCTACGCGGGTCAGATGCCAGACTGTCCATAGTATGTGGTTGGCGGTTGGCGTCGGTCGCCAGCGCAATTGCTCGGGCGTCAGACCTTCCAGTGCTCCGTCCAGTTGAGTGCTGAAATCAGTGATGGCCTGTAGGGTTACGTCACGAAAATCCAATTCAGCCCTCCAAGGCCCGTATAACAAGCTAATCGATGTCGATGATCCGACCATGGGTAGTGCGGACGATGCGGGAAGTCAATCGTACCTAGACATGTCCGATTACACTCATCGCGGGCGCTATTACAACCCAGAGTATCAACGTAACGTACATGGATATGACGTAGTCCACATCCTTGACCCTTCCCAGTTCCCACTTGGGTGTTTAGGTCATCAAAAAGAATCCCAGGCTGGCACCGGGCAAAGCTAGAATCGATCGACAAACCATGAACTATCTTCTCGTGTGCCTAGACCCCACTCTCATGTCGACCACCATCGGGCGGACAGAATGCTATCTGCTCGCCCGGAACAGGCCCCAGGAATAATTCTTTGACGCCCGATTTACCCACAGCAAAAGCCGGTTCTACGCATCTTCTTGAGGTACGTAACCTGGCCACCAGGTTTGCCACCTCCGGCGGTTATGTACAGGCTGTAGACGGCGTTTCTTTTCACATCGATGAGGGCGAGATCCTCGGACTTGTCGGGGAATCTGGCTGCGGCAAGTCGGTGACGTCGTTGTCGGTGATGCGGCTGATACCGAATCCTCCGGGCGAAATAACAGACGGTGAGGTGTTGTTCGAAGGCACGGATCTCCGACAGATTTCTGAACAGGAGATGCGGCGTGTGCGTGGTGGAAGCATCGGTATGATTTTTCAGGAGCCGATGACATCTCTGAATCCAGTACTCACTGTCGGTAGACAGATCACCGAGGCTTTCGAGATACATCTTGATTTGAAGGGACGGGCCGCACGTGATCGAGCGGTCGAAATCCTGAACCGAGTCGGGCTTCCTGACCCGTCAAAAAAATTTGACGATTACCCACACCAATTGAGCGGCGGCCAACGTCAGCGGGCCATGATCGCAATGGCGATCAGTTGCAACCCAAGACTTCTGATCGCAGACGAGGCGACTACGGCGCTTGATGTAACCATCCAGGCGCAAATCCTTGAGTTGCTACAGTCACTGTGTGACGAGTTCAAGATGGCGCTCTTGATCATCACCCACAACCTGGGGGTCGTGGCCCGGTATGCCCAGAGGGTCGCCGTGATGTACGCCGGGAAGATTATCGAATCCGGGACGGCGGACGAGATATACGCGGCTCCTCAACATCCGTACACGACGGGCCTTCTGAGCTCCGTGCCTCGTCTAGACGCTTCGGCTCGCGACCGACTTGAGTCCATCGAGGGTGAAATACCGGATCTGGCCAACCTGCCTGCCGGCTGCGCGTTTGAGCCAAGATGCAGATGGGCGGTGGACCGCTGCGGGATCGAGTCACCTGTCCAGTTACCCGTACGACTGTCGCAGGGCCGTTTAGCTGAGGGAACAGTTCATCAGGTGGCTTGCTGGGAATCTGAGAATATCGCCGCCGGAACCGCGTTGGAAAAGCAACCGTCATGACAACCCGGCTTGTAGGGCAAGACTCGTCTGATCGGGGCGGGATCGGCGCCGATTCCGAGACGAACACGACGCTTTCGGTAAATGATCTAAAAGTCCACTTCCCGATCAGTTCCGGATTCTTGATTCGGCGACAGACCGGAGCAGTGAAGGCCGTGGACGGCGTCTCCTTTGACGTAGCACCGGGCGAAACGCTCGGGCTGGTAGGGGAGAGTGGTTCAGGCAAAACGACGACCGGACGGGCGATCCTGCAACTTCAAAGGCCCACGTCTGGCTCGGTCCAGTTCAGGGGCGTCGAGCTCACGGCCGTATCGGCAAAGCAGATGCGCCCGTTCCGATCCGAAATGCAGATCATCTTCCAGGATCCATACGGTTCCCTGAACCCCCGCATGAGCGCGGGCCAGATCGTCGGGGAACCGCTGACGGTGCATGGATTGGCGGGAGACAAGAATCAGCGTCGAGACAGGGTCGCGGAACTACTGGAACGCGTCGGGATGAATCCGGCGATGATAGGTCGCTATCCGCATGAGTTTTCGGGAGGACAGCGACAGCGCATCGGTATAGCCCGGGCGCTGGCCGGGGAGCCGTCCTTTATCGTGTGCGATGAGCCCGTCTCAGCACTCGACGTTTCGATCCAGGCGCAGATCCTGAACCTGCTGACAGACTTGCAGGCTGAGTTCAACATTTCGTACCTGTTCATCGCCCACGATCTATCAGTTGTGCGTCACATCAGTGATCGAGTAGCCGTGATGTACCTCGGCAAAATCATGGAACTGGCATCGAGCGAAGACCTTTATGAGAATCCGACGCATCCGTACACGCGTGCATTGATGTCGGCCGTGCCCATTCCAGACCCGATACTCGAGCGACGGCGTGAGCGAATCGTGCTGGCGGGAGACATACCGAGCCCAATAAATCCGCCGTCGGGGTGCGTATTTCGGACGCGTTGTCCTATCGCAACCGAAGAGTGCGCAGAGGTTGTTCCCGAACTAATCGACCGCGGAAACAGGCACCAGGTGGCCTGTATCAAGGTCTAGGACAGTGACCAGGCCACGATGCCGAAGATGAGTGCGCCGAGAAGGCACACAGGCACGCCAACGACAGTCGTCCATTCGACCGGCCGGCGCCACGACGAATCGTCGCTGAACGAAGATGTACTGGCGTCGACTCCTCGCCCCATCAACTGAGCGGACAGGATCAGCGATAGGACTGCTTGCGCCACGGCAATCGACAGAGCCAGCATAGAAAAGATTCCTGAGACTACCGTGATCTTTTCGCCCTCTCCAAAGAGTATGGCGTCAAACAGCCCGACCGTTACGGCGATCAACGCAGCTGTGACCGCGCCGAATCGCCATTGAATGCCGACGGCAACCGTCCATCGAGCCTTAGCCTCTGGCTCTTCGCTACGGAGCGACATCTGTGTGTACAGGTTCCACGCCAGCATGACCAGAGCCAGCAGTACGTTCCCTATCAGGAATGCTGTGAATGACATTTCTTATTTGCTCCAAGTCTTAAGACGGCCCGTGGATTTTCGAATTGCACGCATTTGACACGACCCATCACGCGGTTACCCCGCCGTAGTGTGTCGGACCATCTAGACGTTAATTTTGACTATTTCTTGCTGTATGTCGCCAGTGACCTGCGGTCCATTTTCTCCCAGAAATACATCAATTTCGGACCGAATACCGAATTCTGGCAGGTAAATCCCCGGTTCAACCGATACCGCAATGCCGGGAATCAGTTTTCGTGTGTCGTGTGTCTCCCAATCATCCAGGTTGACGCCATTACTGTGGACTTCAACCCCAATACTGTGACCGAGTCGGTGAACAAAATGGTCGGCGTACCCGGCTTTTTCGATCACATTACGAGCCGTTCGGTCCACTTCCCACCCCTCAAGTTCCCGTCCACTGGAGAATGCATCCTGCATGAAACTCACGGCTGTGTCACGGGCATCGGCGACGGCCCGGAACACCTCTTCGTGCCTGGGAGTCGGCTCGCCGGTGTAGCCCGTCCACGTAATATCGCCAAAGACCGAACCGGGTTCGGCGGAAACGGCCCACAGATCTATCAAGACCAGGCTGTTCTTCCTGACGATGGAAGACGTATCGGGAGCAGGCTCGTAGTGCGGATCAGAAGCATGTGCGTCCACTGCTACGATCGGACCATCTGGCGCCACGAGGTTCAGGCGCTCGAATCGACCTCTGATGAACTCGGCGACGTCATGCTCGGTCAATTTCCAGTTGATGTTCTCGCCGATGAATGCGAAAGCATCGTGTACGGTACGCACCAACCCATCCATGGCGACCTGGTGTGACTCACGTTGGGCTGGAGTCCACCGTTCGGTCGAGTACTGGAGCACATCTCCTGAGCTGACGACATCCACACCAAG